>NZ_JBEXGM010000004.1:0-363232 GCF_040607335.1 Streptomyces sp. NPDC005303 | reverse complement strand
ACCGGGAGGGCGACGTGGTCATGCTCGACAACATGCTGACTGCCCACGCCCGCGAGCCCTTCACTCCGCCCCGGGCACGCGCACCGGGCCCTCGCCGCACCGATTTCGCTACAAGTTCCGAAATTATTCGGGGCGAGGACCGCCACGTGGCCGAAACACGCGGTTCATAGCGTCGGGACACATCACGCCACCGCCCTCCGTATTCGTGAGGCATCCCGCGTCACAGGAGTCCCCGTGCCCAACCTCTCCCGCCGCACCGCCCTGCGGCTGACCGCCGGAATGGCCCTCGGCGCCGCGCTTCCCCTGGCCGGCTGCGGGCGCGAAGGCGACGCGGCCGCAGCCTCCGGCGCCAAGAAGAGCGCCGAGAAGATCGACACGTCACCGGCCACCGGCACCGTGAACGTCTGGGCGGCCCAGGGCGACGCCGACGTGCTCGGCACGGTCGTCAAGCCGTTCAAGGCCGCCAACCCCGACCTGGTCGTCAAGACCACGCTGATCCCGAACGCCGAGTACTACACCAAGCTCCAGGCGGCGATCGCGGCGGGCAAGGGACCGGACGTGGCCCAGTTCTTCCCCGAGTCGCAGGCGCAGTTCCTCGACCCGTCGACCCTGCGACCGGTGCCGGACGGACTGGTCGCTCCGGGCAGCTTCTTCAAGAGCCTGTGGGACGCCGGAGTCGTGGACGAGGTGGCCTACACCGTGCCCTGGTACGCCTACACATACGCGCTCGTCTACCGATCGGATCTGGCCAAGAAGGCGGGCGTCGAGGCACCGACCGTCTGGGCCGACATGGAGCCGTTCCTCAAGGCACTCCAGAGCGCCGGCGCGACTCACGGGCTCGGGGCCGACATCGGCTGGGACATCTTCAACGGCCAGGACGCCGCCATGTACGCCTGGCAGGCCGGAGGCTCCCTCGTCGGCTCCGACGGCAAGTGGAACCTGAACACGCCCCAGATGGTCGACGCCCTCAAGTACAACGCGGCCTTCTTCACCGCCGGGACCGCCGACACCGGCGGGCCGACCTTCCTGGACGCACAGCCGTACTTCGTCTCCGGCAGGACGGCGAGCATGATCACCGGCCCCTGGGTGATCGGTCAGCTGGACACCGCCGCCAAGAAGAGCGGCTGGACGGCCTCGCACGTCGCCACGGCCCCGCTGCCCGCCGGAGCGTCGAGCAGCGTCTCCTTCTCCGCGGGCGGCACCTGGGGCGTCCTCGCCGACAGCGGCAACACGGACGCCGCCTGGAAGCTCGTACGGTATCTGGCGAAGCCGAGCACCCAGGTCGCGCAGTACAAGGCGTACAGCTCGATGCCGGCCGTCATCTCCGCCTGGGACGACCCGGCGATCAAGAGTCAGCCACTGCTGGACGCCTTCTTCACCCAACTGAAGACCACCCGGGCGTTCCCGCAGATCAGCACCTGGCAGCAGGTCGCGACCCGGCTGGGCAAGGAGATGGAGGCCGTCGCCAAGGGCAAGCAGACCGCGGCCGAGGCGGCCGCGAACATCCAGGCCTACGCCGAGAGCGTCGGCACAGGCACGAAGCGATGACCACGACTCTCGCACCGGCCGCCGAGAAGGCCACGGCCGTTCCGAGAACAGCGGCACACAAGGCGTCCCGGGCCCGCCGCACCGCTGTCGCCTGGCTGTTCCTCGCCCCGTTCGGCCTCGTCTTCCTGGTCTATACGGCCGTCCCCACGGTCGCCGCGCTCGCGCTGAGTCTCACCGACATCCGCGGCGCCGACCTGCGCACCCCGTTCGCCGTCGACTTCACCGGCGTCGACAACTACCTCCGGCTGTTCCAGGACGAAACCTTCGTACGGGACATCCTCAACACCGCCCTCTTCGTGGCCGTGGGCGTCCCCCTGACGATGGGGATCGGCTTCACGCTCGCCCTCGCGCTGAACTCCGGTATCCACCGGCTGCGCGGTGTCCTGCGCACCGTCTTCTTCGCTCCCGTCGTCACCAACGTCGTGGCGGTCGCGCTGATCTGGCAGTACGCCTTCCACCTCGACGGCACAGTCAACAAGCTGCTCGGCGCGGTCGGATTTGCCGGACCGAACTGGCTGGACGATCCCGACCTGGCCATGCCGGTCGTCATCCTGCTCGGCGTCTGGCGCAACTTCGGCATCGCGATGGTGCTGTTCCTCGCCGGCCTCCAGGCCGTGCCCCGGGACGTGTACGAGGCCGCCGCACTTGACGGAGCCGGCCGATGGCAGCAACTCCGGCACATCACACTGCCGTTGCTGCTGCCCACCACGCTCATGGTCTCCGTCCTGCTGACCGTCTTCTACCTCCAGGTCTTCGACGAGCCCTACCTCCTCACCGGCGGCGGCCCGCTCGGCTCCACCGAGTCGGTCGCGCTCTACACCTACCGCCAGTTCGGGGCGGGCGAGTTCGGGATGTCCTCGGCGGCGTCCTTCGTGATGCTCGCCCTGGTGACCGTGGTGAGCGTCGTCCAGTTCCGGTTGCTGAGGTCGCGCACATGAGCCGTGTCTCCCGCCCCGCGCTGTACGCGGCCCTCGTGCTGTGCGCCCTGCTCACGACCCTGCCCTTCGTATGGGGCGTGAGCGGCTCGCTCCGCAGCCTCGACGAGATCCGGTCCGATCCCGGCGCCCTGCTCCCGCACCACCTCACCTTCGGCAACTTCACGCGGCTGTTCGAGACCCAGGGCTTCGGCCGGTTCCTTCTCAACAGTGTGGTCGTCGCGCTGATCGTGGTGAGCGGGAACATCGTCGCGGCGTCGGCCGCCGGTTACGCGCTCGCCAAGCTCGACTTCGCCGGCCGGCGGCTCGCGTTCGGCGCGGTCATGGCGGCCATGATGGTGCCGTTCACCGCGGTGTTCGTCACCCAGTTCGTGATCACCGTCGACCTCGGCATCGCCGACACCCTCGCCGGTATCGCCCTGCCCGGCGCGGCACTTCCGCTGTCGGTCTTCATCATGCGCCAGTACGCCCAGTCGGTCCCCGACGAACTCCTCGAAGCGGCCCGCATCGACGGCGCGGGCGAGTTCCGGATCTTCGTAAGGATCTTCCTGCCGCTGGCCGGCCCCGCCGTCGCCACGATCACGATCATGGCGTTCCTGAACTCCTGGAACAACTTCATCTGGCCGCTGGTCGTCGCCCAGAGCATGTCCACCTACACCC
This sequence comes from Streptomyces sp. NPDC005303, assembly GCF_040607335.1. NCBI lineage: Bacteria > Bacillati > Actinomycetota > Actinomycetes > Kitasatosporales > Streptomycetaceae > Streptomyces > Streptomyces sp. NPDC005303. Next base: position 360,089 of record NZ_JBEXGM010000004.1, on the reverse strand, counting down.
TCCCGGTCGGCCTCGCCGCCACCAGCCAGGCCGCCGCCCACGTCACCGACTACGGCCTGCTGCTCGCCGGGGCGATCGTCGTGATGCTGCCGGTCCTCGTCCTCTTCCTCTTCCTGCAGCGGTACTTCGTGCAGGGCATCGCGGGGACGGGGCTGCGATGAGCTCGACGGTCACGGTCCAGGCCCCGGCCGGCACGGTCGTCGGACGCCGACAGCAGGGAGTACGGCGTTTCCTGGGCATTCCCTACGCCGAGGCGCCGACCGGCCCACGAAGGTTCGCCGCGCCGGTCCCGCGCGGGCCGTTCGCGCAGCCGTACGACGCCACCCTCCCCGGTGCCACCGCGCAACGCGTGCCGCTGTCGGCGGTGACCACCATCCCGGAACCGTCGGTGCCGGGCGACGACATACTGAACGTCTCCGTGACCGCCCCCGACGCGGTGGGCTGCCCGGTGCTCGTGTGGATCCACGGCGGCGGCTTTCTCGCGGGCAGTCCTGCGAGCCCCTGGTACGACGGCCGCGCCTTCGCCCGCGACGGCGTCGTCACCGTCGCCGTCGGCCACCGGCTCGGCGTCGACGGATTCGCCGTACTGGACGACGTCCCCACCAACCTCGGGCTGCGGGACCTGCTGCTCGCGCTCGACTGGGTGCGGCGGAACATCGCCGCGTTCGGCGGGGACCCGGACCGGATCACCGTCGCGGGCCAGTCGGCCGGGGGAGCGATGGTGCTCGGGCTGCTGTCGTCGCCCGCCGGGCGGGGGCGGTTCCAGCGGGCGGTCAGTCTGTCCGGTGGCCTGTTCGAGGTGGAAGCGGCCCGGGTCCGTGACTTCCTCGCACGGCTCGGCGAGCGCTTGGGTGTGCCGCCCACCCGGGCCGGACTCGCCGCGTGCGCACCGGAGTTGCTCCAGCGGGGCGTGCTCGACCTGCGCAGCGACGACGACGTACTCGTGCTCGGGCCGGTCGTCGGCGACGACATCCTGCCGGTGCCGCCCGCCGAGGGACTGGCCGTGCACGGACAGGACGTGCCGCTGCTGCTCGGCGCCACGGGAGACGAGTTCGACGGCCACGGCGACCGCAGGGCGCGCGCGGCCGGCACCCGGATCACGGACACCCTGTTCCGCTCCGCCTGCCCCCGCACCGCGGCCGCCCGCCGCGAGGCATCCGCCGGCACCTGGCTCTACTCGTTCGAATGGCCGTCCCCGGCCCTCGGGGGCGCCGTCCACTGCGTCGACCTCCCCTTCTTCTTCGACGTGCTCGACGCACCGGGAGTGCCCGAGGCGCTCGGCCCGAACCCACCCGCGGAGCTGGCCGCCCGGATGCACGCCGACCTCGTCGACTTCGTCGGCGGCGGGACACCGGCCTGGGGGAGAGCGGTCGGCCGACTCGGCGACCCGGCCCGTACCTACGGCCGACCGCTCGCAGCCGACACCCGGGGCGAGTACGACCCGGTGACGGGAGGGGACGCGTGCTGACGGCCGGCATGAACCAGAGCGCCGTACGGCGGGTCAACACCTCGGTGATCCTGCGGGCGTTGGCGGTGTCGGCCGGGCCGCGCAAGCTCACCGAACTGGCCGGGCAGACCGGCCTGTCCCGTCGCACGATCGAGCTGGTCCTGGACTCGCTCGTCGAGGCGGGCTGGGTCACCGAACTCGACCGGGTGCCCAACAGCGGCTGCGCCGGACGCCCGGCCCGTCGTTACGAACTGCGTGCCGAACACGCCCTGTTGGCGGCCCTGCGCATCACCACCGTCGACGTCTCCGCCGTCGTCGCCGACGTGCGCGGCCACATCCTCGGCCGGGCACACCGGCCGCTGCGCGCCTACAAGGACCCGCGCACCACCCTCGATGACGCCGCCGAACTGGTCCTCCAGGCCCTCGACGACGCAGGCGGCTCGCTGGAGCGGCTGCGTGCCGGGGCCGTCGCGGCCGGCGGTGCCATCGACGACGAAGGAGTCGTACGGCGCCTGGTGCACACCACACGCTGGGAGGGCGTGCACCTGCCCGAGGAGCTCGGCCGCCGCCTCCCGGTGCCCTGGTTCGCCGACAACGACACCAACCTCGGTGCGCTGGCCGAGCGTTGGCGGGGCGTGGCCGCCGATCACGACAACGTCGTCTGGGCGATGCTCGGGAACCGGACGGGCCTCGGCATCCTCATCCGGGGGGCCGTGCACCGCGGACTCGACGGCGCCGCGGGCGAGATCGTCGAGGCGCGCTCGCTGCCGGCCGGGTCGATCGAGGACCGGCCCGTCGCCGCACTCACCTCACCGCTGCCCGCCCGCCGCGCCCTCGCCCTCGCCCGGTTCGAGGCGGCCCGGGCCGGTGACCCGGCCGCGCTCGCCGAGGTCGACGAGCTCGTGGAGAACATCGCGTCGATCCTCACCACCCTGTCCTGGACGGTAGCCCCCTCGCTGATCGTCCTCGGCGGCGGTCTGGAGGACGCGGCCGACGTCCTGCTGCCCCGCTTGCGGGCCGCGCTGCGGGCCGCCCGCACCCCCGCGGTCGAACTGCGCGCCACCGCGCTCGGCCACGACGCCCCGCTCGTCGGTGCGGTGAAACTCGCCCTGGACCGCATGGACACCGAACTGTTCGGCCCGCTCGTCCCGGTCGACTGACCCCCACAACACCCGTACTCGGAGCCCCAGTTGACCCACACTCCCCGCACCCGTGTCCTCATCGTGGGCAGCGGCATCATGGGAGCCCTCGTGGCCCGCCTCCTGCGCGAGAGCGATCCGACGCTGCACATCACCATGGCCGACGGCGGCACCCCGATCGGCGGCACACCAGGACGGCATCTGCACGACCTCGACGACCCCGACCTGTGGTCCCGCTACAACGAGAAGACCGCCACCGGCATCCAGGGCATGTACACGGGTGCGGAGGTGGTCCGCGACATCGCGGCCGAGCTCACCGACCTCACCCCCGGCATGTTCCACGCGCTCGCCTTCGGCCAGGACGCCGAAGCGATGCCGCGGGCCGCGCTCGCCTGGAACGCGGGCGGAATGGGCGTCCACTGGACCGCCGCGACCCCGTGGCCGGCCCCGGAGGAAGTCTTCGACTTCGGTGACCCCGACAGCTGGGCGGCCGACCTCGCCACCGCACGCGGGCTCCTCGCCGTCACACCCGCCGCGATCGGCCCGACCAAGGTCGGCGAACTCGTCCTCGACGTGCTGCGCCGCCGCTACGGCGGCATCGGCCCGGCCGACCGGGGTCCGCAGCCCATGCCCATGGCCGTCACCGCCACTGACTCGGGCCCCATGCCCCGCACGGCACCCGGGACGATCTTCTCCGCGCTCGCGGCGGGCGGCGACCCTGCCTTCACCCTGCTCACCGGCACGCTCGTGACCGCCCTCGTCCGGGACGCCGACCGGGTCACCGGAGCCCGCCTGCGCAGCGTCGCCGACGGCAGGGAGTCCGAACTGCGCGCCGACGCCGTGGTGGTGTGCGCCGACGCCCTGCGCACCCCGCAGCTCCTGTTCGCCTCCGGCATCCGGCCCGAGTCCCTGGGCCGTCATCTCAACGAACACGCCTTCGTCACCGCCCGCGTCCTGCTCGACCTCGACCGGTTCGGCCTCGACCTCGACGCCCTGCCCCTGCCACGTCCCGGCGAGTTCAGCACGGACTCGCTGTGGCTGCCGTGCAACGGGCCCGCCCAGCCCTTCCACGGCCAGATCATGAACCGCACCTACGTCGACGAGGACGGACGGCCGCTCGCGCACTCCGTCGGTCTGTCGCTGTACGTCCCCGTCGAGTCGCGCCCGGAGAACCGACTGGTGTTCTCGGCGCGTGAGACCGACCTGGCCGGCCTGCCCCGCATCCGCGTCGAGTTCGAGTACTCCGAGGCCGACCGCGCTCTGATCCGGCGGGCGCTGGACGAGGTCCGCCGCGTGGCCGAGGAATTCGGGGCCTTCGACCCCGCGACCGAGGCCACGGTGCTGCCGCCGGGTTCGTCCCTGCATCTCACCGGCACCGTCCGGGCAGGCGTCACCGACGACGGCACCAGCGTGGTCGACCCGGACGGCAGGGTGTGGGGCTTCGACAACCTGTATCTGGCGGGCAACGGAGTCGTACCCACGGCGATGGCCGCCAACGTCACCCTGACCGGCGCCGTCACCGCGGTACGGGCCGCCCGTGCCGTCACCGCACGCATCTGAACCACCGAGAGGAACAGCACAGTGATCGACATCGCCAAGGAATACCGCGTGGCCCTGCCCGCCTGGATCGACGACGAACTCGCCGACACGCCCGCCGCCGCCCCCTCGCGCGAGGACCGGATGCGTCTCGTGCACCGCCTTGCCGACCGCAACTGGCGTGAGGGCAACGGCGGTCCGTTCGCGGCCCTCGTCGCCGAGCGGGAGTCGGGCAGGATCGTCTCCGTCGGTGTCAACGTCGTCCTGTCCACCGGAGTCTCCAGCGCGCACGCCGAGGTCGTCGCGCTCGGCCTCGCCCAGACGGCGACCGGCAGCTGGGACCTAGGCGGCGAGGGCCTGCCCGCGCACGAACTGGTCGTCAACTGGCGTCCCTGCGTGCAGTGTTACGGCGCCACGATGTGGTCCGGGGTACGCGGCCTGGTGGTCGCCGGGGAAGGCCCGGAACTGGAGGAGATCACCACGTTCGACGAGGGCCCGCTCGGCCCCGACTGGGCCGAGCAGTTCGAGACCCGCGGCATCGAGGTCGTGCAGGACGTCCTGCGGGACGAGGCGCTCGCGGTGTTCCGCGACTACCGCGAGGCAGTGGACGAGTCGGACCAGGTCGTCGTCTACAACGCGCGCGGGGGAGCGGAATGAGTCCTCGTTTCGCGACGGACGTCATCACCTTCTACCACCCCGGATTCTGGAAGCTGGACTCCGCCGACGCGGTCCGCGCCTGGGCGGCGGATCATCCGGACCGCTTCTGGCAGCGGGTGCTGGACACGCTCGCCGAGACCGAGATCACCGGCGTCGAGCTGACGTTCGCGCCCGGGGACGTGAACTCGGCCCTGCGCGCCTTCGGCAGCGCGGAGGTCTTCCGCCGCGAACTGTCCGCGCGGGGTCTGACCGTGGTCAGCGCCTTCGTCGCCGACAGCGACGCCCCCGACTGGCGGCACGGCGACCACCTCCCCGCGATCGTCGCCGACGCCGAGCGCCGTGCCGCGTTCCTCGCCGAGGTGGGCGCCGAAATCCTCGTCACCGGGCTGCCGATGAGGACGACGTACGGCACACGGCCGCCCTTCTTCGTGGACTCCGCCTACATGACGCGCATGGCCGACATCGCGCACGCGGTGGGCGAGGCGGTGTCCCGGTACGGGGTGAGACTGGCCTTCCACACCGAGTCCCACAGCACCCTCTGGTACGAGCGGGACATCGACCTGTTCATGGCCCTGACCGACCCGCGCTACGTCTGGCTGTGCCCCGACTCCTGCCACATCGCCCTGGGCGGCGGCGACCCGGTCGCGGTGGCCCGCCGCCACACCCCGCGCATCGCCCTGGCCCACTGGAAGGACGCGGTGGCCCCGATTGACGTCCACCTCACGATCGACGACACGGTGTACGCACGACAGCAGCCGTACATGACGGATTTGGGCACGGGCATCGTCGACTGGCCGGGCTGGGCGGACGCGATGTCCCGCACGCCGGGCGCGGACACGGTCCTGATCGAACTCGACGAGGCGCCCGATCCGGTGGCCGCGCTGAGGTCGGGGACGGCGGTGGCGAAGCGGGCACTGGCGGCGCAGGTCCGGGTGCGCGGTCTCCGGGAGTCGCGGGCAGACCAGTGACGAGCCGAGGCGGAGGACGGCCACACCTCCCGTACCCACGACTTTCACATCAGCGCCACCGGACCCTTCCCTGACGTTTGTTGCTCTTGGAACACTCGCTGCGCGCACCTTCCGTCACCTTCGGGCCATCGATGCGCAGGATTGAGAGGTTCCCTCACTCATGTCCGACGTCAACCGGCGCAGATTCCTCCAACTGGCGGGCGCCACCACCGCCTTCACCGCCCTATCGAACAGCATCCAGCGCGCCGCCGCGCTCCCGGCCCACCACCGCACGGGGACGATCGAGGACGTCGAGCACGTCGTCGTCCTGATGCAGGAGAACCGGTCCTTCGACCACTACTTCGGCTCGCTCAGGGGCGTTCGCGGCTTCGGCGACCCGCGCCCGGTGACCCTGGAGAACGGCAAGTCGGTCTGGCACCAGACGGACCGGAACGGCAAGGACATCCTGCCCTTCCGGCCCGAGGCGAACGACCTGGGCATGCAGTTCGTCCAGGACCTCCCGCACGGCTGGAACGACGGACACGCCGCCTTCAACGGGGGCAAGTACGACAAATGGGTCCCTAACAAGGGGTCCACGACGATGGCGTACCTGAACCGCGAGGACATCCCGTTCCACTACGCCCTCGCCGACTCCTTCACCATCTGCGACGCCTACCACTGCTCGTTCATCGGCTCGACCGACCCGAACCGCTACTACATGTGGACCGGTTACACGGGCAACGACGGCCAGGGCGGCGGCCCGGTCCTCGGCAACGACGAGGTCGGCTACGGCTGGACCACCTACCCCGAGCGCCTGGAGAAGGCCGGCGTCTCCTGGAAGATCTACCAGGACGTCGGCGACGGCCTCGACGCCAACGGCTCCTGGGGCTGGATCCCGGACGCCTACCGGGGCAACTACGGCGACAACTCGCTGCTCTACTTCAACCAGTACCGCAACGCCAAGCCCGGCGACCCGCTGTACGACAAGGCCCGCACCGGCACCGACTACACCAAGGGCGAGGGCTACTTCGACCAGCTCAAGGCCGACGTCAAGGCCGGGAAGCTGCCCCAGGTCTCCTGGATCGTCACCCCCGAGGCCTTCACCGAGCACCCCAACTGGCCCGCGAACTACGGTGCCTGGTACATCGCCCAGGTCCTGGACGCGCTCACCTCCGACCCCAAGGTGTGGGCGAAGACGGCCCTGTTCATCACCTACGACGAGAACGACGGCTTCTTCGACCACGTGGTCCCCGCCTTCCCGCCCGGCTCCGCGGCCCAGGGCAAGTCGACGGCCGATCCCGCGCTCGACGTCTACAAGGGCGACAGCAGCCACCCGGCCGGCCCCTACGGCCTCGGTCAGCGGGTGCCCATGCTCGTCGTCTCGCCCTGGAGCAAGGGCGGTTACGTCTGCTCCGAGACGCTCGACCACACCTCGATCATTCGCTTCCTGGAGCGGCGCTTCGGCGTCCACGAGCCCAACATCTCGCCCTGGCGGCGCGCGGTCTGCGGTGATCTGACCGCGGCCTTCGACTTCTCCCGCAGGGACACCAAGCCGGTCGTCCTTCCGGACACCGACGGCTACGAGCCGCCGGACCGCGAGCGCCACCCCGACTACGTGCCCGTCCCGCCCGCCGTCGGCGCCCTGCCCAAGCAGGAGCGCGGTCTGCGCCCGGCCCGCCCGCTCAAGTACGCCCCGCGCGTGGACGGTTCGGTGGATGCGAAGAACGGCAGGTTCACGCTCACCTTCGCCTCCGGGGCCAAGGCCGGCGGCGCCTTCCTGGTGACCTCCGGGAACCGCACGGACGGGCCCTGGAGTTACACCACCGAGGCCGGCAAGAGCGTCTCGGACACCTGGAACTCGGCGTATTCGAAGGGGTCGTACGACCTGACCGTGCACGGACCGGCGGGCTTCCTGCGCGTCTTCAAGGGGTCGAACAAGGGCGCCGGTCTCGAGGTCACCGCCCGCCACGAAGGTGACGACGTCGAGCTGACCTTCACCAACAAGGGCTCCACGACGGCCCGTCCGAAGGTCGCGAGCGGCTACGGCGACCCCGCGAGGACCTTCACGGTGCGGGCCGGTGCCACCGTCCGGCACACCTTCCGCCTCGCCAAGAGCCGTCGCTGGTACGACCTCACGGTCACGTCCGACGTCGACGCGGCGTTCCTCAGGCGATTCGCCGGACATGTCGAGAACGGGCGTCCCGGGGTGAGCGACCCCGCCGTAATCACCAGGTAAAGCCGCCCGGAGAGCCGTCGTCCACCTGGCCGGAACGCAGTGGTCCCGGGGTAGTGTGCCCCGGTGACCACGCATTCGAACACACCTGCAGGCTGGTACCCCGATCCGCACGGAGCGTCCCAGACGCTGCGTTACTGGGACGGGGCGCAGTGGACCCAGCACACCCACCAGGACCAGCAGGGGGCGGGGCAGGCACAGGCCGTGCAGGCCCCGCCGGTCCAGCAGGCGCCGCAGATGCCTCAGCAGTCGGCCGGTCCCGACCCGCGCGTGCAGCGTCAGGTGCAGCAGCAGGCCGGGGTCACCGGGGGCGGTGCGGGCGGCGGCACGCTGTTCTCCGAGCCGGTGCTCGTGGTCAACCAGAAGGCCAAGCTGATCGAGCTGACCAACGAGTACAAGGTCATGGACCAGAACGGCAACCAGCTCGGCTCCGTCAGCCAGGTCGGGCAGAGCGCCTTCCGGAAGATCGTGCGGTTCTTCTACAGCATCGATCAGTTCATGAAGATCAAGCTGGAGATCCGCGACGCCCACGGGCAGCCGGTCATGCTGCTGACCCGGCCCGGGAAGATATTCAAGTCGCGGGTGATCGTGGAGCGTCCGGACGGTTCGCCGGTCGGTGAGATCGTCCAGCAGAACATGATCGGGAAGATCAACTTCGCGCTCATGGTGAACGGGCAGCAGGTCGGCGCGATCAAGGCGGAGAACTGGCGGGCCTGGAACTTCGCGATCGTCGACCACACCGAGAACGAGGTCGCCCGGATCACGAAGACGTGGGAGGGGCTCGCCAAGACGATGTTCACGACCGCGGACAACTACGTGCTGCAGATCCACTACCAGCTGCCCGAGCCGCTGTTGAGCCTGGTCGTCGCCACCGCGCTGACGGTCGACACGGCGCTGAAGCAGGACGCCCGCGGGTTCGGCTGAGCTTGCCTGCCGCTGACCGCCCTACAGCGGTGTGAGGTGTCCCGGCTCCGGCTGCCGGGGCACCGTCATGTCCCGCAGGGCCGGTTCCACGGACGCGGTCGACGGCTCCAGTGCCAGTACCGCCGCCACCGGGTGCTCGTCGTCCACCGGCACCGGGGACGTCCGGGTCAGCAGCACCACACCCCAGGCCGCCAGGCCCGCACCCGCCAGGGCGAGCAGCACTCCCGCCGCGCCGCCCCGCAGGCCCTCGCCCAGCAGGGACAGGCCGATGACCGCGGCGGCCAGCGGGTTGGCCAGGGTCACCACCGCGAGCGGTGCGCCCAGGCCGTCACGGTAGGCGGTCTGGGAGAGCAGGAGTCCGCCCGCGGCGAAGGCCGCGACGAGCAGGGCCACGCCGATCACCTGGACGCTGAGCAGTGACTCGGAACGGTCCGTCGCGGCCACCGTCACGGTCTGGGTGAGCGCGGAGGCCACCCCCGAGGCGACTCCGGACGCCGACGCGTGCCGTATGCCGGGCCGGGCGCCGGGGCGGGCCAGCAGGCCGATCAGGGCTGCCGTCGCCGCCGCGACCGCCACCGCCTCGGACGTGCTCAGCACCTTGCCGGGCTCGGACCCCGACGCCACCACCAGGATCGCGGCGAGGCCGGCCAGCGTGTAGGCGGTGCCCCGCCACTCCGTCGCGCTGACCCGGCGCCCCGCGATCCGCGCGCCCAGCGGCACCGCGGCGACCAGGGTGAGGGCGCCGAGCGGCTGGACCACGGTCAGGGGACCGTACTTGAGGGCGACGACGTGCAGCAGCGCGGCCGCCGCGTTGAGCCCGACCGACCCCCACCAGGCGCCCGAGGTCAGCATCCGCAGCACACCGGAGCCGGGGTTGCGGGAGGCGAGGCGCTCCTGGGCGACGGCGGCGGCCGCGTAGGCGACGGAGGAGAGCAGGGAGAGCGCGAGGGCGAGCAGGGTGGCGTTCATCGGCCCGCTCCGACCAGGACGTTCTCCTTGGCTTCGACCGGGGCGAGCTTCTCCTGGGCCCGGCCTGCCGTGGTGGCCGTCCGGTGCGGCAGGTTGATGACCGCGAGGGCGATGCCGAGCAGGGCCGTCGCGACGATCGCGTCCATCCAGTAGTGGTTCGCCGTGCCGACGATCACGATCAGGGTGACCAGCGGGTGCAGCAGCCACAGCCAGCGCCACCGCGAGCGGGTTGCCACGATCAGGCCGACGGCCACCATCAGGGCCCAGCCGAAGTGCAGCGAGGGCATCGCGGCGAACTGGTTGGAGAGGGAGTCGGTCTGCGGCGGGCCGTACACCGAGGGGCCGTAGACCTTCGCGGTGTCGACCAGGCCGGCCGCCGCGAGCATCCGCGGCGGGGCCAGCGGGAAGACGAGGTGCAGCACGAGCGCGGCGCCGGTGACGGCGGCGAGGACGCGCCGGGCCCAGACGTAGTGGGCGGGGCGCTTCAGGTACAGCCAGACCAGGAAGGCGACCGTGGCCGGGAAGTGGACGGTCGCGTAGTAGGTGTTCGCGAGGTGCGCGAGGGTGTCGCCGTGCAGCAGCAGCGACTGGACCGAGCCCTCTCCCGGCAGGTGCAGGGTCCGTTCCCAGTCCCACACGTGACCGGCGTTGCGGTAGGCCTCGGTGGTGTGGCCCGTGACCAGTTGCCGGCCGAACTTGTAGACGAGGAAGAGTCCTACGACGAGCAGGAGCTCACGGACGAGCGGCGGCCGCGCTGTGGCGCTCGGCCCCGCTTCTGAAGGCTCGGTGCGGGCATTCATTCCCCCGGCCCTTTCGCTGGCTGTGGTGCTGATACCGAATCCGAACAAGGGGATGACCCGTCCGGATTCCAAAACTCATCGATACGACATCGTACCGATACGTCAGTGTACCGATACGATCGGGTACCGGTACACTGGCGTATCGATAGACATACGACACACTGGAATCCGGGAATGAAACGCGGCGGCCGCGCAGCAGCCCCGCCGTCGGAGCGAAGGAAGGGAAGAGCTGATGACGTCGCAGGCCGCGGACGGACCGGAGACGGTCGCCGCCTCGCGCCGCTCCAAGATCACGCCCGAGCGTGAGCAGGAGTTCTTCGACGCCGTGCTCGAACAGGTCCGCGAGTGCGGATATGAAGCCGTGACCATGGAGGGCGTCGCCGCCAGCACCCGCTGCAGCAAGTCCACCCTTTACCGGCAGTGGAAGACCAAACCCCAGTTCGTGGTGGCCGCCCTGCGCTCCCGCCGCAGGTCGAAGTTCGACGGGATCGACACCGGATCACTCGCCGACGACCTGCGCGAGGCCGCCCGGGCCGCGGGCCGGTGGTCGATGCAGGACACCAAGCTCCTCCAGGCGCTCGGCCACGCCGTCACGCAGGACGCGGAGCTCGCGCAGGCCCTCCGTGAGGCGCTGGTCGACCCGGAGATCGCCGCACTGAGGCGCATCCTCCAGCGTGGGGTCGACCGGGGTGAGATCGCCACCGGACACCCGGCGCTGGAGTACGTCCCGGCCCAGATGTTCGGCGTCATCCGGGCCCGGCCTGTCATCGACGGGGAGTACGCCGACCCGGACTACCTGGTCCGCTTCGTGGAGGCCGCCGTACTGCCGGCACTCGGACTGACCTGAGACCCAGGCCGCCGTCCACGGGATGACTGGACGGTGACCTGCTCGCGCCGCACCGTGGGGACGGGGGCGGCGCGCACCCCCCGGCCGGGTGGGGTTCCTCTTGAGCGAAGAGGCGCCCCACCCGGCCGACGGGTGTCCGGGGGCCGGCCGTCAGACGTCCTGGCCGCTGCCGCCGCCCGTCGACACCTTGATGCCCTTGGTGATGTCGTCGATGACGGTCTGGCCCTCCTCGACGTCGACACCGAAGCGCACCACGACGATCTGCTGCGGGTTCGCCGGGGACGGGAAGGCCAGGGACTGGACATAGCCGTCGGAGCCCTTGCTGGTGACCGCCTTCCAGCGGACCAGGTAGCCCTTCTGCCCGGCCACGGTCACCGCTTTCGAGTCGAGCACGTCGTGCGAGGTGATCGAGCCGTAGGTCTTGCCGCCGTAGGACTGCTCGGCGTTCGCCTCGATGTCGGCCTTGGCGATCTGCTCGGCCGTGCCGCCCTTGGTGCGGAGCGCCAGTGCGGGCGCCGAGTAGGCCCCGCCCTTCGTGCACTTCTGGGTGGTGTCGCCGGGGCAGGCATAGGAGTCGTTCGAGGTCACGGACGCGCCGGCCGGGATCTCCTGGCCGTACCAGCCGTCCGGGATGGGCAGGCTGATCCCGTCGATGGAGTCGGTCACCGAACCGCTCTCGATCTTCGGTGCCTCGGACCCCTGCGGGGAGGGCGACGCGCCCCCGGAACCCCCGCTGCCGCCGGAGCCGCCGGACCCCCCGTTGCCGCCGAACGGTCCGCCCCGGCCGCCCGTCCCGCCGGGGCCGCCCTGACCTCCCGGCCCCTGGGAGGTGGCCGAGTCGCCGTTTCCGTTGCCGCTGTGGGCCAGGGCGTACACGCCCACTCCTATGCTCGCCAGGACCACGACCGCCACCGCCACGGCTATGCCCGTACGGCCGCGCCGCGACCCCGCGGGCGGCTGGGCGGGATAGGGCGGATAGGCCGCCGGATACACCCCGGCGTCCCCGGGGCTCGCGACCTGTTCCGGGGGACCCCATGCGGCGGCCGATCCGGTGGGCCGGGTCCGCTCCGTCCACGCCTTGCCGTCCCACCAGCGCTCGGCGGCGGGACCGTCACTTGTCTGCCCGGGATCGGGGTACCACCCGGGGGGAGTCTCCTGCGTCATGCCCCCACCGTATGAGCCCTCGGTGAAAGTGGGATGAGAGGGGCTCGGCCGATTCCGGTCGAGCCCGGCGTCCGGTGCTCCACGGCTGACTGTTGGTCAGGTTTGTCCGCGGGGGTCACGGGCAGGGCGCGTCGCCTGCCCGTACCGCAGGTCACCCGTCAAGGCAACAGGTACCCCGACCGCCCTCCGCTTCCGCAGCCGGACGGCTACGCTCGAGATCTGTACGTCGTCCGGGCGACTTGGGGAGGTAGCGGGATGACGGAGGTACGGCCCATTGCGGCCGCCCCGGCCTCGCTGTGGGAACGTGACGAGGAACTCGCCGCCGTCGAGCGGGTGATCGACTCCCTGTGTGCGGACCGCACGTCCTCGGGCAGTGTGCTGGTCATCCGCGGCGAGGCGGGCTTCGGCAAGACCGCCCTGCTGGCCGAGACCCGGCGCATCGCCGAGGCACGCGGCTGCACGGTCTGGTCGGCCGGCGGCGGCGAGACCCTCAGGTCCGTCCCCTTCAACGTCGTACGACAACTGCTCCAGCCCGCGCTCCTGTCGCTGATGCCCGCGGAGGCCCGTGAGTACCTCGGCGACTGGTACGATATCGTCGGCCCCGCCCTCGGCATCGCGGACCCGGGCGAGCGGCAGGCCGACCCGCAGGGCGTGTGCGACGGACTGGTCGCCGCGATGCGCCGGCTGGCCCGCCGGGACTGGCCGCTCGTGCTGATGGTCGACGACGCGCACTGGGCCGACCAGGAGACCCTGCGCTGGCTCGCCGCCTTCGCCGAGCGCCTGGACGACCTGTCCGTCCTGGTCGTCGTGGCCCGGCGCCCCGGCGAGGCCACCACCGAGAGCGCCCGCCTCCTGGAGACCGTGGCCTCCGCCGCGGGCCGCCCCGTCACCAGCCTGAGCGCCCTCACCCCGGAGGCCACCGCGGGGCTCACCCGCGCCACCCTGGGCGGGCACGCCGACGCCCCCTTCTGCCGCGAGGTGTGGGCCGTCACCGGCGGGAACCCGTACGAGACCGTCGAACTCCTCGCCAAGGTCCGGGACAGCGAGATGGAGCCCAGCGAGGGCTCGGCGAACGAACTGCGCGAGCTGAACCGCTCCGCCCGCGGCGGCGGACTCGTCGCCCGCCTGGAGGAACTCGGCATCGACGCCACCCGGTTCGCCTGGGCGGCCGCGATCCTCGGCACCGACATCTCCGTCGACCTGGTGGCCAGGCTCGCCACCCTGAGGCCGGACAAGGCGGCCACCTGCGCCGAACTGCTGCGCAGCGCCCGCATCCTGACCGATTCCGGGGCGGAGGACGGCGAGCTGGAGTTCGTGCACCCGCTGATCGCCACCGCCGTCTACGACTCCATCCCCGACGCCCTGCGCACCGCCATGCACGGCATCGCCGCCCAACTCGTCACCGACTCCGGGCTCGGTGCCGCAGCGGCCTCCCGGCACCTGCTCAAGGTCCACCCGGACGACGACGAGGAGCTCGTCGAGCAGCTGCGTGAGGCCGCCCGCGAACACCTCCTCGTCGGCGCCCCCGACGCCGCCCGCCGCTGCCTGGAGCGCGCCCTGGTGGAGCCCCCGGCACCCGAGGTCCACGCGCGCGTGCTCTTCGAACTCGGCTGCGCCACCCTCCTGACCGCCCCCGCCAAGACCATCGGCCACCTCCAGACCGCGCTCGCCATGCCCGGCCTTGAGGGCTCCGCCCGGGTGGACGCCGTCATCCGCCTGTCCCAGGCGCTCATGCACAACAACCAGCTGGACGAGGCGGTCCGCACCGTCGAGGCGGAGGCCGCCCGGCACGAGGAAGGCCCTGCCCGGCTCCGCCTCCAGGCCGTGCAGTACACCTGGGAGGGCCTCTACCCGGGCGAGGCCACCTCTCCGGGGCGCTCCGAGCGCCTCGCCGCCCTGGCTGCCACCTGCACCGGCCGGGACAACTCCGAGCGGGCCCTGCTCATCCTGCGCGGCTTCGACGCGATGGCCCGCGGCGAGAGCGCCGAGGAGATCGCCGAAGTGTGCGACCGCGCCCTCGTCAACGGCCTTCTCGCGCCCGGACTGGGCTGGACCGACACCGAGTGGGGCCTCGAACTGCCCCTGATGCTGGCCAGCGCGTACGCCTTCACCGACCGGCTCGACCGCGCCGAGACCCTCTACACCGACGCCCTGCGCACCTACGAGTCGGCCGGCTGGAGCGGCGGCCACCTCGCGCTCGCCCATGCCTACGTCGGCCTCGCCCACCGTCGGCGCGGGCGGCTGCGGGAGGCGGAGACCTCCCTGCGCGAGTCGCTGCGGCTCGCCGAGCGGGTGGGGCGCGGGCTGCCGCTGTACTGGTCGGCGACCTGCAACCTCGTCGACACGCTGCTCGCGCGCGGGCATGTCGAGGAGGCGTGGGCGATCGCCGAGCAGTACGGGTTCGCACCGCCGTATCCGTCCACCATCGTGCTGCCCGATCCGCGGTCCGTGCGGGGGCGGCTGCTGCTGGCCGTCGGCAGGGCGAAGGACGGCATCAACGAACTGGACGCCGCGGAGAAGGCGGCGGCGGTCCGGGGGCACCACAATCCGGTGCTGGTGCCGTGGGCCGTCGATCTGGCGCGGGCACTCGCCGTCGAAGACCCGGTGCGGGCCGCCCAGTTGGCCACCGATGTGCGTCGGCATGCCGAGCGGCTCGGTACGGACACGGCGATCGGTGAGGCGTTGCGGTGCGCTGCCGCGCTGGAGACGGGGCAGCGGGCGGTGCGGCTCGCCGCGCAGGCGGTGGCGTATCTGGAGGCCTCGCCTTGCCAGTACGAGCACGCGGCGGCCCGGGTCGAGTACGGAATCGCGGCCCGGTCCGTGGCCGAACTCAACCGGGGGATGGCGCTGGCGCGGTCCTGTGGGGCGGACGGGCTGGTGGCGCAGGCCAGGGAGGTGCTGGAGACGGGGCGGGGGCTGCGGTGACGCGGCGCTTTCAGGGCGCCGACAGATGGTCGGTGACGACCGTCAGGCGCTTCTGCGTCTCTTTGTCGTACGTCCCCTCGTGCGCCCGTGCCGGACTCGTCCCGTCGAAGTAGCCGCCCGTGCCCAGGTCCTGGGTGGCCAGGGCCAGCACTCCGGGCGCCCCGTCCGCGACCGTCGACCACGGGGCGACGCCGCCCTCCCTGACCATCGCCGTGTCCATGAAGGTCGCCGGGTGGAGGACGTTCACCGCGACCCCCGTTTCCGCCAACTCCTCGGCCAGGGCGAAGGTGTGGGCCGCGAGGGCGAACTTGGCCCGGCAGTACGCGGCGAAGCCCGCGTAGCCGCGGGTGAACTCCGGGTCGTCGAAGTCGATCGGCTCCTGTCCCACCGAACCGACGTTCACGATCCGCGCGGGGGCGTTCGCGCGCAGTACCGGAAGCAGGGCCCGGGTCAGTGCCACCGGTGCCAGGTAGTTCACCGCCAGCCGCAGCTCATGCCCGTCCCCGCTCACCTCCCGGCCCGAGCCGGGTGAACCCGCGCCCACACCGGCGTTGTTGATCAGCACGTCGAGTTCGGGGTGGGCCTCGGCCACCCTCGCGCCCAGCTCGCGCACCTGGCTCAGCGAGGCGAGGTCGGCCACGAAACCCTCGGCCTCTCCTTCGGCCCGCAGCTCCGCCACCAGGCTCTCGGTACGGCCCCGGTCGCGGCCGTGGGCGAGGACGACATGGCCGGAGCGGACCAGCTCGAAGGCGACGTAGCGGCCGAGACCGGAGGTGGCACCGGTGATCAGGATGGTCGACATGCCCCCACGGTAGGCATATGGGCGGGCCTCGTGCCTGTCCCTGTCGGGGTCACCCTTCCGCTTCCTCCGCCAGCACCCGCTGAGCCGTGGCGAACGCCGAGTTCGCCGCCGGAACCCCGCAGTACACGGCCGTCTGGAGCAGTACGGCCCCGATCTCCTCCGGGGTGAGCCCGTTGCGCCGCGCCGCCCGTACGTGCATGGCCAGCTCGTCGTAGTGGCCGTGCGCGACCAGTGCCGTCAGCGTGATCATGCTGCGCTCGCGGCGGCTGAGCGTGGGGTCGGTCCAGATCTCGCCCCACGCGTAGCGCGAGATGAAGTCCTGGAAGCGGGCGGTGAACGGCGTCTGCCTTGCCTGTGCGCGGTCCACGTGCGTGTCCCCGAGCACCTCGCGCCGCACCTCCATGCCCCGCTTGGCGCCACCGTCGAGATGCGCGCGCAGAGCGGTGAGGACGGCTTCCGGGCACTGCGCCGGGGCCAGGTGCGAGGCCCCGGGGAGTTCGACGAGCGTGGCGCGCGGCACCGCGTCGGCGATCTCCCGCAGATGGGGCGGCGGGGTCGCCGGGTCCTGGCGGCCGGCGATCAGCAGGGTCGGCGCGGAGATCTCGGTCAGCCGGTCGCGCAGGTCGAAGGAGGCCAGGGCGTCGCAGCAGGCGGCGTACGCCGACGGATCGGCCTCGGCGTGGTCGCGGAGCAGTTCCGGCGCGCTGAAGTCGCCGGCGAACCAACGCGAGTTCGCGCTCTCCAGCAGCCAGTCCACGCCCTCCCGACGGACCCGCTCGGCCCTCTCCTCCCAGGGCTTGGCCCCGTTGAAGTGGGCCGAGGAGCAGATCACCGCCAGCGACGCGACCCGCTCCGGGTGGTGCACGGCCAGCTGCAGACCGACCGCGCCCCCCAGCGAGACCCCCGCGTACGCGAACCGCTCGACACCGAGCGAGTCGGCGAGCGCCAGCACCAGGTCGGCGAGGTCACCCACGGTGGCGCCGGGGCCGATCAGGTCGGCCGCCGAACCGCCGTGGCCGGGCAGGTCCCAGCGGATCACCCGATGGGTGAGGGACAGCTCGGGCGCCACCTTGTCCCACAGGGCGTACGACGTCCCGAGCGACGGCCCGAGCAGCAGCGGGGGAGCGGAAGCGGGGCCCTCGGTGCGGTGGTTGAGGAGGTTCTCGGTCAACGTCGCTCCAGAGCACGGTCGGTGAGGATACCGGCGGAGCCGGTGTAGCGGGTGGGGTCGGTGAGCTCGTCGAGTTCGACGTTCTTCAACTCCGGCTCCCGGGCGAGGAGTTCACCGAGCGAGAGGCCTTCGGCGTACGTCCGTCCGGCGAGTTCCGTGAGCAGTTCCTTGGCGCGGGCGCGCCCCAGCACGGGTGTCAGTTCGGCGGACAGCCGCTCGGAGACGATCAACCCATGGGTGACATCGAGGTGTTCGCGCATGGTGTCGGCGTGGACCCGCAGTCCCTCGGTCAGTTCGGCGGTGTCCCGCGTGGCGCCGCCGGCCAGCCGCAGCAGGTCCCTGAGCGGCTCCCACTCGGCGTGCCAGGCGCCGGCCGGCCGCTCGTCCTCGGCGGCGAGCGAGCCGTACAGCGTGGCGGCGAGCTGCGGAGCGCGCCGGGCGGCGGCGGCGATCAGGGTGGACCGTACGGGGTTCGCCTTGTGCGGCATGGCCGAGGAGCCGCCCCCGCTGCCCTCCGCGAGCTCGGCGATCTCGGTACGGCCGAGCACGAGCACATCAGCGGCGACCTTGCCCAGCGCGCCGGCCGTGAAGGCCAGGTACCCGGCGAGGTCGGCGATCGGGGTGCGCAGGGTGTGCCAGGGCAGGAGCGGTGCCCGGAGTCCGAGCTCTGCGGCGAAGGCCGCCGTCAGAGCCTGGGTGTCCTCGGTGCCGTATGCCGTGAAGGCCGCCGATGTCCCGGCGGCACCGCCGAGTTGGACGGGAAGGGAGCCCCGTACGATCGCGACCCGGTCTCGCGCGTCCAGCACCAGTGACCGCCATCCGGCCGCCTTGAGGCCGAACGTCGTCGGGACGGCGTGCTGGGTGAGCGTCCGCCCCGGCATCGCGGTGTCGCGGTGGTCGGCGGCGAGCCGGGCCAGGGCCCGCTGGACCCGGTCGAGGTCCGCCGACAGGAGATCGAGGGTGCGCGCCGCCACCAGCATCGTCGCCGTGTCCAGGATGTCCTGGCTGGTGGCGCCCCGGTGGACATACGGCCCGTGCTCCTCGCCGACCGCCTTCGTGAGATCGCCGACCAGGGGGATGACAGGGTTGCCGCCACCGCGCGCACGCTCGGCCAGCGACCGTACGTCGAAGCGGCCCGCGTCGGCCGCCTCGGTCACCGCGGTGGCCGCCGCCGCCGGAGCCAGGCCCAGCGCGGCCTGTGCCCGGGTCAGTGCGGCCTCCGCGTCCAGCAGCGCCTGGAGGTAGGCGCCGTCGGAGGTCGCCGCGGCGGCGGGGGAGCCTGCCCACCCGGGGGCGAGCAGGCCGGTGTCCGGATCGGGAGAAGTCACTGGAACTCCAGGAAGACCGTTTCGCCTTCGCCCTGAAGGCGGATGTCGAAACGGTAGGTGCCATCGCCCCGCCGACGCGCGATCAGCGTGTCGCGCCGCTCCGCCGGCACCCGGGCCAGCAGCGGGTCGGCGCTCAGGGCCGCCTCGTCGTCCGGCAGGTAGATCCGCGTGTACAGGTGCACGAGCAGCCCGCGCGCGAAGACGCACACGCTGATGTACGGGGCGCTCCGTCCCCGCGCACCCGGCCGCAGCGTGCGTGCGGTCCAGTGGCCGTTGGCGTCGGTCTGGATGCGGCCCCAGCCGGTGAACTCCACGCCGTTGCGGCCGAGGTAACCGCCGCTCGCGGGGTCACGCCGGATCGAGCCGTCGACCTGCGGGACGTTGCCCTCGGGGTCGGCGCTCCACAGCTCCAGGAAGGCGTCCGGCAGCGGGTTGCCCTCGCCGTCGGTGATGTAGCCCTGAAGGGTGAGGGTGTCCGGGTGGCCGACGGGCGCGATGTCGCCGCCGCCCGGGAAGGGCAGGGCGTGGCCGTAGAAGGGGCCGACCGTGTGCGACGGGGTCGGCAGCACGGTCTCCGGACGGCTGGTGTCGATCTTCGTCATGGCTGGTCAGCGCCCTTCTTCGATCCAGGTGGCCTGCGGCCCGTCGAGCACGATGTCCCAGTGGTAGCCCATCGAGAACTCCGGCACGGACAGGCTGTGGTCGTACGTGGCGACGAGCCGCTGACGTGCCGCGTCGTCCGTGACCGACTGGATGATCGGGTCGTAGGGGAACAGCGGGTCGCTCGGGAAGTACATCTGCGTCACGAGCCGCTGGGTGAACGCGGTGCCGAAGATCGAGAAGTGGATATGGGCCGGCCGCCAGGCGTTGACGTGCTGGCGCCACGGATAGGGGCCCGGCTGGACGGTGGTGAAGCGGTAGAAGCCGCTGTCGTCGGTCAGGGTGCGGCCGACGCCGGTGAAGTTCGGGTCCAGGGGCGCGTCGTGCTGCTCGCGCTGGTGGGCGTAGCGGCCGGCCGAGTTCGCCTGCCAGATCTCGACCAGCTGACCGCGCAGCGGACGGCCGCCCCGGTCGAGGAGGCGTCCCTCGACGGTGATCCGCTCACCGATCGGCTCCCCGTTGTGCTGCCGGGTCAGATCGTTGTCGATCTCGGTGATGTCCCGCTCCCCGAACGCGGGCGAGTGCAGCTCCACCAGCTCCGGGTCCTTGGACACGTCGATGGTGATCGGCGGCTGTTTCGGGTGCCGCAGCACCGAGGACCGGTAGGGCGCGTAGTCGCGGCGCGGCTGGTGCTCGACGGGAGCGCCGTCGGCGAGCCGCTTCTCGTAGGCCGCGTGCTCGGCGGCGATTTCCCGGTCGATGTCGTGCTGGGTGAGAGTCATGGGGGTTTCCTGCGTTCCGTTAACGTTCGAGGACGAGAGCGAGACCCTGGCCGACGCCGATGCACAGGGTGGCGACACCGACTCCGCTGCCCCTGCGGGCCAGTTGGTGGGCGACCGTGCCGGCCAGCCGGGCCCCGGACGCACCCAGCGGGTGCCCGAGGGCGATCGCCCCGCCCTGCGGGTTGAGGATCGCCGGGTCGAACTCGGGCCACTCGGCGACACATCCGAGCACCTGGGCGGCGAACGCCTCGTTCAGCTCCAGCACTGACAGATCGTCAAACCCCTTGCCCGCCTTGGCGAGTGCCCGGTTGACGGCCTCGACGGGGGCGAGCCCGAAGTAGTGCGGGTCCAGCGCGTTGACCCCGGTCGCGGAGACCCGGGCCAGCGGCTCGCGACCGGTCGCGGCCAGGCCCTCGTCGTCCACCAGCAGCAGTGCCGCGGCACCGTCGTTCAGCGGAGAGGCGTTGCCCGCGGTCACCGTGCCGCCGTCCTTGCGGAACGACGGCTTCAGCTTCGCCATCGCCGCCGGCGACGCGTCCGGCCGTACGCACTCGTCGGCGCCGAAGACGACCGGCTCGCCCTTGCGCTGCGGGATGGAGACCGGCGCGAGCTCCGCGTCGAACAGACCCGCCGTCTGGGCCGCGGCAGCCTTCTGATGCGAGGCCAGCGCGAACTCGTCCTGCTGCTCACGCGTGATCTTGTGCTTCTCGGCGATCAGCTCCGCCGACTCGCCCAGCGGAATCGTCCACTGCGGCTCCATCCGCGGGTTGACCATGCGCCAGCCCAGCGTGGTCGAGTACAGCTCGGTGTGTCCGGCCGGGAACGGCTTGTCGGACTTGGGCAGCACGTACGGCGCCCGGGTCATCGACTCCACACCACCGGCCACGGCGATGGAGGCGTCCCCGACGGCAATCGCCCGGGCCGCCTGGATCACCGCCTCCAGACCCGAGGCGCACAGCCGGTTGACGGTCACCCCCGGCACCGAGGTCGGCAGACCGGCCAGCAGCGCGGCCATGCGGCCGACGTTGCGGTTCTCCTCGCCCGCGCCGTTGGCGTTGCCGAAGTAGACGTCCTCGATCTGGGACGGGTCCAAGTCGGGCGTACGGCCGAGCAGTTCACGGATCGCGTGGGCGCCCAGGTCGTCCGGGCGCACCGAGGCGAGTCCGCCGTTGTAGCGGCCGACCGGGGTGCGGACCGCGTCGACGATGTAGACGTTCTTCACTTGAGGCCCTCCGCGACGGTCAGCTTGGCGTCGGTCTTGGCGGTGATCTCCTCGACACTCACCCCGGGCGCCGTCTCGACCAGCACCAGACCGTCCTCGGTGACATCCAGGACGCCGAGGTCGGTGATGATCCGGTTCACGCACGCCTTGCCCGTGAGCGGCAGCGCGCACTCGGTGAGGATCTTCGGGGAGCCGTCCTTGGCGGTGTGCGTCATCACCACGATGACGGTTCGGGCGCCGTGGACCAGGTCCATCGCCCCGCCGATCCCGGTGATCATCTTGCCGGGGATGGCCCAGTTGGCCAGGTCGCCGGTCTCGGACACCTGCATGGCGCCCAGCACCGCCACGTCGATGTGCCCGCCCCGGATCATCCCGAAGGACAGCGCCGAGTCGAAGAAGGAGGCGCCCGGCAGCACGGTGACGGTCTCCTTGCCCGCGTTGATCAGATCGGGGTCGACCTGGTCCTCGGTGGGGTAGGGGCCGGTGCCCAGGATGCCGTTCTCGGACTCCAGGACCACCTCGACGTCCTCGGGGAGGTAGTTCGGGATCAGCGTCGGCAGTCCGATGCCGAGGTTGACGTACTGGCCGTCCTGGAGCTCGCGCGCGGCCCGCGCGGCCATCTGTTCCCGGGTCCAGGCCATCAGCTGCTCACCGTCCGCTGCTCGATCCGCTTGTCCGTCGCCTGCTCGGGGGTCAGCGCGAGGACCCGCTGCACGAAGATCCCCGGCAGGTGCACCGCGTCCGGGTCGATCTCGCCGGGCTCCACCAGTTCCTCCACCTCCGCGATCGTGACCTTGCCGGCCATCGCCGCGAGCGGGTTGAAGTTCCGCGTGGACTTGTTGAAGACCAGGTTGCCGTGCCGGTCGCCCTTCGCCGCCCGCACCAGCGCGAAGTCGGTGCGGATGCCGTGCTCCAGGACGTACTCCGTGCCGTCGAACTCCCGCACCTCCTTCGGCGGTGAGGCGAGGGCGACGCCGCCCTGGCCGTCGTAGCGCCAGGGCAGTCCGCCGTCGGCGACCTGGGTGCCCACGCCGGCCGGCGTGAAGAACGCGGGGATCCCGGCGCCGCCCGCCCGCAGCCGCTCGGCGAGCGTGCCCTGCGGGATCATCTCGACCTCCAGCTCACCGGCCAGGTACTGGCGGGCGAACTCCTTGTTGGCGCCTATGTAGGAGCCGGTCACCCGGGCGATTCGGCCGGCGGCGAGCAGGACCGCGAGGCCGGACTCCATCGCCCCGCAGTTGTTGGAGACCACCGACAGGGAGCCGGTCCCCTGCTGGTACAGGGCCTGGATGAGCACGTTCGGCACACCGCTCAGGCCGAAACCGCCCACCGCGAGCGACGCGCCCTCCGGTACATCGGCCACCGCCTCGGCGGCTGTGGCGACCACCTTGTCCATCCGCGTAGCCCCATCTCTCCAAGTGCTCAGTGCACTGAGTATTTCAGCGAGGTTTCTCTTAAGCTGCCACTGTGGCAGCCTGACGTCAAGGCTCACTACTCTTCAGTGCACCAACCAAAACGCACCTGACGACACGCCGACCCAACACCGACCAAGACCCGTAGACCGATCTGACTCGGGAGCGCACATGGCCGCGGTGGACCTCACCACCCACCCCGGGCACCTCGCCCGGCGACTCCAGCAGGCGCACTACCTGCTGTGGAACACGATGGTCTCCGAGGAGATCACCTCGCCCCAGTTCGCGGTCCTGAACGCGCTGGTCGCCGAACCGGGACTCGACCAGCGCACGGTGGGGGAGCGGGTGGGGCTGGACCGGTCCACCATCGCCGAGGTCATCAGCCGGCTCGGTCGGCGCGGACTGCTCGACAAGGTCCGCGACCCCCAGGACGGCCGCCGCTTCCTGTTGCGTCTGACCGACGACGGGGTGCGCACCCACCGCAAGCTGACCGTGCGCACCGCCCGGATGAACCAGGTCTTCCTGGCCCCGCTCTCCGACGACGAACAGGGCCGGTTCTTCGAGCTCATCCGCCGGGTCGCGGACGCGGCGGAGGGCCTGCGCAATCCCGCGGAACCCCTCGTCACCCAGCCCTGATCAAGCCTTCGCGAACACGACCCACACCTGGCCCTTCGCGAAGTTCACGGGCGTCCCGTCCCCGGTGGTGAACTCCGTGCCGTCCGTGGCCTTCGCCCGCTTCCAGTTCACGTCGTAGGCGCGGCCGTCGCGCAGCACCTTCGCCTTCCCCGAGCCCACCGTCACCGTGTACGGCGTGTTGTTGCCGAGGAAGTCGTGGAAGGCGGACTTGCGGATCTTCACGTACTGCACGACGACGGTGGCCGGGGCCAGCCGCTTTCCGTCGGCCGTCGCGTCCGGTGCGCCGTCCATCGAGACCAGCCAGCGCTGTCGGGCCCGCGACCAGGTGAAGGTGAAGCGGGCGGCCGGGTAGCGGACCGTCTCCGAGGTGTGCGCGGTGCCGCCGGCCGGAGCGGGGCCGTAGCGGAATCCGGTCGTCAGCGCGGTCGCGCCCGGTGTGACGGGCAGCAGGCGCTCGGGGCGCAGGTAGAGGTTGTGCGGGGTGATCTTGCCGGCGCCGCGGAAGTAGGCGCCGGACGCCTTCTCGGGGGTCCGGGCGTCCAGCGGCGCCTGGTTGATCAGCGGCATCAGCTTGCCCTGGGCGCCGGAGAAGGCGAGCGTCGGGTCGTCGAACTGACGCAGCAGCTCCAGGTCCGACTCGCGGGCGCTGCGCACCGGGCCGACCGCCTTCGGCAGCTTCGTCGCGTACACCGCCATCAGGCGGCTGAGCCCGCCCTCCACCTGCTCGGCGTAGACGACGTCGGCGGAGTCGATGCCGGTCTGCGGGCGCGCCGCCCCCACGTTGTCGATCTTCACGGCGAGCAAAGAGGGACGGTCGGCCTCCCCGCTCGGTGCCGAGGCGCTCGGCTGGGCCGTGCGGAACTGTCCGCGTCCGTCGTCGGCCGGGACCCGGGGCGTGCCATGTCCCGTGCAGCCCGCGGCGAAGAGGCCCGCGGCGGTCAGCAGTGCCGCCGCCGTACGGACGCGCCGTGTGCGCGCCCCTTGCTCCGTACCCACCATGCCCACCGTGCCCGCCCGTCTCGTGTCTTTGATTGTGCGCTTATAAGTTCATTGGTGGCCATACCCGTCTGTTTCTGATTGGTCGCGTCGACTACTCCGATCGGCCCTGGATCACGGTTCGGCAGGGGCCGCCCCGGGTACCCGGGGCGCCTACCCCAGGACCGACACGCGACGTGACGGAGGGAGCGCCGGGCGATGAAGGCTGTGACCTGGCAGGGCAAGAGGGACGTACGGGTGGAGGAGGTTCCCGATCCGAAGATCAAGGAACCGACCGATGCCGTCATCCGGATCACCTCGACCGGATTGTGCGGCTCCGACCTGCATCTCTACGAGGTACTGACTCCGTTCATGACGCCGGGCGACATCCTCGGCCACGAACCCATGGGCATCGTCGAGGAGGTCGGCGCCGGAGTGCCGGACCTCGCGGTGGGCGACCGGGTCGTCGTGCCCTTCCAGATCGCCTGCGGCAGCTGCTGGATGTGCATGACCGGGCTGCCGACCCAGTGCGAGACCACTCAGGTCACCAGCGAGGGCATGGGCGCCGCCCTGTTCGGCTACACCCGTCTGTACGGCGCCGTACCGGGCGCCCAGGCCGAGTACCTGCGCGTCCCGCAGGCCCAGTTCGGGCCCATCAAGGTCCCCGAGGGCCCACCGGACGACCGCTTCGTCTACCTCTCCGACGTGCTGCCCACCGCCTGGCAGGCCGTCGCCTACGCGGACGTCCCCGAAGGCGGCAGCGTCGCCGTGCTCGGACTCGGGCCCATCGGCGACATGGCCTGCCGGGTCGCCCAGGTGCTCGGCGCCGGGCGCGTCTTCGGCGTGGACCTGGTGTCCGAACGGCTGCGCCGGGCCCGCACGCGCGGCGTGGAGACGTACGACCTCAGGAGCTTCGACAGCGAGAAGGAGCTGGTCCAGGCGATCCGGGACGAGACCGACGGACGCGGCCCGGACGCCGTGATCGACGCCGTCGGCACCGAGGCCCACGGCAGCGCGGTCGCCCGCCTCGCGCAGAACGCCTCGGCCCTGCTGCCCAGGAAGCTCAGCGGACCGTTCGCCGAGCGCTTCAGCGTCGACCGGCTCGCCGCCCTGCACACCGCCATCGAGCTGGTGCGCCGCGGCGGCACGCTCTCCCTCACCGGTGTCTACGGCGGTATGGCCGACCCGCTGCCCATGCTCACCATGTTCGACAAGCAGATCCAGATCCGGATGGGCCAGGCCAACGTGCGGCGCTGGGCCGACGAGATCATCCCCTACCTCACGGACGAGGACCCGCTCGGCGTCGACGACTTCGCGACCCATCACGTGCCGCTGTCGGACGCCCCGCACGCGTACGAGATGTTCCAGAAGAAGCAGGAGGGCGCGGTCAAGGTGCTGATGCGGCCCTGACCTCGCGGCTCAGTCACCTGACCTCGCGACTCAGCCCAGGATCTCGTCGAGGTCGTAGCGCACCGGCTCCTCCAGCTGCGCGTAGGTGCAGCTCTCCGGGGTCCGGTCGGGCCGCCAGCGGCGGAAGCGGGCGGTGTGGCGGAACCGTACGCCGTTCTCCATGTGGTCGTACGCCACCTCCGCCACCCGCTCCGGCCTCAGCGGCACCCAGGACAGGTCCTTCTTGCCCGACCAGCGGCTCGGCGCCCCGGGCAGCCGGGCGCTCTCGTGGGCGGCCTCCTCGGCCCAGGCGGCCCACGGGTGCCCGGACGCGTCCTCCATCCGCAGCGGCTCCAGTTCGTCGATCAGCTCGGCACGCCGCTTCATGGGGAAGGCCGCGGACACGCCGACGTGCTGGAGCGTGCCCCGGTCGTCGTGGAGGCCGAGCAGCAGGGAGCCGACGACCGGGCCGCTCTTGTGCAGCCGGTAGCCCGCGACCACCACGTCCGCCGTGCGCTCGTGTTTGATCTTGAACATGGCGCGCTCGTCCTGGAGATAGCGCCCGGTGAGCGGCTTGGCGATGACCCCGTCCAGGCCCGCGCCCTCGTACTCCTCGAACCACTGCCGGGCCACGTCGATGTCCGTGGTCGCCGGTGCGAGGTGCACCGGGGCCGTGACCCCGGACAGGGCCGTTGTGAGCAGCTTCCGGCGCTCGGTCAGCGGGACGTTCAGCAGTGACTCGTCCTGGAGGGCCAGCAGGTCGAAGGCCACGAAGGAGGCCGGCGTGCGCTCCGCGAGCGTCCGTACCCGCGACTGCGCCGGATGGATCCGCTCGCTCAGCGCGTCGAAGTCGAGGTGCCCCTCCCGCGCGATCACGATCTCCCCGTCCATCACACACCGCTCCGGCAGCCGCTCCCGCAGCGCCTCCACCAGCTCGGGGAAGTACCTGGTGAGCGTCTTGCCGGTACGGCTGCCCAGCTCGACCTCCGCCCCGTCCCGGAACACGATGGCCCGGAAGCCGTCCCACTTCGCCTCGTAGTGCATGTCCGGCGGGATCTTCGCCACCGACTTGGCGAGCATGGGCTTCACAGGGGGCATCACCGGCAGATCCATGGTCCGATTCTGCACGCGCACGCCCCGAAATGCCTGATATGCCGGGCTCGCTTACCGTGGCTCGCATGGGTGACGCGGTGGAACTGGAGGCGGGCGGCCGGACCGTACGGCTGTCCAGCCCGGACAAGATCTTCTTCCCGGAGCGCGGCTTCACCAAGCTCGACCTCGCCCGCTACTACCAGGCCGTCGCCCCCGGCATCCTGCGCGCCCTGCGCGACCGCCCCACCACCCTGGAGCGCTACCCGGACGGCGTGACCGGCGAGAACTTCTTCCAGAAGCGGGCGCCCAAGAACATGCCCGACTGGATCCCGACCGCCCACATCACCTTCCCCAGCGGCCGCAGCGCCGACGAGATGTGCCCCACCGAGGAGGCCGCCGTCCTGTGGGCCGCCCAGTACGGCACCCTCACCTTCCACCCCTGGCCGGTCCGCCGCGACGACGTCGACAGCCCCGACGAACTGCGCATCGACCTGGACCCGCAGCCCGGCACGGACTACGACGACGCCGTACGAGCGGCTCATGAACTGCGGTCGGTGCTGGAGGAGTTCGGCGGTCTGCGGGGCTGGCCCAAGACCTCCGGCGGGCGCGGTCTGCACGTGTTCGTGCCCATCGAACCGCGCTGGACCTTCACCCAGGTGCGGCGGGCCGCGATCGCGGTCGGACGCGAGATGGAACGCAGGATGCCGGAGCACGTGACCATCAAGTGGTGGAAGGAGGAGCGGGGGGAGCGCATCTTCATCGACTACAACCAGACGGCCCGCGACCGCACGATCGCCTCCGCCTACTCGGTACGGCCCCGCCCGCACGCCCCCGTCTCCGCACCCCTGCGCTGGGAGGAGGTCGGCGAGGCGCACCCCCAGGACTTCGACATCGCGACCATGCCCGCGCGCTTCGCCGAACTCGGCGACGTGCACGCGGACATGGACGATCACGCCTTCTCGCTGGAGCCCCTGCTGGAGCTGGCCCGGCGAGACGAGCACGACCACGGCCTGGGCGATCTGCCGTACCCGCCCGAGTATCCGAAGATGCCGGGGGAGCCCAAGCGGGTACAGCCGAGCCGCGCCAAGAAGCCCGGTCCTACAGCTCCTTGATCCTGATGTCCCGGTACGACACCACGTCCGTCGTGCTGTGCACCTGGAGTCCGATGTAGCCGGAGGAGAACCGCCGTCCGTCCGTGCCCGGGTCGTCCGAGCGGGCCGGGTAGAAGTCCTGGCCGCCGACGTTGTCGAACTCGTTGATCAGCACGCCGTTGCGGTAGACCGAGTAGTGCTGGTCGACCACCCGGATCTCGTAGTCGTTCCATGTGCCCTTCTGGGTGACGCCGGCACCGGCGAGCCCCACCCGGTCGAAGCCGTAGATCGACCCGGTCTTGTACATGTCGCCGTCGGGCCGGTCGAGCACCTGCACCTCGTGGCCGTACTTGATGGCGACCCACTCGGGGCGGGACTCCTCCGGGTGGTCGTGGACCCACGGGAACCGCACGAACACACCGGAGTTGGCGTTCCCGGTGCCCGGGGCGTCGTCCCGCCACTGGAGCTTGAGCGAGAAGTCGCCGTACTTGCGCTCCGGGAACCAGAGCATGCCGAGGCCGTCCTTCGTGGTGCCGGACGTGATCGACCCGTCGCCGTTCGGTGCGAACGAACCGCCGCCCACCTGCTGCCACTTGGCGAAGGAGGCCGCGCTGCCGCCGAGGATCGTGCGGTAGCCCTCGGTCTGCCCGGGCCTGCCGATCCCGGACTCACGGGCCGCCGCGTCGATCGCGTCGTACTCGCGCTCGTCGACGACCCCTTCCCGGAAGAGCCTGTCCAGGACGGTCTTCACGTGCTTGAGGAACAGCGCGTGGGACGTCCACTCCTTCTCGTCCTCGATCAACTCGTTGATGCGGCACCGGCTGTTGGTGATCCGGTTCGGCACCCCGGAGTCGACCGTGCCGACGATCACCGTCAACCGCTCGTCGAACTCGGCGCAGTTGGGCGCCGGGACCTGACTGGAGACCACCGTGACGGTCACCGTGCGCGCGGCCGAGGTGTTGCCGGCCTTGTCCGTCGCCCGGTACGCCAGGGTGTGCGTGCCCGCCCGGTCGACGACCACGGGAGCGGTGTACGCGAGGTAGGGTCCGGCGTCGATCGAGTACTCGATCCCGGCGACACCCGAACCGCCCTCGTCCGTGGCGCCCACGGTCACCTTGGCACTGCCCACGTAAGCCCCGTCGGAGTTCCGCGTGCCGTCCACGGTCACACCGGTCACCGGCGGGGTGGTGTCCTGCGGGGCCGCCGCGACGACCGTGAACCGGACACTCTTCTCGGCGGAGACGTTGCCCGCCTTGTCGGTCGCCCGGTACTTCACGGTGTGGGAACCGACCTGGTGCACCATCACGGGCATGGTGTATGCCTGCCAACTCCCGCCGTTCACCGCGTACTCGATGGTGTTGACCCCGGATCCGGTGTCGGAGGCCGACAGGGTCACCGTGGCCATGTCGATGTACGTGCCGTCCGGGTTCTGCTCGCCGCTCACCGTCGCCGAGGTGTCCGGCGGGGCGGTGTCGTCGGAGGGCGGCGGGACGACCGTGAAGGCGACGCTCTTCTCGGCGGAGACGTTGCCCGCCTTGTCGACGGCCCGGTAGCGGACCTTGTGGTCGCCGGCCTGGTCGACGACGACCGGGGCGGTGTACGGCTGCCAGGCGCCCGTGTCCCCGATCGCGTACTCGATCCGGTCGACACCGGAACCGCCGCTCTCGTCGGTCGCCGTGACCGCCACGCTCGCCGAACCGACGTACTGGCCCTGCGCGTTCTGCGTACCGGTCACCTGGGCCGCCGCCGAGGGCGCGGTGGTGTCCTCGCCGCTGCCCTCGGTCACCACGAGGATGCCCTGCATCTGGCCGTGGCCGGGGATCGTGCAGTGGTAGAAGTAGCGGCCCGGCGTGAGCGTGACCTCGGCGGTGTGGCGGCCGCCCATGTCGTCGTTGGGGTTGGCGAGGATGTTGAGTTCGACGTCGTCGTTGAACTCGGGGTCGCTGGTCACGAAGGTCAACGTGTGCGGCATGCCGGTGGTGTTGCCGGTGGCCGTGCTGTTCTCGAAGACGATCGTGGCCGTGCCCGCGACGGCGGTCGCAGGGACCGAGCTGTACTTGGTGATGTCGTCGCCGGCGGTCCAGGTGAGTGTCTGGGCCGCCGCCGGGGCGCTCGTGTCGGGCCGTGCCTGGGACGTCGACTGGAGGCCGAGCACCATCAGCAGGGCGGCCAACAGGACGGTCAGAGCTCTACGGGGGTCCATCACTGCCCTCCTCTCGCCAGCTGTCCGGCGGCCGGTGTCGGTCCGCCGCCCGTGTAAGTGACCCGCCACAGTGCCGACTTGGCGTCCGAGGTGAAGAACCCGCGCCCGTAGTCGAGGACGTACAGCGCGCCGTCCGGACCGAACTTCCAGTCCATGAGGTTCTTGATGCCGTCGTTGCCGATCGGCACGATCTTCTTGAGCGACTCGGAGTGCACGGGCAGCCCGCCCTCGCCGTGGTTCCTCGGGTCGGTGATGACCGCGTTGCGCGGCTGGTCGGCGTCGTAGAAGTCGCCGACGAACCACTTGCCGTCCCAGTAGGAGGGCCACTTGACGGTGCTGTCGGCCGCGGCGGTGTCGTAGCGGTAGACCGGCCCGTTCATCGCGGCCTGGCCGCCACCCTTGAGCCACGGCAGCAGGTACTTGGCCTCCTCCTGCTTGTAGGACGGGATGCCGTTCGCGTCGCGCGGGTAGTCCGGGGCACCGCCCTGCGGCGAGTACCAGATGTTGTTGCCGGTGACCGGCGGGAGGTTGACCAGACCGTCGTTGTTGGGCGACTCGTTCTTCGGGTGGTCGCAGTCGTACCAGCCCAGCGGCTGGTCGGGGTTCGGCAGGTTGCGGTCCCGGTAGGGCTGCTTGTTGCCCATGCAGTACGGCCACCCGCGGTTGCTCGCCTTGGTGATGACGGCGAAGGTGTCGTACTTGGCCGGGCCCCAGGTCGTCGAGGGTGCGCTCGCGTCCGGGCCGACCCATCCGGCGTACAGGACGTCGGTCTTCTTGTCCACGAAGATCCGGGCCGGGTTCCTGACCCCCATCACATAGATCTCGCCGCGGGTCTTGCCACCGCCCTCGACGGTCTCCTTGCCGGTGAAGAGGTTCCCCTCGGGCAGCGTGTACGTCCCGTCGGCCTCCGGGTGGATGCGCAGGATCTTGCCGTTGAGGTTGTTGGTGTTGCCCGCGGTGCGGCGCGCGTCCGCGAAGGAGACGCCCTTGTAGTTCGGCTGCGGGTTGTTGCCCGAGTAACCGCCGCTGAAACCACTGGAGTTGTTGTCACCGGTCGCGATGTACAGGTTGCCCTTGGAGTCCCAGGACATCCCACCGCCGGCGTGGCAGCAACTGTGCACCTGGACGGGCCACTTGAGCAGGACCTTCTCGCTGTTCAGGTCCATCTTGTTGGTGGCGAGGTCGAGGGTGAAGCGGGAGACGCGCCGCTGGGCCATCTGCGTGTCGCGGTTGAGCTGCGCGTGCGGGGTGTAGTGCAGATACACCCAGCCGTTCTCCTCGAAGCGCGGGTCGAGCTCGATCCCGAGCAGGCCCTCCTCGACCTTGACCAGCTCGTCGCCGCCGCCCTTGTTGCCGAACACGGTCAACGCGCCCGCGAGGGTGACCTTCTTGGTCCGCGGGTCGTAGACGTGGATCTCGCCTCTGCCCTTGCCGATGTCGGGGTTGTTCCAGTCGGTGATCACCGGCTGGGAGGAGTCGGCGCCGCCCCGCCCGATGTACAGGACCCGCCCGTCGGGAGCTGTGACCAGGCCGTGCGGTTCGCCGATCTGGTCGTTCTGCCCCGGCTGGTTGGGCTGGGTGAGGCGCTCCGCCTTGTAGTTGCCGTTGATCGTCGCCTTGCAGTCGGCCTGCACGAGCCGTGAGGTCCAGAGCAGCGCACCGCGCAGATGGGTCCGGAAGTCCGTCTCGTCGTACGAGGACACCGTGCCGCCCATGCCGGTGTAGAAGGACCGGCCGCCGTCGTAGTCCCGGCACCAGCTCACCGGGTGGTCCCAGCCGTTGGCGCTCGCTCCCGGCTGGTAGGTCGATTCGCGCACCCGGGCCACGGTGTGCACGTCACCGGACGGGTTCTTCGTCCAGTTGAACCACTGGTCGGGGCGCTTCCACTGCACCGGCAGATGCTTGGTCGCCGGATGCTGCCGGTCGCCGACCTCAACGGTGGCCCGCTGGACGGCCGTTGGGCTGGAGGCGGCCGGACGGGCGCCGACGAGCCCGGTGAACCAGTCGGAGTACGGCTCGGCGCGGGCCGCGTCATGGATGCCGACGAATCCGCCGCCCGCCTCCATGTAGGCCTCCAGGCCGGCCTCCTGGTCGGCGTCGAGGACATCGCCGCCCCCGGTCAGGAAGACGATCGCGTTGTAACTCCCCAGTGCCTTCTCATCGGTGAAGACCCTGGCGTCGTCGGTGGCCTCGGTCTCGAACCGCTGGTTCGCCGGACCGGACAGCCCGATCCTCTCGATGGCGGCGATCCCGGCGTTGACGACCGGGGACTCGTCCCCGGCGGCCGCGGATCCGTAGAAGACCAGCACCCGTACATCCCCGCCGCCCGGTGGCGACTTGACGGACATCGTTGTCGTGGACGGATCGGGCGCCGGGATCGCCCCCGCCGCCGGTCCGGACATCAGCCCGGCGGCCACGACCCCCGCGGTCACGGTGGCCGTCCAGACGCGTCTCCGCGCGCTTCCTCCGCTTCTCGCGCTCAACCCTCGTAAGTGCATGGGCACCTCCTCGGTCACAGCAACAGCGCCATGGAAGCTAGACCCCTTTGCCTCACTCGCCAATACCTATGACCGGGATCGCACGAACTTTGTCCTGAGTGTGGATAAACGGCTCCAGGGCCGGTACCGTCTCACAGGTTCATCACAGGTACGTCTCCGCAAAACCCGTATCGCGGTGGGGAGTTCCGCATGAGCGCACTGGACAGACGTGGCTTCAACCGGCGGGTGCTGCTCGGTGGCGCGGCGGTCGCGACATCGTTGTCTCTCGCGCCCGAGGCCAGAGGTGCCTCGGGTCCGGCGCAGGCCGCTCCGGGCGGCGGCGAGGTCAAGCACATCAAGCTGTACGCCGAGAAACTCCCCGACGGGCAGATGGGCTACGGCCTGGAGAAGGGCAAGGCGACGATCCCCGGTCCGCTCATCGAGCTCAACGAGGGCGACACCCTGCACATCGAGTTCGAGAACACCATGGACGTCAGGGCGAGCCTGCACGTTCACGGTCTGGACTACGAGATCTCCAGCGACGGCACGAAGCTGAACAACAGCGACGTCGAGCCGGGCGGTACCCGCACCTACACCTGGCGCACCCACGCGCCGGGCCGCCGCAGCGACGGCACCTGGCGGGCGGGCAGTGCGGGCTACTGGCATTACCACGATCACGTGGTGGGCACGGAACACGGCACGGGCGGTATCCGCAAGGGTCTCTACGGTCCGGTGATCGTCCGTCGCAAGGGCGACATCCTCCCGGACGCGACCCACACGATCGTCTTCAACGACATGCTCATCAACAACAAGCCGGCGCACTCGGGGCCCGACTTCGAGGCCACGGTGGGTGAGCGGGTCGAGTTCGTGATGATCACGCACGGCGAGTACTACCACACCTTCCATCTGCACGGTCACCGCTGGGCCGACAACCGCACCGGCATGCTCACCGGGCCCGACGACCCGAGCCAGGTCATCGACAACAAGATCGTGGGCCCGGCCGACTCCTTCGGCTTCCAGGTGATCGCGGGGGAGGGGGTCGGGGCGGGCGCGTGGATGTACCACTGCCATGTGCAGAGCCACTCCGACATGGGGATGGTGGGCCTGTTCCTGGTGAAGAAGACGGACGGGACGATCCCGGGGTACGAACCGCACGAGCACACCGAGCAGCGGGCCGGGCACCACCACTGACGGATCATGGGCGGGTGACTCTTCTTCTCACACGCGGCGATCTGGAAGCGGTGCTGGAGCCCGAGGTCTGCATCGACGCCCTGCGGGACGGCTTTTGGAACGCGGCCGATGTGCCGATCGCGGGGCAACGGGTGCGCACGGACCTCCCGTTCCCCGGCACGGCCACCGCGCTGATCCCTGGTCTGCTTCCCGGTGTCCCGGCGTACACGGTGAAGGTCAACGCCAAGTTCCCGGCCGCCCGGCCCGCCCTGCGCGGGGTGATCTGCCTGCACAGCGGCACCGACGGCGAGCTGCTGGCCCTCATGGACTCGGCGACGGTCACGGCGTGGCGGACGGGGCTGGCGGCCGCGCTGGGCACGCACCTGCTGGCCGGGGCGGGGGAGGTGGTCGGCGTGATCGGCGCGGGAGCGCAGGCCGAGTTGATGGTGCGCGGCCTTGGGGTGCTACGACCTCGCGGTGCCCTCGTCGTCCACGACACCTCCGCCGACCGCGCCGCGGAGTTCGCCGCGCGGCACGGCGGCCGGGTGCTGTCCTCCGCCGCGGAGGTCGCCGTGGCCTCCGACCTCGTCCTGTCGGCGACCTGGTCGCGGGAGCCGCTGCTGAGCCTGGCGGACACGCGGCCGGGGCAGCACTTCACGAGCCTGGGCGTGGACGAGCCGGGCAAGGCGGAGCTGGCGGCCGATCTGTTGGACGCGTCCGTGGTCGTGGTGGACGACCGCCCCCTGGCCGTGAGCATGGGTGTGCTGGCGGACGGCGGGACCGCGGCGGCGACCCTGGGCGAGGTGGTGCGGGGCGACCACCCCGGCCGCGCGAGCGACACGGACCGCACGGTCTACGCACCCGTGGGGCTGCCCTGGCAGGACCTGGCGGTCGCCTGGACGGCGTACCAGCGGGCCGAGCGGGAGGGGATCGGGCGCCGGGTGGACCTGCTGACGTGAGGCCGTTCACCGGATGTCCCCGGTCGTAGGTGTCCACCGTCCGGTGCCGCGAGAGCGCTCTCACCGGGTCCTCGTCCGGGGCTATCCTGATCGGCACCCGCCGACGAGGAGTCCAGAAGTGACCGACACAGCGCCGCGCCCCACGCTGGAGGCCGTGGCGGCCCGGGCCGGGGTGTCGCGGGCCACCGTGTCCCGGGTGGTGAACGGCGGGGACGGCGTCAGGGAGCCGCTCGTCGAGCGGGTGCGCAGGGCCGTCGAGGAGCTCGGTTACGTGCCCAACCAGGCTGCCCGCAGTCTCGTCACCCGGCGCCACTACGCCGTCGCCGTGGTGGTGGCCGAGCCGGAGACCAGGGTCTTCGCCGACCCTTTCTTCGCTCTGCAACTCCGGGGGATCAGCAAGGAGTTGACCGCTCACGACAACCAGCTGGTCCTGCTGCTCACCGAGGGCCGGGACGACCACGCCCGCGTGGGACGCTACCTCGCCGGAGGCCACGTCGACGGCGCGCTCGTCTTCTCGCTGCACCTCGACGACCCGCTGCCGGAACTGATCCAACGGGCCGGTGTCCCCACGGTGTTCGGCGGACGGCCCGGCTGGAGCGACGGGACGACGGACGTCGTGTACGTCGACAGCGACAACCGGGGCGGTGCCCGCGAGGCCGTACGGCATCTCGTAGGGCTCGGGCGCACCCGTGTCGCCCACATCACCGGTCCCCTCGACCAGACCTCCGCGGCGGACCGGCTCGACGGCTACCGGGACGTCATGGGCGACGCCGACCCGAAGCTTGTCGTGCGGGGCGACTTCACCCCGGCCGGCGGGGAGCGGGCGATGCGGGAACTCCTCGGCCGGTGCCCGGACGTGGACGCGGTGTTCGCCGCCAACGACCTCACCGCGTCCGGCGCCCTGCGCGTGCTGCGCGAGGGCGGGCGCCGGGTGCCCGGGGACGTGGCGGTGATCGGCTTCGACGACATGCTGCCGGTCGCCGAGCAGACCGATCCGCCGCTGACGACGGTCCGTCAGGACATCGAGGAGATGGGCCGGCTGATGGCCCGCCTGCTGCTGCGGGACCTCGACCGCAGCAGCGGGGGAGCCACACCGGCCGGTGTCGTCCTGCCGACGACGCTGATCCGCCGCGCCTCGGCGTGACCCCCCGCCCCGCTCACGTCTGCTGCGGCGCGCTCTTGATCACCGCGAAGCGGGCGCCGTACGGGTCGGCCAGCTTGGCGATCCGGCCGACCCCGGGCACGTCGGTGCCGGGCAGGCGGACGCTGCCGCCCAGCTCCTGTGCCTTCGCCACCGTCTCGTCCGTGTCCGTGACCTCGAAGTAGGGCATCCAGTACGCCCCGGCCTGCGCCTCCAGCGGATCGTCGGCGAGCGGGACGATGCCGCCGAACATGCCGTCCTCGCTCTGCCCGTCCGGCAGCAGGGTCGTGTACGTGCCGCCGGGGAACTCGACGCCATAGGTCTCCAGGCCGAGCGCCGCGCGGTAGAAGTAGGCGGCCATCGGCAGGTCCGCCGTGTACAGCTCGACCCAGCACAGCGAGCCCGGCTCCTGGGTGACGTCGAGCCCCTTGTTCCGCCCGGGCTGCCAGATGCCGAAGGGCACGCCCGCCTTGTCGGCGAGGATCGCCATGCGGCCCTGGCCCATCACGTCCATGGGCTGCATGAGCACCGCGCCGTGCGCCTGCTCGGCCGCCTTCGCGGTGGCGTCCGCGTCCGGGGTCTGGAAATACACGGTCCAGGACGGCGGGCCCTGCTCCGGTGTGGTCTGCATGCCGCCCGCGGCGGTCCTGCCGGCGAGCTGGAAGAAGCCGTAACCGCCGGCTTCGGGCGGGCCCGGCTGGAACTCCCAGCCGAACAGGCCGCCGTAGAAGGTGGTGGCGCCTTCGATGTCGGGGGTGCCGAGGTCGAGCCAGTTCGGAGCGCCGGTGACATAACGGGTCGTGAGCATCTGTGCCCTCCTCTGAGGGGTCCCGTTGCCTGCACTGCCGAGTCTTGCACCCTCCACCGACAATCGCTGCCGGACGCCACCACAGGTCGGTGACGTCGGCGAAACGGCTTCCGCGCGCCGCCGTGCGCCCTGGCGCCGGGCAGGGGACCATCAAGGCGGCCGGAGGCCATGAACGGCACCGTTGATCCCGCGTTGATCGAACGTTTTTCGCTGCCCGGCACGATCTCGGCCATGCACATCGACACCATGACCCCGACCGGCCCCGCCTGGCAGGCGCAGGCGTTGTGCGCGCAGACCGGGGCGGACTTCTTCTTTCCCGAGCCGGGCAGCTCGGTACGAGAGGCGAAGCGCATCTGCGCCATGTGCGAGATGCGCCCGGCCTGCCTCGAGTACGCCCTGGCCAACGACGAACGCTTCGGCGTCTGGGGCGGCCTCTCCGAGAAGGAACGGCTGGCGATCAGACGGGTGGAGAACCGATGAGCCGACGGGCCGGGAGCGCCGTGGGGATCCCGGAGCGCACCCGGGCGTAAACGCGGAGGCAGGGCGCACCGCCTTGCCAGGGCGACGTACACCGGTTCCGTACACCGCCGGACGTCGTGGACGGGGCGGCGCGGGTTTGGGGGCGTGCCGGACGCCGTGCCGCGGCCGGTCGCCGAACTCGACCCGCTGCTCGACTGGTTGCGGCTTCGCCGCGGGTACGGCGCCGCCTGACGGACGGCTCGGTCAGTGCAAGCCATCTACGCCGTTGACCAGGGGATTCTCCCCTCAGGGAGGCGCCCTGCCCGGCCTTGGGCCGCTCGTCCGGAGCCGTCTGCGTGAGCGGATGAATCGCCGGATCCCGAAGTTTCTCCCAAGAAGGTGACGACGGGATGCCTGGGACCCGGGATCAGGACGAGAGGCACCGCGAGCCGCGACCGGCGTCCGAGAAAGCCTCGGGAACGGCGGCTTCGCTTGCGCGGGCGGCCGGTTTGCGGAGCAGGAGGAGCGCCGCGTCGTCGTGCAGTCGGCCACCCACATGCGCCAGCAGTTCGTCATGGATCGCGGTGAGGGTGCCGGCCGGCTCGTCGGACAAGTGGCGGGCCAGCCCGTCGGCGAGCGGGTAGAACTCACGGCCGTGGTCGCGGGCCTCGGTGACCCCGTCGGTGTAGAGCAGCAGTTGATCCCCGTCGGCGAAAGCCAGCACCTGGAGGCTGGGGGTCTCGTCCGTGAGGGCGCGCAGCCCGAGGGGCGGGGCCGGATGGGCGGGCTCCACCGCCACGACGGTGCCGGATTCGCGCACCAGCAGCGGAGGTGCGTGACCACAGTTGACCATCTCCAGATGGCCTGCCTGCGGGTACCCGGCGACCACGGCGGTGACGAAGTCGTCGACACCAAGGTTGCGCGCCAGGCTCCGCTCGATCCTGTCGACGACGGCGAGGAGATCGGGCTCGTCGTAGGCGGCCTCACGGAAGACACCGAGTACGAGTGCGGCGGTCCCCACGGCCGGCAGCCCCTTGCCGCGCACATCGCCGACGATCAGCCTGACCCCGTACGGGGTGGGCAGCAGCGCGTAGAGATCCCCGCCGATACGGGCCTCGGCTGCCGCGGCGCTGTAGCGGACGGCCACCTGGAACGGACCGACAGTCGCCGGTACGGGCTTGAGGAGCGCATGCTGGGCGGCCTCCGCGACCGACCGGACGGCCGCGAGCACCCGTTCGCGACGCCCGCGCAACGCGCTGGCGAGGCCACTCGCCAGCGTGACGGCCGCAAGGGCGGACAGTACGGCCGCCAGCTCATGTCCCGGAACGCCGTCCCGGGTTCCGAGCGTCGCCCCCACTACTCCGGCGAGAAGGCCGGCGCAGAGGACTCCGCGCGGCCCGCCGGTGGTGGCGGCCAGCGCGGGCCCGGCCGCGAGCAGCGGCAGCCAGATCGTCCCTGCTCCGCACGCGACGTCGACGAGCACGATGACGGAGACGATCAGCACGGGCAGTGCGGGCGTAGCGGCGGCCACATGCGCGACGGCGCGTTTCCGGGCCGCCGACCCGGGACCGCGCACTCGGTTCCTGAACGGCCGGATCAGCCATGGGTCGCCACCGTGGTCTCGAGCCTGACTCATGCTTCGTCCGTAGTCCTCACCTTGAGCGGGGGCTGCTGAAATGTCTCTTTCATCCAGGAAAGAGGTAAGGCTCGGGTGCCACAAGGAGGGGGATTTCAGATAGTGAGCGAGAGGCCCCTGGTCACGCGACTCGCGGCCGGGATCAGCCGCGCCAGGACCTCGTCGAGTCGTGAGAGCCGGTCCGCCCGCAGTGAGACGCCGAGCGAGCCGAGGGTGTCCC
Organism: Streptomyces sp. NPDC005303; assembly: GCF_040607335.1. Lineage (NCBI taxonomy): Bacteria > Bacillati > Actinomycetota > Actinomycetes > Kitasatosporales > Streptomycetaceae > Streptomyces > Streptomyces sp. NPDC005303. The sequence goes on along the minus strand of NZ_JBEXGM010000004.1, from coordinate 320,928 downwards.
CGTTGTAGACGGGCACGGCGACACAGACCGTACCGAGGGCGTACTCCTCCAGGTCCGTGACGCCCGGGGCCACGGGTGAGGAGTCGAGTCGCCGGAGCAGTTCCGTAGGGCTGGTGATGGTCCGTGGTGTGAGGTCGGCGAGGGAGTGCCGGGAGAGGTAGTCCTTGCGGGAGGCGTCATCCAGCTCTCGCAGCACGGACTTGCCCAACGCGGTGGCGTGCCCCGCGTCCTCGAATCCCACCCAGAGGTCGACACGGGGCGTCTGGGGGCCGTCGACGATCTCGGCGACTCGAATCTCGCCCTCCTCGTAAAAGGTGAGGTAGGCGGCCGTCGCGAGTTCGTCCCGCAGAGCGGCGAGCGTGGGGCGGACGCGGCTGAGCGACACCTGCCCCCGGCCCGTGCTGTGCAGTGTCTGCAGCTTGTCGCCCAGGACGAACCCGCCGTCGTCCAGCTTGCGTATGTATCCGTCGTGGACCAGCGTCCGCAGCAGGTGATAGGCGGTGGCCAGGGGCAGGCCCGTCTCACGTGCCAGCTTCTTCGCCGGCGCGCCGTTCTCGTGCGAGCTCACTGCCTCCAGCAGGCGGAAGGCACGCTGCACGGAAGCGATGAGCGTAGGGCCACCGTCGTGAGCACCCATACGACCAGCGTGCGCCGAGCACACGACGCAGGCAAGACGCGGGCCCCTTGTCGGCTCACAGGGTCAGGCGATCGTGACGGCCGTCAAGATCAGCTCCGGCGCCATTCACGCGGGTACGGATCCAGCCTTCTCACCTGGTGCCGGGACGTCGCGACCGGCAGACGGTATGGACGCCGCGCTTCTGGCCGGCCCTGCAACGGAGGCGTCCGCATGGCGGTGGCGGCCCGCAACGCCCCGACGAGCCCCGGCGCCACGACGCATCGCGGCACCTGGGCTCGTCCGCGTGCCGGCGGAGGACTTGGTCCACGGGCGGGGGGCGGTACTTGGTTCACGGGCGGGGGCGGTACGGCACGCCCCGCAGTACCGCCCGCCGCCTCCTCGGTCGGCCGAACCGTGCTTCAGGGCGGCGGCGGCAATCGGACCCAGCAGGAAGCCGACGGCCGCACCGGATGTTCGGCGGGCCGACCGGACCGGCGTCAGGCCCCTGCCGCGCGAGCCGCCATCCGCGCCTTGCGCGCCGCCAGCTTCTCGTCGAACTTCAGGGCCTCCGCGTCCAGGCCGCCCATGTACAGACCGAGCTCGTCCTGGGCCTTCTGGCCCTCGGGGCCGAGGCCGTCGATCTCCATGACCTTCAGGAAGCGCAGGACGGGCTGGAGCACGTCGTCGTGGTGGATGCGCATGTTGTAGATCTCGCCGATCGCCATCTGTGCGGCGGCCCGCTCGAAGCCGGGCATGCCGTGGCCGGGCATCCGGAAGTTCACGATGACGTCGCGCACGGCCATCATCGTCAGGTCGGGCGCGAGCTCGAAGGCCGCCTTCAGCAGGTTCCGGTAGAAGACCATGTGCAGGTTCTCGTCGGTGGCGATGCGCGCCAGCATGCGGTCGCAGACCGGGTCCCCGGACTGGTGGCCGGTGTTGCGGTGCGAGACGCGGGTCGCGAGCTCCTGGAAGGAGACGTAGGCCACCGAGTGCAGCATCGAGTGGCGGTTGTCCGACTCGAAGCCCTCGCTCATGTGGGCCATGCGGAACTGCTCCAGCTTGTCCGGGTCCACCGCGCGCGAGGCGAGGAGGTAGTCCCGCATCACGATGCCGTGCCGGCCCTCCTCGGCGGTCCAGCGGTGCACCCAGGTGCCCCAGGCGCCGTCACGGCCGAAGAGCGAGGCGATCTCGTGGTGGTAGCTGGGGAGGTTGTCCTCGGTGAGGAGGTTCACGACCAGGGCGATCCGGCCGATCTCGGTGACCTTGGACTGCTCCTTGTCCCAGGCCTCGCCGTCCTCGAAGAAGCCGGGGAAGTTACGGCCGTCGCTCCAGGGGACGTACTCGTGCGGCATCCAGTCCTTGGTGACCTTCAGGTGCCGGTTGAGTTCGGTCTCGACCACTTCCTCCAGCGCGTACAGCAGTCGCGCGTCGGTCCACGCGGAGGACGGGCTGCCGAGGTGAGGGGAAGTGATCGTCACAGGTACTCCAGGGGGACGCGACAAACAGGTAAGGGTGCGGCGAGCGGCGCCGGTAACCTACGGAATCGTAGGCTACGAAACCGTAGGTTACGAGACCGTAGGTTAAGAGCCCCGTAAAGATCCCTGATCAGCAGTGTTCCCCGGGCAGGACAAAGGAGCCCGGGAACCGCTGGTCCGAGGCCGTTGACCTGATGCGTTCAGTCATCAGGCGTACAGGTCCCGCAGTCGCACTGAGAGGCACGTCACACAGCCTTCGAGCTTCTCGAACTCGCTGATGTCCACCACGACCGGTTCGAATCCGAGGTCGGTGAGCAGTTCCGCGGTCTTCGGCGCGCTCGCGGCCATGAGCAGCTTGGGGCCGCCGAGCAGGACGACGTGGGCGCCGGCCTCCTCCGGCACGGACAGGAAGCGCGGGAAGAGCGCGGGCCGGTCCACCTTGGGGATGTGTCCGATGACGGTCCCGTCGGGCAGCGCGGTCACCGCCGACTTCAGGTGCAGCACCTTGCTCACCGGTACGGCGACGACCCGGGCCCCGAGCGGTTCGAAGGCGGCCCGCAGCTGCTGGACACCGGCCGCGTTGGTACGCCCGCCCCGGCCGACGTAGATCGTGTCGTCGATCTTCAGCACGTCGCCGCCGTCCAGGGTGCCTGGCTCCCAGATCCAGTTCACCGAGCAGCCCAGGCGCGCCACGGCCTCCTCGACGCCGATGGTCTCCTCGCGCCGGGACTCGGCTCCGGAGCGCGCGATCAGGGCGACGTTCTTGTACATGACCACGGTGTCCTCGACGAACACCGAGTCCGGGCAGTCGTCCTCCGGGTCCACCTCGACGGTCTCCCAGCCGTGCGCGCGCAGGGCCTCGACATACGCCTCCCACTGTTCGAGCGCGAGGTCGACGTCGACCTTCTCCCGCTCGACGTGCGTCACCAGACCTTCGGCGAGGCGCGGACCGGGGCGGCGGACGAGGGCCTTCTTGCTGGGCACGAGGGAACTCCGTATCGGCGGGACAGGGGCGGCACCCGTGACGGGGGCCGATCAGCCATCATGCAGCGCCGGTCCGTGTCGACAAAACCCCCGCGGTCGGGCTGTGGCCCTCCTGAGACGTCCGTCGCTCACGAGAGCCGTCGCGCGGCACGCGCGCGTGCCGCCTCATGAGCCTCGCGCGGCAGCCGTACGACCGTCCCGGTGGTCCGCCCCCCGGGGTTCACGACGCAGATCCAGCCGAGGGCGCCGTAGACCGGGTGCGGCAGCAGCACGTCGGCCGCCGCGGGCTCGTGCCGCTGCCCGAGGAGTTCCGGGAGCGCCGCACGGCCGACCTGGACGGCCTCGACGGGCTGGAGGACGCCCGGCGCGTCCTGCGGGGGCGGCTCGAGCGGCTCGCCGCCCGGAGCGTGGCGCTGCTCCGGGCGGGAACCGATCTGGCGGCCGTCGCAGGACGCTACGCGGGGAACTCCGGGGACTCCGGAGTGACCTCGCGCAGCTCCCCGTCCAGCATCAGCCAGCGCGTGATGCCGATCGACTCCAGGAACGGCAGGTCGTGACTGGCCACGACCAGCGCGCCCTCGTACGACTCCAGGGCCGAGGTCAGCTGTCGCACGCTCGCGATGTCGAGGTTGTTGGTCGGCTCGTCGAGCATGAGCAGCTGGGGTGCCGGCTCCGCCAGCATCAGCGCGGCCAGCGCCGCCCGGAAGCGTTCGCCGCCGGACAGCGTCGACGCCTGCTGGTCGGCCCGGGCGCCCCGGAACAGGAAGCGGGCGAGACGGGCCCGCACCCGGTTGTTGGTGACGCCCGGCGCGAACCGGGCCACGTTCTCGGCGACCGACAGTTCGCCGTCGAGGACGTCCAGGCGCTGCGGCAGGAAGCGGAGCGGCACATGGACCGTCGCCTCGCCCGACACCGGCTCCAGCTCCCCGGCGATCGTGCGCAGCAGCGTCGTCTTGCCCGCGCCGTTGCGCCCGATCAGCGCGACCCGCTCGGGACCCCGCAGGTCGAGGCCGCCCTTCACCCGTGCTCCGTGGGCGAGTTCCAGGTCCATGAGGGTCAGCACGGTACGGCCCGGCGGTACCGCCGTGTACGGCAGGTCGACGCGGATCTCGTCGTCGTCCCGTACGGCCTCCACCGCCTCGTCGAGCCGGTCCCTGGCCTCCGCGAGCTTCTCCTCGTGCATGATGCGGTGCTTGCCCGCGGAGACCTGGGCCGCGCGGCTCTTCAGCTTCATGACGGCCCGGGGTTCGCGCTTGGTGTCGTACATCTTCTGGGCGTAGCGCCTGCGGTGCGCCAACTTGACCTGTGCGTCGACCAGTTCACGCTTCTGCCTGCGGAAGTCGGACTCGGCGACCCGCACCATCCGCTCCGCGGCCTCCTGCTCGACGGCGAGGGACTCCTCGTAGGCGGAGAAGTTGCCGCCGTACCAGGTGACCTCCCCCGAGCGCAGATCGGCGATCTGGTCGACCAGGTCGAGGAGTTCGCGGTCGTGGCTGACCACGACCATGACCCCCGGCCAGGAGGCGACGGCCGTGTACAGGCGCCGGCGGGCGTACAGGTCGAGGTTGTTGGTGGGCTCGTCCAGGAGCAGGACGTCCGGGCGGCGCAGCAGCAGCGCGGCGAGGCGCAGCAGCACCGACTCGCCGCCCGAGACCTCACCGATCCCGCGGTCCAACTCGATGTGCCCGAGCCCGAGTTCGCCGAGGGTGGCCAGGGCCCGCTCCTCCACGTCCCAGTCGTCGCCGACCGTCTCGAAGTGCTCCTCGGTCACGTCGCCCGTCTCGATGGCGTGCAGGGCGGCGCGCTGCGCGGCGATGCCGAGTGCCTCGTCGACCTTCAGGCCGGTGTCGAGCGTGACGTTCTGCGGGAGGTACCCCACTTCGCCCGCGACGCGCACGGCGCCGTCGGCCGGGGTGAGTTCACCGGCGATCAGCTTCAACAGGGTTGACTTTCCCGACCCGTTGATGCCGACGAGACCGGTCCGGCCGGGGCCGAAGGCGATGTCGAGGCCCTCGAGGACGGGGGTGCCGTCGGGCCAGGAGAAGGTGAGTGAGGTGCAGGTGACGGAAGTGGACATACGGTCTCCGCGGTTGCTCGAAGCGAGAAGGGGCAAACGCGTATCGAGACACCCGCGACCACGGGAGACGACAGGAAACCGGAGGGCACGGACAGGGTCCTGCTCGTCGGAACGGCTCGTATGCCGAGGTCGCACGCGGCGCACACACCTCAGGTGTGTGACACGGTGTCTCAGGACCTCAGACGAGCAACGTCCTTCTCCGATCGACGGCAACAGAAGCGTTCTACACCGTACGAGGCGGCCCTGGGGCTGTCAACGAGTTAACGCGCCTTAGGAGGCCCCGTGCCCGACGGCCCGCTCTCCCTGCCGGCCCATCTCTACCTGCTGGCCTGGGACACCTCGAAGTCCGAGACCACCGGTGCCGCCCAGGTTCCGCAGCTGGTCCGGGCCGGCGCACTCACCGAACTGGCCCGGCGCGGTCTGCTCCTCGACGTGGACGGCATCGCCACACCGGTCGACATGGACGCCGAGACCGGGGATCCCGTCCTGGACGGGCTGCTCGAACTGGTCCGCGAATCCCGGCCGCACCGGTGGCGGAGCTGGGTGACGCCCCACACGCGGATCACCCTGGACGCCGTACGGGAACAGCTCACCGCGGGCGGACATCTGCGCGCCCGGAAGAGGCGGGTGCTCGGTGTGTTCCCGACGGTGGAGCACGATCTGGCCCGCCCGGCCGCGGTGAAGGCGCTCCAGGAGGAGGCCGGGCAGGTACTGCGGGGACCGGTCACGCCTGTGGACGTCTCCGAGCGGGACGCGGCCCTCGTCGCGCTGGCCGGGGCGGCCGAGCTGCGCACCCTGCTGCCCCGCGGGGAACATCACGACGCGCGCGTCGAGGAGCTGATCGAGCGCGGCGGGCAGGTGGCGCCGATGCTGCGGGAACTCGTCCACGGGGTGCGCGGGGCTGCGGCCTCGGTCGCGGCGCGCGCCTGAACGCCGACGTCGGACTCCTGCCGGCCATGGGCCCGTCCCGCTCGGGCGAGCCGAGAGCGGAGGAGCGCTTCAGTGTCGGTTCGGGCATCGTCCGGGCCGGGCACGCACTGGTGCGCCGCGCCGCGCGGGAGCTGCTGGACGCGGGGACGTGTGATCGCACCGGCCGGCGGGCCGGACCACGGCGAGTTCGACGCCGTCCCGGGCGGCCGGCGTCAGTAGGTGTCGCGGATCAGCTCGGCCAGGTCGTGGTCGAGGTCGAGCTGGAGGTGTTCCAGGCCGGTCGGCACAAGGTCGTTCGTCGCCTGAAGGAAGCGGCGCAGCTCGCCCGTGCGCACATGCACGACGGCGGTGCCCTCGGGGGCGTGGAACTCGAGAACGGTGCGGTCGTAGCCGTACGGCCGCACCCGGACGTCGCCGTGGCCCTCGGGCTCGTGCAGACCGGTGGCGAGCAGTTCGCGGCTGAAGGTCCAGCAGACCTCGACGCCCTCCAGGGTGGCCGGGGCGGGGAAGGTCATGCGGACGGCGAACGGATCGCAGCGGTCGTAGCGCAGTGTGGCGGGAATGCTCGGCATCCGCGGTGCCGCGGCGACGAGACGGGCCTCGACGGGCTGCTCGATGACGGTGGACAACGCCTTGCTCCCTTGACGGCTGGTGGGCTCCGGAGTGGGACGGGCACTGGAAGAGACGTCGGAATGAGCCAATCCGTGTACACGAAAACCGAGTGACCTCTGTCACCGTCTTCATGTGCCGGTGTGACCCAGTCCTTCTCCCGTGCCCCGCGAGCCACTTGTGACACCCCGCGCCTCGGTCCGTGTGACGGCCGAGGGCATCTGGACGGCACCGGGAGCGTGGGCTAGCTTCGCCCGCCATGAGGCGCTTGGGGAACACGCGAGGCAAGAGACGGACGGGTCCGACGATGCGGACCATCGGCGCGGCCGCGGCCTGTGCGGCGGCGCTGGCCGCCCTCACCGTCGTACCGGCCGAGGCGCATGACACGGACGGCCGCACGCCGCACTGGGAGCTCAAGGACAGCGGCACCCCCGAGGTGCGGTTCCGCGGGCTGTCGGCGGTCAGCCGGGACACCGCCTGGGTGGCCGGCACCCAGGGCACCGTGCTGCGCACCACGGACGGCGGGAAGAGGTGGCGAAACGTCTCACCGCCCGGTGCCGCCGAGCTGCAGTTCCGGGACATCGAGGCCTTCGACGCGCGCCGGGCGGTGGTTCTGGCCATCGGGGAGGGGGAGGCGTCCCGCGTCTACCGCACCGAGGACGGCGGCGCGACATGGACCGAGTCCTTCCGCAACACCGACGCCAAGGCCTTCTACGACTGCCTCACCTTCTTCGACCGCCGGCACGGGCTCGCCATGAGCGATCCGGTGGACGGGAGGTTCCGCATCCTGTCGACCGCCGACGGCGGCCGCTCCTGGAAGGTGCTGCCGGACAAGGGCATGCCGGCCGCGCTCGACGGCGAGGCGGGCTTCGCGGCGAGCGGGCAGTGTCTGGTCAGCTCCGGCCCGCGCGATGTCTGGCTGGCCACCGGCGGCGCCGCACGCGCGCGTGTCCTGCACTCCGCCGACCGTGGGCTGACCTGGACGGCCTCCGACACGCCGATCCCGGCGGGCGACCCGGCCAAGGGCGTCTTCGCGCTCGCCTTCCGCGACCGCGCGCAGGGACTCGCGGTGGGCGGCGACTACCGCCCCGACCAGAACTCGCCGCGGGCCGCCGCCCGTACCGGCGACGGGGGCGCGGGCTGGCGGCCCGCCGCAACCCCGGTGACCGCCTACCGCTCCGGTGTGGCCTGGCTTCCGCACAGCCGCGCAGGGGCCCTCGCGGTCGGCCCGACCGGAACGGACCTCACCAGGGACGGCGGCCGGACCTGGCGCACCGTGGACACCGGCTCGTACGACACCGTGGACTGCACGGTCGACGGCGGCTGCTGGGCGGCCGGGGAGAAGGGACGGGTGGCTCGTCTGGAGGGCTGAGTGGCGGAATGTGGGTACCCGGTCGCCGACGGCGAAAGGAGTGATCCCATATGCCAGCCGGTTCGAGTTCTAAGCGCGAACGCCAGTACGAGCACATCAAGCAGAGCGCCGAGGACCGGGGCGAGAGCACCGGACGGGCCGAGGAGATCGCGGCGCGGACGGTCAACAAGGAACGCGCCCGTTCCGGCGAGTCCAGGACCGCCAGCCGTACCTCGACCGAGGACATGTCCTCGGGCAAGCGGGGCGGGCAGCGGTCCGGCAAGGGCTCCCAGGGGCCGACCTACGACCAGCTCTACGAGGAGGCCAAGCGCAAGGGTGTCAAGGGCCGTTCGGACATGAACAAGAGCCAGCTCCAGCGCGCCCTCGGCAACAAGAGCTGACCGGTCAGCCGAGCGTCTCCCGGTACGGCTCCAGCGCCGGAGCGGTCTTCGTCGCGGCGAACTCGGTGACGCGGTACACGCACACCCCGGCCGCGACGAACGGGTCGCCCGCCGTGATCTCCTCGATCCGCGCACGATCCTCCGCGACGGCGATGATCACCCCGCCGTCGCGGGGGTTCTTGGGCCCGGACGCCAGGAACACGCCCCGCTCGTACTGCCCGTCCAGCCAGGCGACATGCGCCGGCAGCACGGCGTCCACGGCAGCGAGCGGGGCGGTGTAGGTCAGCTCCAGTACGAACATGATCGCGAGCCTACGCCGCCCCGCCGTACGCTCGTGCCCACCATGACGACAGTGGACATTCCCGCGGGCTGGCCCGCGACAGAGGAGCAGGCCCGCGCGGTCCAGGACGAGTTGAGGACGCGGACGGTCCTCGACGAACCGGGCCCACCGCCCGGCACCGGCCATGTCACCGGGGTCGACGTGGCCTACGACGACGAACGGGACGTCGTCGCGGCGGCGGCGGTTGTGCTGGACGCGGCGACTCTGCGGGTCGTGGCCGAGGCGACCGCGGTGGGCCGGATCTCCTTCCCGTACGTCCCCGGCCTGCTCGCCTTCCGGGAGATCCCCACGGTCCTCGCCGCTCTCGACGCCCTGCCGTGTCCGCCCGGCCTGGTCGTCTGCGACGGCTACGGCCTCGCCCACCCCCGCCGCTTCGGCCTCGCGAGCCACCTCGGCGTGCTCACCGGCCTGCCCGTCCTCGGGGTCGCCAAGAACCCGTTCACCTTCACCTACGACGATCCCGGCGCCCGGCGCGGTGCGTGGACGCCGCTACTGGCGGAAGGGGAGGAGGTCGGCCGGGCCCTGCGCACCCGCGAGGCGGTGAAGCCGGTCTTCGCCTCGGTGGGCCACCGCGTGAGCCTGGACAACGCCTGCGCCCACACCCTCGCGCTCACGCCGGCGTACCGCCTGCCGGAGACGACGCGCAGGGCGGACGCGCTGTGCCGACGGGCGCTGCGGGAGGCGACCACCCGGCCCGGGGCCTGAGAGGCGTACTGAGTACGTCGTCTGAGTATCTGTACGGATGTGCGTGCCCGGGGGCGCTCGGCAGGCTGTCCCGCATGACGACGCACCGCATGACCCACCGTTCCCCCAAGCCCCTCGCCGACCCGAACCGGCCCGTCGAGCGCGCCGTGACCGCCGCGCTGGTCCTCGGCGTGCTCGCCGGGCTCGGCTGGATCGCGGGGATGATCTACACGGTGGCGGGCTGGTCCTTCTGACGCGGGCTCACCGGATCGACGCCACGCGGAAGGTGATCCCGGCGCGTCGCAGCCGCTCGATCAGCGCGTCCCCCATCGCCACCGCCGTCGTGACCTGACCGGACGTCTCCGGGAGGTCGTCGAAGGCCAGGGACAGCGCCGACTCGGCGAACATCTTCGCCGTCTCGTCGTATCCGGGGTCGCCGCCCGCGACCTCGGTGAACACCCGTCGGCCGCCGCCCTGGCCGACGAACCGCACCGTGAACCAGCTCTTGGCCCGCTTCTCGGGGCTCGGTCCGTCACCCGGCCTGACCCGGCCGGACAGCCAGCGCCGTGCGGGCGGCAGCTGGGCCGCCGCGAACAGCGCGCCCACGGCCGCGACCCCGCCGACGGCGACCGGCAGTCGCCGTACGGCCGCGTAGTGCCGGTAGCGGAAGTCGGGCCCGTAACGCTCCAGGGCCCTCGCCGAGCGCCGGACGATCTGCGCGTCGATGGTCGGCAACGGCAGGGCCCAGGCGCCGACCTCCGGCGCGTACCGCGGGGTGCCGGTCGGTGCGGAGGCCCGCCGGCCCACCAGACGCGGCTCGTGCCGGCCGCGGTCCCGGGCGGCGGCGATCATCTGCCGGCCGCGCGCGAACTGGTTGAGGGCCGAGGCGAACGTCCCGCCGGAGAACATGGCGTCCGCGGTCACGAACCCGTCGACGGTGAGCGGCACGCCCTCCGGCAGCTGCCGGACCGTGAAATACGCCCCCAGGTCGTGCGGGACCGAGTCGAACCCGCAGGCGTGCACCAGCCGTGCGCCCGTCTCACGCGCGCGGGCGTCGTGCCGGACGTACATCAGGTCCACGAACTCCGGCTCGCCCGAGAGGTCGAGATAGTCCGTCCCGGCGTCCGCGCAGGCGGCCACGAGCGACTCGCCGTACGTCAGATAGGGGCCGACCGTGGTGGCCACCACGCGCGCGTGCCCGGCGAGGGCGCGCAGCGCCTCCGGATCCGAGACGTCGGCCGTGAGCACCCCGACGTCCGTGCCCTGCGGCAGCTTCTCGCGCAGTGCCCGGAGCTTGTCCTCGCTGCGACCGGCGATCGCCCAGCGCAGCCCGTCCGGGCCGTGCGCGGCGAGATACCGCGCGGTGAGTGCGCCCGCGAAGCTGGTCGCTCCGAAGAGCACGATGTCGTAGGGACGGTCCGTCTGTTTCATCCTGCTCATGACACTCCTGGATCGCCGCACGCGCCGTTGTCGGTGGCCGAGGCTAGCGTGAGGAGGGCGGAGCCCGACGACGAGGCCGGAGGTGGGGCGGTGACCGTGCCCGGGAATGCCCTGAAGACATCGATAATTGGCTAAGCGCTTGCTCGCTCAGGTCTTGTGTCCACTGGAACGCGTTCTTAGCATCACTGGTGTTACATCAGTTGTGTCACGCCTATGGGGGCTGGATGACGACGGCAACGACGCCCGGGCACGGCCCGCTCACCGGCGTGCGCGTGGTGGAACTCGCCGGTATCGGGCCGGGCCCGTTCGCCGGCATGCTCCTCGCCGACCTGGGAGCCGACGTCGTCCGCGTCTGCCGCCCCGGCGGCGCCGCCCTCTCGATCGACCCCGACTTCGACATCACCAACCGCAACAAGCGCTCGGTGGTCGTCGACCTCAAGGCCCCCGACGGCCCCACGCGCGTGCTCGACCTCGCCGCCCGCGCCGACATCCTGATCGAGGGCAACCGCCCCGGGGTCGCGGAGCGCCTCGGCATCGGCCCCGAGGACTGCCACGCGCGCAACCCCGCCCTCGTCTACGGCCGGATGACCGGCTGGGGCCAGCAGGGACCGCTGGCCCAGCGCGCCGGGCACGACGTCGCCTACATCGCCCTCACCGGCACCCTCGGCCTGATCGGCGAACCGGGCCGTCCTCCGGCCGTCCCCGCCAACCTCCTCGGCGACTACGCGGGCGGCTCCCTCTACCTCGTCGTCGGTGTCCTAGCCGCCCTGCACCACGCGCGCGCGACCGGCACCGGCCAGGTCGTCGACGCCGCCATCGTCGACGGCACCTCCCACCTCTCCGCGATGATCCACGCCATGACCGCGGCCGGCGGCTGGCAGGACCGGCGCGGCGCCAACCTCCTCGACGGCGGCTGCCCGTACTACGGCACCTACGAGACCGCCGACGGCAGGTACATGGCGGTCGGCGCGCTGGAGCCCCAGTTCTACGACCTCTTCCTCGACCTGCTCGGCGTCCCGGACTTCGCGGACGCCCGCAAGGACTGGACCCGCTGGGGCGAGCTGCGCGAGGCGGTCGCGGCCCGCTTCCGCAGCCGTACGAGAGACGAGTGGGCGGCCGTCTTCGAGGGCACCGACGCGTGCGTGGCGCCCGTCCTGTCGCTGCGTGAGGCCCCGCACCACCCGCACCTCGCCGCCCGCGGCACCTTCACCGACCACGGCGGCATCACCCAGCCCGCGCCCGCGCCCCGCTTCTCCGCGACCCCCACGGCCGTCCGCACCGGGCCCGCCCGGGACGGCGCCGACACCGCGGACGTGGCACGCGACTGGGACGTACCGGATCTTCTGACAGGCCCGCATGCAGGGCCCCGCAGGAAAGGCCCCGAATGAAGCGGCAGCTCTTCGCCCCCGAGCACGACGCGTTCCGCGAGACCGTGCGCGCCTTCCTGGCCAGGGAGGTCCTGCCGCACTACGCCCAGTGGGAGCAGGACGGCATCGTCTCCCGCGAGGCCTGGCGGGCGGCCGGAAAGCAGGGCCTGCTCGGACTCGCGGTGCCCGAGGAGTTCGGGGGCGGCGGCACGAGCGACTTCCGCTACGCCACCGTCCTCGCCGAGGAGTTCACGCGCGCGGGCGCCCCCGGACTCGCCCTGGGCCTGCACAACGACGTCATCGGCCCGTACCTCACCGGCCTCGCCACCGAGGAGCAGAGGCGCCGCTGGCTGCCCGGCTTCTGCGACGGCTCGCTGATCACCGCCATCGCCATGACCGAGCCCGGCGCGGGCTCCGACCTCCAGGGCATCCGCACCCACGCGGAGGACCGCGGCGACCACTGGCTGCTGAACGGCTCCAAGACCTTCATCTCCAACGGGATCATCGCCGACCTGGTGATCGTCGTCGCGAGGACCACCCCCGAGGGCGGGGCCCGCGGACTGTCGCTGCTGGTCGTCGAGCGGGGCATGGCCGGCTTCGAACGCGGCCGCAACCTCGACAAGATCGGCCAGAAGGCCCAGGACACGGCCGAACTGTTCTTCCACGACGTGCGCGTGCCCAAGGAGAACCTCCTGGGAGAGCACAACGGGGCCTTCGGGCACCTGATGACCAACCTCGCCCAGGAACGCCTGAGCATCGCCGTCTCCGCGATCGCCGCCGCCGAGCACCTCCTGGAGATCACCACCGAGTACGTCAAGGGGCGCGAGGCCTTCGGCCGGCCGCTCGCCACCAAGCAGCACGTCCGGTTCGAGATAGCCGAGATGGCCACGGAGTGCGCGGTGACCCGCACGTTCGTCGACCGCTGCGTCGAGGACCACTGCGACGGGGGACTGGACGCCGTCCACGCCTCCATGGCCAAGTGGTGGGCGACCGAGCTCCAGAAGCGGGTCGCGGACCGCTGCCTGCAACTGCACGGCGGCTACGGCTACATGAGCGAGTACCCGGTCGCGCGGGCCTTCACCGACGGCCGGATCCAGACCATCTACGGCGGCACGACCGAGATCATGAAAGAGATCATCGGCCGTTCCCTGCTGAGCTGACCCTCATCGAAAGGCTTCCCCGTGAGCACCGAAGCGTACGTGTACGACGCGATCCGCACCCCGCGCGGCCGCGGCAAGGCGAACGGCGCCCTGCACGGCACCAAGCCCATCGACCTGGTCGTCGGACTCATCCACGAGATCCGCGCCCGTTTCCCGGACCTGGACCCTGCGGCGGTCGACGACATCGTGCTCGGTGTCGTCGGCCCGGTCGGCGACCAGGGCTCCGACATCGCCCGGATCGCCGCGATCGCCGCGGGCCTGCCGGACACGGTCGCGGGCGTGCAGGAGAACCGCTTCTGTGCCTCGGGCCTGGAGGCCGTCAACATGGCCGCCGCCAAGGTGCGTTCGGGCTGGGAGGACCTTGTCCTCGCGGGCGGTGTCGAGTCGATGTCCCGGGTGCCGATGGCCTCCGACGGCGGCGCCTGGTTCAACGACCCGATGACCAACCTCGCCGTCAACTTCGTCCCCCAGGGCATCGGCGCCGACCTGATCGCCACCATCGAGGGATTCTCACGGCGTGACGTCGACGAGTACGCCGCGCTGAGCCAGGAGCGCGCCGCGACGGCCTGGAAGGAGGGCCGCTTCGACCGCTCCGTCGTCCCCGTGAAGGACCGCGCGGGCCTGACCGTCCTCGACCACGACGAGCACCTGCGACCCGGCACCACCGCCGAGTCCCTCGGCAAGCTCAAGCCGTCCTTCGCGGACATCGGCGACCTGGGCGGCTTCGACGCCGTGGCCCTGCAGAAATACCACTGGGTCGAGAAGATCGACCACGTCCACCACGCGGGCAACTCCTCCGGCATCGTGGACGGCGCCTCGCTGGTCGCGATCGGCTCCAAGGAGGTGGGGGAGCGCTACGGCCTCACCCCGCGCGCGCGGATCGTCTCCGCGGCCGTCTCCGGCTCCGAGCCCACCATCATGCTCACCGGCCCCGCGCCCGCCACCCGTAAGGCGCTCGCCAGGGCCGGGCTGACCATCGACGACATCGACCTGGTCGAGATCAACGAGGCCTTCGCGGCGGTCGTCCTGCGCTTCGTCAGGGACATGGGCCTCTCGCTGGACAAGGTCAACGTCAACGGCGGCGCGATCGCGCTCGGCCACCCGCTCGGCGCGACCGGCGCCATGATCCTGGGCAGCCTGATCGACGAACTGGAACGCCAGGACAAGCGGTACGGACTCGCGACGCTCTGTGTCGGCGGCGGCATGGGCATCGCCACCGTCGTCGAGCGCATCTGACCCCCTCCCACGGACACGACGGATCACACGGAGCACTTCCACATGAGCACTCAGTCCACGACCATCCGCTGGGAACAGGACCGCACCGGCGTCGTCACCCTCGTCCTCGACGACCCCGACCAGTCCGCGAACACCATGAACCAGGCGTTCCGCGACTCCCTCGCGGTGATCACCGACCGCCTCGAGGCCGAGAAGGACACCATCCGCGGTGTCATCATCACCTCCGCCAAGAAGACCTTCTTCGCCGGCGGCGACCTGCGCGACCTGATCCGGGTCACCCCGGAGACCGCGCAGGACCTCTTCGACGGCGGTCTCGCCATCAAGCGCAACCTGCGCCGCATCGAGACCCTCGGCAAGCCGGTCGTCGCCGCGATCAACGGAGCGGCCCTGGGCGGCGGTTACGAGATCGCCCTGGCCTGCCACCACCGCATCGCCCTCGACGCGCCCGGCTCCAAGATCGGCTGTCCCGAGGTCACCCTCGGCCTGCTCCCCGGAGGCGGCGGAGTCGTCCGTACGGTCCGTATGCTCGGTATCGCCGACGCCCTCCTGAAGGTCCTGCTCCAGGGCACCCAGTACGCCCCGCAGCGCGCCCTCCAGAACGGCCTGGTCGACGACGTGGCCACCACCCAGGACGAACTCCTCGCCAAGGCCCGCGCGTTCATCGAGGCCAACCCCGAGTCCCAGCAGCCCTGGGACAAGCCGGGCTACCGCATCCCCGGCGGCACGCCCGCCAACCCGAAGTTCGCGGCGAACCTGCCCGCCTTCCCGGCGAGTCTGCGCAAGCAGACCAACGGCGCGCCCTACCCGGCCCCCCGCAACATCCTCGCGGCCGCGGTGGAAGGCGCCCAGGTCGACTTCGAGACCGCGCAGGTCATCGAGGCGCGCTACTTCGTCGAGCTGGCCGCCGGCCAGACCTCGAAGAACATGATCCAGGCGTTCTTCTTCGACCTCCAGGCGGTGAACTCCGGCGCGAACCGCCCCAAGGGCGTGGCCCCCCGGCAGGTCCGCAAGGTGGCCGTGCTCGGCGCCGGGATGATGGGCGCGGGCATCGCGTACTCGTGCGCCCGCGCGGGCATCGACGTGGTGCTGAAGGACGTGTCCCCGCAGGCGGCGGCCAAGGGCAAGACCTACTCGGAGAAGCTCTGCGCGAAGGCGGTCTCCAGGGGCCGTACGACACAGGAGAAGGCGGACGCGCTCCTGGCCCGCATCACACCTACGGCGGACCCGCAGGACCTGGCCGGCTGCGACGCGGTCATCGAGGCGGTCTTCGAGGACACGGCGCTCAAGCACAAGGTCTTCCAGGAGATCCAGCACATCGTCGAGCCGGACGCGCTGCTCTGCTCCAACACCTCGACCCTGCCGATCACCGCGCTGGCCGAGGGCGTGGAGCGCCAGAGCGACTTCATCGGCCTGCACTTCTTCTCCCCGGTCGACAAGATGCCGCTGGTCGAGATCATCAAGGGGGAGAGGACGGGCGAGGAGGCGCTGGCCCGCGCCTTCGACCTGGTCCGCCAGATCAAGAAGACGCCGATCGTCGTCAACGACTCCCGCGGCTTCTTCACCTCCCGGGTGATCGGCCACTTCCTCAACGAGGGCGTGGCGATGGTCGGCGAGGGCATCGAGCCCGCGTCGATCGAACAGGCCGCGGCACAGGCGGGCTACCCGGCGAAGGTCCTCTCCCTGATGGACGAACTGACGCTGACGCTCCCGCGCAAGATCCGCAAGGAGACGAAGCAGGCAGTGGAGGAGTCGGGCGGCACCTGGACCCCCCACCCCGCCGAGGCGGTCATCGACCGCATGGTCGACGAGTTCGGCCGCACCGGCCGCAGCGGGGGCGGCGGCTTCTACGACTACGGCGACGACGGCAGGCGCACGGCCCTCTGGCCGGGCCTGCGGGAACACTTCACGCGCGCGGGTTCGGAGATCCCCTTCAGGGACATGCAGGAACGCATGCTCTTCTCCGAGGCTCTGGACACGGTCAGGCTCCTGGAGGAGGGCGTCCTGACCTCGGTGGCCGACGCCAACATCGGCTCCATCTTCGGCATCGGCTTCCCCGGCTGGACGGGCGGCGTCCTCCAGTACATCAACGGCTACGAGGGCGGCCTGCCGGGCTTCGTCGCCCGCGCCCGCGAACTCGCCGCCCGCTACGGGGACCGCTTCACGCCCGCGGCACTGCTGGTGGAGAAGGCGGAGAAGGGGGAGCGGTTCGGGGACGAGTGAGGCGGCCGAGGTGAACGCCGGGCGGCTGGCTGCGGCTCGCCCGGCGTTCGAGGACGACGCCCCTTCGGGCGGACGGCGTCCGGGGCGGAGCCGGGGCCTGGAGCACAGCACCAGGGGCGGGGTGGTCGAAGGGGCGGCAGCCCCTGGGGGCGGGGTGGCCGAAGCGGCGGCAGCCCCTGGGGCCGGGACGGGTGCGGGCGGCGGGGGCGGAACCTGTTCCGGCTGGGATGGGTGGGGGCGGCGGGGCCGGAACCTGTTCCGGCCGGGACAGGTAGGGGCGGCGGCGGAACCGCGTCCGGCCGGGACGCGTAAGGCCGATGGGGGCGAAGCCCGTTCCGGCCGGGACAGGTAGGGCCGACGGGGGCGAAGCCCTTCGCGGCCGAGCCGCACCACCGAGCGACGCGCCCTCTTGCCCCCACCCCACCACTCCCCGACGCTGATGCGCGTACCCCACAACGGTCCCCGCCCTCCGGAGGAGCCCCCATGGGTCACCGCCCCGCCCTCGCCGTCCTGGACATCCTCCGAGACGAGGGGGTGGACCGCGTCTTCGGCAACCCGGGCACCACAGAGCTCCCCTTCCTGGCCGCCCTCGCAGCCTCGGAAGACGCCCCCGAGTACGTCCTCGGCGTCCACGAGGGCTCGGTCGTGGCCATGGCCGACGGCTACGCGAGGGCCACCCGCCGCCCCGCCTTCGTCAGCCTCCACATCGCGGCCGGCCTCGCCAACGGCCTCATCGGACTCCTCAACGCCCGCCGCTCCCGCACCCCCTTGGTCGTCACAGCGGGTCAGCAGGACCGCCGCCACCTCCAGCAGGACCCCATGCTCTCCGGCGACCTGATCGGCATCGCGACCCCCGCCGTGAAGGCGACGTACGACATCCAGCACGCCAGGGACCTCCCCCTGGCCCTCCGCCGAGCCTTCGCCCTCGCCCGACGCCCGCCCGCGGGACCGGTGTTCCTCTCCCTCCCCACGGACCTCCTCCAGGAGGACACGGAACTGGAGATCCCACCCCGCACCCCCACACCCCCGCTCGGCCCGGCCCCCGGCATCGACCGAGCCGCCGCACTCCTGGCATCGGCCACCCGCCCGGCGATCGTCGCCGGCGACGCAGTGGCCCGCGAGGACGCCCTGGGCGCACTCGTCCGCACAGCCGAGGCCTGCGGAGCCACGGTCCACCACCAGCCGATGGCCGACGCCCTCGACTTCCCGACCACACACCCCCTGTACGCGGGCATGCTGCCACCCCGCCACGACGCGGTCCGCGCGGCCCTCGCCCCCCACGACACCGTCCTGATCGTCGGCGCCCACGCCTTCACCCCCCACCACTACACC
The DNA here is from genome assembly GCF_040607335.1 of Streptomyces sp. NPDC005303. Taxonomy (NCBI): domain Bacteria; kingdom Bacillati; phylum Actinomycetota; class Actinomycetes; order Kitasatosporales; family Streptomycetaceae; genus Streptomyces; species Streptomyces sp. NPDC005303. The sequence continues at coordinate 302,706 of NZ_JBEXGM010000004.1, read as the reverse complement.
CCGGGCCCCGCCCTGCCCCCCGGCCTCACCGTCCTCCAACTCGACTCCGACCCCGACGAGATCGGCCGCAACTTCCCCGCCGACACCGGCCTCGTCGGCGCCCTCGCCCCCTCCCTGCACCGCCTCGCGGACCTGCTCCGCGACCGCGTACCCGAACACACCGCGAAGGCCCGCATCCTCCGGGCGGCCGAACAGCACGCCGCCGAACGGGAGCGGGCCGACTCCGCCGCCCGCGCCGCCTACTCCCCGGCGCCGCTGGCTCCTCCGGCCGCCGCCCACGCCGTGGCGAGCGGGCTCCCGCCGAACGCCGTCGTCGTGGAGGAGGCCATCACCGTCGGCCTGCTGCTCCGCCGCCACGTACGACTGGAAAGCCCCGGCAGCTACACCCACACGGTGGGCGGCGGCCTCGGCTGGGGCATCGGCGCCGCCGTGGGCCGGTCCCTCGCCGAACCGGACCGCCCCGTCGTCGCCGTCCTGGGCGACGGCTCCACCCTGTTCGGCCTCCAGGGGCTGTGGAGTGCGGCCCGCCAGAACACCCCCGTCCTGTTCGTGGTGATGAACAACGGTGCCTACCGCACCGTCCAGGACACGTACGAGGCGATGGGCGCGCAAGGCATCTGCCCCGGCACCGAACTGGGCCCGCTCGACTTCACGCAGGCCGCTCGCTTCTTCGGCGTCGACGCGATCCGTGCGGACAGCGCCGACCACGTGAGGGACCTGGTGGCCGGGGCGAGCGACCTCACCGGACCGCTGCTGGTCGACGTACCCGTCCGGGTGTAGCGGGCGCCGTACGCCGTCCTCCACGCGTCAGGAGTCTTGGCCCACGTCTGACGCCCACCCTCGCAGCTCCTCCTTCAGGGACCGCTGAAAGGTCGTCAACAGAGCCTGCACGACGAGGGGTTCCATGTGCGCGGACAGCGACTTCACGTCCTGCGCGTCGCGTTGGGCCACCTCGCCCCGGAACAGCTGCGACAACTCGTGCGCGGCGGCCCGGGAGTGCTCGATGAGCACCTTCCGCGAGGCGAGGATCGCCTCCTGCGACAGCGGGACGTCGAGGAGGCCGACGCCGAGCCTGAGCAGGCCCAGGTCGACGCGGTAGCCGTCGCCGTCCCGCCGTACGACGTCCATCGCGGCGAGCCGCTCCAGGTCGTCGTCGCTCAGCGGCCGCCCCGCCCGCCGCCCCAGTTCCTCGGGCGTCACCCGCTCCACGACGTCCGGCGCCCAGGAGGCCACGACCGCCCGGTGGATCGCGAGGTCGCGGGCGCTCAGATCGGCCGGCAGCTGCTGTACGTACCGCTCGATCGCGGCCAGCGTCATCCCCTGGTGCTGGAGCTCCTCGATCAGCGCGAGACGCGCGAGGTGCTCGCGGCCGTACTGACCGACCCGGCGCGGACCGATCACCGGCGGCGGCAGCAGCCCTCGCGTGCCGTAGAAACGGACCGTGCGGACCGTGACCCCCGCCCGCGCGGCCAGCTCGTCGACGGTGAGGGTCGGTGCCTCGGCATCGGGGGAGGGGTCGGTCGTCATGTGCAGCAGTATCGCTGTCTCACCACTGCTGTGACACCCGATCGGCGGACCCTTTCCGATCATGTGAACCGCCCTCCGCTGTGACGACCGCCACCGCGTGAGGGGTCGTTTCAAGGGCAGACGACCCGTCGGCCTGTGCCTGTCACCAGGAGGTACGGGCCGACGCACGTCCGGAAACCCGAGCGGGACCCGCCGGGGCGCACCAGAGAGTGGATCCACCGTGAGCAAGGACGCCGTGCACTCGGCACAGGCCGCCTCCCGCACCGACGTGGCCCAGGTGCCCGCCGACGCGGGCGACGCCGGCTACAGCAAGGACCTCAAGGCCCGCCACGTCAACATGATCGCCATCGGCGGCGCGATCGGCACCGGCCTCTTCCTGGGCGCCGGAGGACGCCTCCACACCGCGGGCCCGGCGCTGGCGGCGGCCTACCTGGTCTGCGGCGTCTTCGCGTTCTTCGTCGTCCGTGCGCTGGGCGAGCTGGTCCTGTACCGCCCCTCCTCGGGCTCCTTCGTGTCGTACGCGCGCGAGTTCCTCGGCGAGAAGGGCGCGTACGTCGCCGGCTGGATGTATTTCCTGAACTGGTCGACGACCGGCATCGCCGACATCACCGCGATCGCGCTCTACACGCACTACTGGAGCCTGTTCACCGACATCCCGCAGTGGACGCTGGCCCTGATCGCGCTCGCCGTGGTCCTCGCCGTCAACCTGATCTCGGTGAAGATCTTCGGCGAGATGGAGTTCTGGTTCGCGATCATCAAGGTCGCCACGCTCGTCGGCTTCATGCTGATCGGCATCTTCCTGCTGGCCACCCAGCACGACGTGGGCGGTCGGACGCCCGGTGTGTCGGTGATCTCGGACAACGGCGGCGTCTTCCCGCACGGCCTGATGCCCGTCGTCCTCGTCATGCAGGGCGTGATCTTCGCGTACGCCGCGCTGGAGCTGGTCGGTGTCGCGGCCGGGGAGACGGCGGAGCCGGAGAAGGTCGTCCCGCGCGCGGTGAACTCGATCATGTGGCGGGTGGGCCTGTTCTACGTCGGCTCGGTCGTCCTCCTGGCCCTCCTCCTGCCGGGCTCGGTCTACTCGGCCGACGAGAGCCCCTTCGTCACGGTCCTGTCTAAGATCGGGATCCCGGCGGCCGGTGACGTGATGAACCTGGTCGTCCTGACGGCGGCGATGTCCTCGCTGAACTCGGGTCTGTATTCCACGGGCCGCATCCTGCGCTCGATGGCGACGGCGGGCTCGGCCCCGAAGTTCACGGCCCGGATGAACCGCAGCCAGGTCCCCTACGGCGGCATCCTTCTCACCTGCGCGGTCTGCGTGCTCGGCGTCGGCCTGAACTACCTCATGCCGAGCCAGGCCTTCGAGATCGTGCTGAACGTCGCCTCCCTCGGCGTCATCAGCACCTGGGTGATCATCATGGTCTGCCACCTGGTCTTCGTCCGCCGGGCACGCTCGGGCCTGGTCGCCCGCCCCTCCTTCCGGCTCCCGTTCAGCCCGGTCACCGAGATCACCACGATCGCCTTCCTCCTGGCCTGCCTGGGCATGATGTGGAACGACCCCGAGGTCGGCCGCAGGACGCTGCTGCTCATCCCGGTGATCGCGGCACTCCTGGTGGGCGGCTGGTTCGGCATCCGCCGCAGGGTCGAACGCACGACAGACCGCGAGCTGACCGACCTCACGGACTGACGCTTCGTCCTCGCGGCGCCGGAGGAGCCGGAGGAGGACATGTCGACCTGCGGCGGGGGAAGCGCCCGAAGGGGCGCGGGGAACTGCGCGACCAGCCGCAGACGGCCTGAAGCCGCCGACGCGCCAGGGGGCTACGGCGAGTCGAACCCGGCCCGCTCCACAGAGCGTTGGAGAGGCAGCTGCATGATCAACTCGGGCCTCCGCACCTGTACCGAGACCGGGTCCGAGGACAGGACCGCCCTCAAGCCCTACCCGGCGTGCACGTCGTTCGTCGCCGCGATCTTCTTCCACGACTTCGGCCGCACCGGCGCGACGGACGCCTTCGCGATCGACGCCCCCCGCGCCGCAGGCGCCCCCGGCTTCGACGGCTGGAACAGCCACGTGTCGAACAGCGCGGCCAGCGGCTGCCCCGACACCTCCTCGGCGTACTTCTGGAAGTCGGCGACGGAAGCGTTGCCGTAGGCGTGCTTCTGCGGCCAGCCCTTCAGCACCGCGAAGAACGCCTCGTCGCCGATCTCGTTCCGCAACGCCTGCAGGGCCAGCGCGCCCCGGTCGTACACGGCGATGTCGAACTGGTTCTGCGGCCCGGGGTCACCCGGCTTCACCGTCCAGAACGCGTCGTCCGCCGGGTGCGAGGCGTACACGTAGTCGGCGAGTTCCTGCGCGGTTCCCTCGTCCTCGTGCTCGGACCACAGCCACTGCGCGTACCGCGCGAAGCCCTCGTTGATCCAGATGTCCTTCCACCCGTGCACGGACACCAGGTCGCCGTACCACTGGTGGGCCAACTCGTGCACCACCACCGAGGTGTTGGAGCCGTTGGCGAACTGGCGCGGGCTGTAGAAGGGCCGCGTCTGAGTCTCCAGCGCGTACCCGGTGTTCGTGTTCGGCACATAGCCGCCGAGCGCGTCGTAGGGATACGGCCCGAAGTAGGAACTCAGCCAGTCGGCGATCTCCCCGGTCCGCTCGACGCTGGCCCGCGCGGCGCCGTAGTTGGCACCGAGGTCCTTGCTGTAGGCGTTGACGACCGGAATCCCGCTGTCGGTCGTCCCGGTCGTGATGTCGAAGCGACCGACGGCCAGGGTCGCCAGATAGGTGGCCTGCGGCTTGTCGGAGCGCCAGTTCCAGCGGGTCCAGCCGAGGCGTGAACTCGTCGACTGGAGCGTGCCGTTGGAGATGGCCTGACTGCCGTCCGGCACGAGGACCGACACGTCGTAGGTGGCCTTGTCGAGCGGGTGGTCGTTGCTCGGGAACCACCACCAGGCCGCTTCGGGCTCGTTCGCCCCGACCCCGCCGTCCGGAGTGCGGTGCCAGCTCGTGAAGCCGTACGCCTGCTTCGACGAGGGCACCCCGCTGTAACGGACCACCACCGTGACGGAAGTGCCCTTCGCCAGCGGTGACTTCGGTGTGATCTCCAGTTCGTGCTCGCCGGAGGTCGCGAAGGACGCCTTGGCGCCGTTGACCCGCACCTCGCTCACATCGAGCAGAAAGTCCAGATCGAAGCGCGACAGATCCTGCGTGGTGCGCGCCAGGAGGGTGGCCGTGCCCTCCAGTTCGTCCGTGGCCGGCTGGTACTTCAGCCGCAGGTCGTAGTGGGTGACGTCGTATCCGCCGTTGCCGTAGTCCGGGTAGTAGGGGTCGCCGATGCCCGGAGCGCCGGGGGAGAAGCTCGCCGCCGACGCCGGGATCGCCAGCATCAGGGAGGCCGCCGCGAAAGCGCCCGGTGCGATGAGTCTGCGGTGCACGAAAGCTCCAAGTCGTGGGGGGACGAAGTCTGTTCGCAGCCTATTCACCACCTGTGAGCCGGATGTGTCCACGGTCACCCCTGTCACACGATCGCCATTCGGCCGTCATGGACTCAAGGGGCCCTCTTTTGCACGGGAGTTGACCGCAGTACCGTCCGCGCATGTCGATACGCACGCGCTTCACGACCTGGAGACCGCTCGCGACCGCCGCCGCGGCCACCGCCGCCCTGCTGGCGACCTTCCTCGCGCCCGCGACCGCGCAGGCCCGGACCCACCCGAGCCCGCGGGAGAGCCAACCGATCTACTCGTACCAGAACGCCGTTCGCGAGGCCGTCTGGGTGGACACCCGGCTCGACGGCGACGGTGACGGAAAGACCGACCGCGTCGCCGTCGACATCGTCCGGCCCCGTGAACCGGCCCAGAGGAACCGCAAGGTCCCGGTCATCATGGACGCCAGCCCCTACTACTCCTGCTGCGGACGCGGCAACGAGAGCCAGCTGAAGACGTACGACGCCCAGGGCGATGTCGTCCAGATGCCGCTGTTCTACGACAACTACTTCGTGCCCCGCGGCTACGCCTTCGTCGGCGTCGACCTCGCCGGCACCAACCGCTCCGACGGTTGTGTGGACGTCGGCGGCCGCTCCGACATCCAGTCCGCGAAAGCGGTGGTCGACTGGCTGAACGGCCGGGCAACGGCCTATACGAGCCGCACGGGAACCGAGAAGACCCGGGCCACCTGGACCAACGGCAGAACCGGCATGATCGGCAAGAGCTGGGACGGCACCATCGCCAACGGCGTCGCCGCCACCGGCGTCAAGGGCCTGAAGACCATCGTCCCGATCAGCGCCATCTCCACCTGGTACGACTACTACTTCTCCAAGGGTGCCCCGCTCTACGGCTCCGGCCCCGACTGGCTCTCCGACTACGTGGACAGCCCCGACGCCCGCGCCAAGTGCGCGGCCGTCCAGCAGAAGCTCGTCGACCAGGCGCCCCGCACCGGCGACCGGACCTCGCTGTGGACCGAGCGCGACTACGTGAAGGACGCGAAGAAGGTCAAGGCCAGCGTGTTCCTCGTGCACGGCATGCAGGACCTCAACGTCCGTCTCCAGCACGTCGGTCCGTGGTGGGACGCCCTCGCGAAGAACGGCGTCGAGCGCAAGATCTGGCTCTCCCAGACCGGCCACGTCGACCCCTTCGACTTCCGGCGCGCGGAGTGGGTCGACACCCTGCACCGCTGGTTCGACCATGAACTCCTCGGCTACGACAACGGCATCGACCGTGAGCCCATGGCCGACATCGAACGCCACCCCGACCAGTGGGTCACCTCGAAGTCCTGGCCCCCGCGGGGCACTTCGGCGGCCACTCTGCGCCCGGCGAAGGGTTCCCAGCCGGGAGTGGGCACCCTCGGCCTCACCAAGGCCAAGGGCACCGAGACCTTCACCGACGACCCGGCGCTCAGCGAGACCGACTGGGCTGCCCGGATCGACACATCCACCCCCGACAAGGCGGGCTTCACCACCGGCACCCTCACCAAGGACCTCCGCGTGTCCGGCTCCTCCAAGGTCACCGTGACGGCGAGCCCGACCACCTCCACGGCCCACCTCTCCGCCGTGCTCGTGGACCTCGGTCCCGACACCATCCGCGACTACGCGGCCTCCGGTGAAGGCATCACGACTCTCGCCGACCGCACCTGCTGGGGCGCCAACGCCACCGGTGACAGCGCCTGCTTCAAGGCGACCCGGGCGAAGACGACCGCGGTCGACTACACGGTGATCAGCCGCGGTTGGGCGGACCTCGGGAACTACGCCTCGGACCGCAAGGGCGTCCCGCTCACCCCGGGCAAGGCCTACACCATCACCCTCGATCTCGGCGCCACGGACCACGTCGTCCCGGCGGGCCACCGCCTCGCCCTGATCGTCGCGGGCACCGACAAGGACCTCATCGACCCGCCGTCCACCAAGCCCACCCTGACGATCGACCTGGCCCGCACCTCGGCCCGCCTCCCGCTGGTCGGCGGCGCGTCCGCCTTCGCGCAGGCGACGAAGGGCGCCGGGACGGCCGTACCGCATCGGGCGGCGGCTCTCGACGGCGTTCAGGCACCGCGGGCCGCGCACCGCGTCCCGGAGGGCGGCCCGCTGCGCCGGCCCCTGTGTGCGGAACCGCTCGGGGAACCCGACACCGGCTGCTGAATCGGTTGAGATCTGCGGCACCTGTGGTAGGTCCTGGGGAACTGTGTGAAAACCGGAGTACCCACCGCTCCAGGGGAAGGTGCCGCAGATGACTGAAGACCTGAAGAAGAGAGGCAGCCGGGAAGGCCCCGCGGGCATTCTCGGCCACGAGACCGACCGGGTGGTGTTCGGTGTCACCGCCGTCATCACCCTGGCCTTCGTGATCTGGGGCTGGGCGGCGACGGACTCCCTGGAAGACGTCTCCACCACCATGCTGGGCGGGCTGATCCACAACGGCGGCTGGGCCTTCATGCTGGCCGCCTCGTGCTTCGTGGTGTTCGCCCTCTGGCTCGCGATGAGCCGCTACGGCCGCATCCACCTGGGTGCCGAGGGCGAGGAACCCGAGTTCAAGACGGTGTCCTGGGTCGCGATGATGTTCAGCGCCGGCATGGGCATCGGCCTGATGTTCTACGGCGTCAGCGAGCCCCTCTCGCACTACACGACCCCGCCTCCGGGCACGAATCCCGCCAACTCCGGTGAACGCATGGAGACGGCGATGGCCACGACCCTCTTCCACTGGACGTTGCATCCCTGGGCGATCTACGCGGTGGTCGGGCTCGGCATCGCCTACAGCACCTTCCGCAAGCGCCGGCGCCAGACCATCAGCGCCGTGTTCACCCCGCTCATCGGGGAGAAGCACGCCAACGGCGCCGTCGGCCGGGTGATCGACATCCTCGCGATCATCGCCACCGTCTTCGGCTCCGCGGCCTCCCTGGGCCTCGGCGCCCTCCAGATCGGCTCGGGTTTCCAGGAGCTGAACTGGATGGACGACGTCAGCACCGGTCTGCTCGTCAGTATCATCGCCGTGCTGACCCTGGCCTTCGTGCTCTCGGCCGTCTCCGGCATCGAGCGGGGCATCCAGTGGCTGTCCAACACCAACATGGTGCTCGCCCTGATCCTCGCGGTCTTCGTCTTCGTCGCGGGTCCCACGATCATCGTGCTCGACCTGCTGCCCACCTCGGTCTTCTCCTACCTCGGCGACCTGCCCCAACTCGCCGGCCGGACCGAGGCGAGCGGCGGCAAGGGCGTCGCGGACTGGCTCGGCAGCTGGACCGTCTTCTACTGGGCCTGGTGGATCTCCTGGACGCCCTTCGTCGGCATGTTCATCGCCCGCATCAGCCGCGGCCGCACCATCCGCCAGTTCGTCGGCGGCGTCATCCTCGTGCCCAGCTCGGTCAGCCTCGTCTGGTTCGCGATCTTCGGCGGTACGGCCATGAAGCTGAAGGAGGGCGGCGCGCTGGCCGGCGAGAACACTCCCGAGGGCCAACTCTTCGGTGTCCTCCAGGAGTTCCCCGCCGCCACCGTGACCAGCCTGCTCGTGATGATCCTGGTCGGCATCTTCTTCGTCTCGGGTGCGGACGCCGCGTCCATCGTGATGGGCACGCTCTCCCAGCGGGGCGCCCTCGAACCCGGCCGTTTCGTCGTCGTGTTCTGGGGTGTCGTCACCGGAGCGGTCGCCGCCATCATGCTGCTCGTCGGCAGCGGCCAGGGCGACGCGCTCACCGGCCTGCAGAACCTCACGATCCTGGCCGCCGCACCCTTCGTGCTCGTGATGATCGGCATGTGCGTGGCCCTCATGCGCGACCTGCGCCGGGACCCGCTGATCGTGCGGGGCGAGATGGGCTCCGAGGCCGTCGAACTCGCCGTGATCGAAGGCCACCGGAAGTACGACGGCGACTTCGGGATCCAGATCGGCCCGGGCCCCGGCACCGAGACGGAGGGCGACCCGCTGGGCCACGACCACAGCTGAGCACGGCGCGAGCCGGAAGGAGGAGGTCACCCCCTCTCCGACCGGTCCTCCTTCGACCATGCGTACGCCGCTGACGTCGGGCCGCACCGCCAACTCCTCGTGCCCTCCGAGGTACTTGTCGAGCGAGCGCGCCGCCCGACGCAAGCGGAATGTCCCACACCGTGCTCAGACCGCCCAAAAGGCGGGAATACTCACACCATGTCTGCCGCCTACGCGACCTTCGGCCTGGCACCGGCGATGCGTGCCGGTGGAGTCCTCGCCAACGGTGACTTCCAGATACACCGGGACTTCGTGGACTTCATCGTCGACGGCCGCCCGCTCCTCTTCCAGCTCTCCGACCTCGACGCCGTCTCCCCTCTCGCCTCCGACGTCCCACCCGCGATCTTCACCGCCCAGGTCCGCAGCCTCCTGGGCGAGACGGACGCCCCGCTTCCGAACGGCCGTCACGTCATCTACGGCTGCCCCGAGTGCGAGGACCTCGGCTGCGGCGCCGTCACCGCCGTCATCGAGCGGGACGGCGACGACTTCATCTGGCGCGACTTCGCCTGGCAGACCGAGGAGGCCGTAAACCTCCAGCTCAACGGCTACCACGGCATAGGGCCGTTCCGCTTTCAGGGTGCCGAGTACCGCACGGCGCTGGACTCCCTGCTCCGGGGCACCGGCGGCTCGGAGGGCCCCCGCCGCCGCGTCCTGCTCATCGGCGCCCGCGTCGCCGTCCTCGCCAAACTCGCCGCCGCCCTGCGCGCCATCGGCATCGGGGCCGACATCACCCGCGAGGTGGGCGACGTGCACGCCGACGAACTGCGCGGCTACGGCGCCGTCGCCTTCGGCCGCGCGGTCACCGAGGAGGAACGTGCCGCCGTACGCCGCTCCTTCGCCCGCGCGGGCGTCGACGTGGCCTACGTCGACGGTCTCGCCCCGATCATCCCGCTGCTCGTGGCCCAGATAGAGCACGCCCTGGACCGCAGCCCGGTCGAGCGGCGCCGTCTGACCCGTCTGGTGGCCGCCGACGGAGAGGCGGGCGTCGAGGTCACCTCGCCGTGCCGGGTGCGCCTGACGGCCTACCGCCTCGACCGGCTGTACCGCACCCGCACCCAGGAGGTCTTCGACGGCGTCCTGGAAGCGGGCCTGCACCGCATCGCCCTGGACGCCAAGGCAGTGCGGGGCGAATCGTTCGTGGTGGCGCGAACCTCGGGAAGTGTCCTGGTGGAGGCGATGGCCCGCTGAGAGAACGGAGCGCCGGACACCTGCCACGGCCATTAGGATCGACGGTCTGATGACTGCCACCCTCGTCGCCAAGAACCTCGCCGCCGGCCACGGCGACCGTTCCCTGTTCAGCGGGCTCGACCTCGTCGTCGCGCCCGGAGATGTGATCGGCCTGGTCGGGGCCAACGGCGCGGGCAAGTCCACGCTGCTCAGGATGCTCGCGGGCCTGGTCACGCCGGAGGAGGGGGAGCTCAGGCTCTCCCCGCCGACGGCGTCCGTGGGGCACCTCCCGCAGGAACCCGAGCGGCGCCCGGGCGAGACCGTACGGGAGTTCCTCGCCCGCCGTACCGGAGTGGCCGAGGCCCAGCGGGTGATGGACGAGGCGACCCAGGCCCTGGTCGACGAGGCCCCCGGCGCCGACGACGCGTACGCCACCAGCCTGGAGCGCTGGCTGGACCTCGGCGGCGCCGACCTCGACGAACGGGCCGAGGAGGTCGCCGACTCACTGGGCCTGGCGGTCGACCTGGACCAGCCGATGACCTCCCTGTCCGGCGGCCAGGCGGCCCGCGCCGGCCTCGCCTCCCTCCTGCTCTCCCGCTACGACGTCTTCCTCCTCGACGAGCCGACCAACGACCTCGACCTGGACGGCCTGGAGCGCCTGGAGCGGTTCGTGAAGGGCCTGCGCGCCGGCACGGTGGTGGTCAGCCACGACCGCGAGTTCCTCACCCGCACCGTCACCAAGGTCCTCGAACTCGACCTTGCCCAGCAGCAGATCACCCTCTACGGCGGCGGCTACGAGGCATACCTGGAGGAGCGCGAGGTCGCCCGCCGGCACGCCCGGGACGACTACGAGGAGTACGCCGACAAGCGGTCCGCGCTCCAGGACCGGGCGCAGATGCAGCGCTCGTGGATGGACAAGGGCGTGAAGAACGCCCGCCGCAAGGCGAGCAACGACAACGACAAGATCGGCCGCAAGTTCCGCAGCGAGGCCAGCGAGAAGCAGGCCGCCAAGGCCCGCCAGACCCAGCGCATGATCGAACGCCTCGACGTCGTCGACGAGCCGCGCAAGGAGTGGGAACTGCGTATGGAGATCGCCTCGGCCCCCCGCTCGGGTGCGGTCGTCGCGACACTGCGGGACGCCGAGGTCCGCCAGGGTGACTTCGTCCTGGGCCCGGTCTCCCTCCAGATCGACTGGGCGGACCGGGTCGCGGTCACGGGCGCGAACGGCGCAGGCAAGTCCACCCTGCTCGGCGCCCTCCTGGGCCGGGTGCCGCTGACCTCCGGCCAGTCCTCCCTGGGCTCCGGTGTCCTGATCGGCGAGGTCGACCAGGCCCGCGAGCTGTTCCACGGCCAGGAGGCCCTGCTGGACGCCTTCTGCGCGGCGGTCCCCGACACGGAACCGGCGGAGGTCCGCACCCTCCTGGCCAAGTTCGGCCTGAAGGCCGACCACGTCACCCGCTCGGCGGCGACGCTGTCACCGGGGGAGCGGACGAGGGCGGCCCTGGCGCTGCTCCAGGGCAGGGGCGTCAACCTCCTGGTCCTGGACGAACCGACGAACCACCTGGACCTCCCGGCGATCGAGCAGCTGGAATCAGCGCTGGACGCCTACGAGGGCACCCTGCTCCTGGTCACCCACGACCGCAGAATGCTGGACGCGGTGAGGGTGAACCGCCGACTGGAGCTCTCATCGGGCAAGGTGACTGAAGCGCCCTGAAGGGGCGCGGGGCTGTATCGATGTGCGGCTCCGCCGCGTGGGCGCGACCAGCCACAACAGCCCCGCAGCCCCTACGGCCGCTAGCGCCCCTTCTTCTTGGAGTCGAGCAGCCCGGCCTTCCGCAGAGCATCGGCCATCGCACTGTTGCCCGGAGCAGGCGCCTGCTGCTGACGCGGTTGCTGCCGCTGCCGCTGCTGAGGAGGCCGCCCACCCCGCTGCTGTCGCCGCTCCCCACCGGAGGTCTCCGCCTCGTCATCCAGCCGCAGCGTCAGCGAGATCCGCTTGCGCGGAATGTCGACGTCCAGCACCTTCACCTTGACGATGTCGCCGGGCTTGACCACATCCCGCGGATCCTTGACGAACGTCTTCGACAGCGCGGAGACATGCGCCAGACCGTCCTGGTGGACGCCGATGTCGATGAACGCCCCGAACGCCGCCACGTTGGTCACGACCCCCTCCAGCACCATCCCGGAGGACAGGTCGGAGATCTTCTCGACGCCCTCCTTGAAGGTCGCCGTCTTGAAGGCGGGCCGAGGGTCGCGCCCCGGCTTCTCCAGCTCCTTGAGGATGTCGGTGACCGTGGGCAGACCGAAGGTCTCGTCCACGAAGTCCTGCGGCCTCAGCGACCGCAGCACCCCGGTGTTGCCGATGAGGGAGGCGACCTCCTGCCCCGCGGTCTTCACCATCCGCCGCACCACCGGATACGCCTCCGGGTGGACGCTGGAGGAGTCCAGCGGGTCGTCGCCGCCACGGATCCGCAGGAAGCCCGCGCACTGCTCGTACGCCTTGGGGCCCAGCCGGGCCACCTTCTTCAGCTCGGTGCGGGACTTGAACGGGCCGTTCGCGTCGCGGTGCGACACGATGTTCTCCGCCAGCCCGGAGGTGATTCCGGAGACCCGGGCGAGCAGCGGAGCGGACGCGGTGTTGACGTCGACCCCCACGCCGTTCACACAGTCCTCCACGACCGCGTCCAGGGAGCGCGACAGCTTCACCTCGGACAGGTCGTGCTGGTACTGGCCGACGCCGATCGACTTCGGGTCGATCTTCACCAGCTCGGCCAGCGGGTCCTGGAGGCGGCGCGCGATGGAGACGGCGCCGCGCAGCGACACGTCCATGTCCGGCAGCTCCTGCGAGGCGAACGCGGAGGCCGAGTACACGGAGGCGCCCGCCTCGGACACCATCACCTTGGTGAGCTTCAGCTCCGGGTGTTTGGTGATCAGTTCACCGGCGAGTTTGTCGGTCTCCCGGGACGCCGTGCCGTTGCCGATCGCGATCAGCTCGACCGCGTGCTCCTTGGCGAGGCGGGCCAGCTTGGCGATCGCCTCGTCCCACCGGTTGGCCGGGACGTGCGGGTGGATGACGTCGGTGGCGACGACCTTGCCGGTCGCGTCGATCACGGCGACCTTCACACCCGTGCGGAACCCGGGGTCCAGGCCCAGCGTCGCGCGCGTGCCGGCCGGGGCGGCGAGCAGCAGGTCGCGGAGGTTGGCCGCGAACACATTGACCGCCTCGTCCTCGGCGGCCGTCCGCAGCCGCAGCCTGAGGTCGATGCCGAGGTGCACGAGGATGCGGGTCCGCCAGGCCCAGCGGACGGTGTCCGTCAGCCACTTGTCGCCCGGGCGGCCGCGGTCGGCGATCCCGAACCTGTGGGCCACCATCCCCTCGTAGGACGAGGGTCCCTCCGTGGCCTCCTCGGGTTCCAGGACGAGGTCGAGGACCTCCTCCTTCTCGCCGCGCAGCATCGCCAGGATCCGGTGCGAGGGCAGGTTCGTGAAGGGCTCGGCGAAGTCGAAGTAGTCGGCGAACTTGGCGCCCGTCTCCTCCTTGCCCTCCCGCACCTTGGCGGCCAGCCGTCCGCGCGCCCACATGCGCTCGCGGAGCTCGCCGATCAGGTCCGCGTCCTCCGAGAAACGCTCGGTGAGGATCGACCGGGCGCCGTCCAGCGCGGCCTGTGCGTCGGGTACGCCCTTGTCGGCGTCGACGAACGCGGCGGCCGCGGCGAGCGGAGCGACACCCGGGTCCCCGAGCAGGCCCTCGGCGAGCGGCTCGAGACCGGCCTCGCGAGCGATCTGTGCCTTGGTGCGGCGCTTCGGCTTGAACGGCAGGTAGATGTCCTCCAGGCGCGCCTTGGTCTCCGCGCCCCGGATCCGCGCCTCGAGCTCCTCGGTGAGTTTGCCCTGCTCACGCACCGAGTCGAGGATCGCCGCCCGCCGCTCCTCCAGCTCCCGCAGATACCGCAACCGCTCCTCGAGCGTGCGCAGCTGCGCGTCGTCGAGCATCTCGGTCGCTTCCTTGCGGTAGCGGGCGATGAAGGGAACCGTGGAACCGCCGTCGAGCAGCTCCACGGCAGCCTTCACCTGCCGCTCCCGTACGCCGAGTTCCTCGGCGATCCTGCCTTCGATCGACCCTGCGCTGCTGGACCCGCTGGACCCGGGTGTCGTCACGATCCCGTACCGCCTTCTCACTGAGGTTGCGCGGCAATTGTGGCAGGCGGCACCGACAGTCGGGGATCAGGGCGCGGTCATCCGGCCGTTCTCATCAGGCCCTGCGGCTCCTGGTGGAGCTGGACGCACCGCCGAAGAGCCGGGCAACGGCCCGGAAGGGCAGGGTCACCACGGTGGCGATGGCGCCACCGATCTGGCGCAGGACGTCTGCGATCGCGCGGAACATGTGAATCCCCTTTCCTCTCCCGGCCAGGTCGACCGGGAGAGGAACGGGTACCTCCGAGACGGCCGGGCAATCTTCGCGGCCCGGAAAGATCAGCGCTTGCCGATCAGGTCCGCGGGATAGGCCCCCGCGGCCGCGGCCGCCCGCGCGAACCCCACCGCGAGCTCCGTCAGCCGTCGTACGCCCTCGGAGCCGAGGTGCTCGTACGGGGCCCGGTCCAGCCGGTCCGTCTGCGCCTCGATCTCCTCCCGCAGGGCGGTACCCCGCTCGGTCAGCTCACCGTCGGCGTCCAGCAGTCCGCGCCCGCGCAGCCGTCCGACGGCGGCGTCCCACTCCTCCCGCGACCATCCGCGCGTGGTGAACACCCAGGACGGTGTCATGCCCCGGCCCGTCGCGGTGTGGGTCACCAGAGCCTCCAGACCGTCCAGCTCCGCGGACATCAGGGCGGCGAGATGACCGTCGCCCCGGTGCTCGCGCAGCAGCGTCGCGGCGTGCCAGAACGCCAGGTGGGGCTCCTCGGGCACCGGCAGGTCGGCGTGCGCGGAGTACAGCGGGCGGGCGGCACGCGAACAGCCCTCCGCGGCCCGCAGCGCGAGCCGCGCGGCCTCGGCCATCCCGTCCGACGTCACGGCCTCGTCGCCGAGCAGGCGGCGCAGGGTCGCGTCGACGGCACGCACGCGTGCCGCCAGAACCTGCTCGGGCGTGGCGGTCCGCCACACGGCGGGCACGTGCTCGGCCACCAGCTCGTGCTTGTAGTTGTAGAACGCGGCCGTCACCGCCCCCGGGCCGACCGGGCCCAGTGCGGCGGCCCGCACCGCGAAGTTGACGGCCCGCGGGTGCGTGACGCCGATCGCGGCCAGCTCCCTGCCCAGGTCGGGGGAGAAGTAGTGCGCGGCGTGCAGGGAGTTGAGGGGGTTGTGACAGCGGCGGCCGACGCGCGGTTCCAGGGCGGCAGTAGTCATGGCCAGCAGGTTACCGACCGCTTGGTATCCCCTCGACGGGGAGGTTACCCATGGCAGGAAAGGTGGGGAACTCGTCATTGCCGCCATCGCGCCCCGGCCCAAGAATCGAGGACATGGCGCAGCGAACCGTTCTCTTCGTCCTCTTCGACGGCGTGCAGAGCCTCGACGTCACCGGACCGCTGGAGGTCTTCGCCGGGGCCGAACAACACACTCCGGGCACCTACCGCATCCGCACGGCCTCGCTGGACGGCGCTGCCGTACGCACCTCCAGCGGCCTGACCGTCGTACCGGACGAAGCCCTCGCGCGGGCCGACGCCCCGCACACCCTCCTGGTGCCCGGTGGCCAGGGCACCCGCCGCCCCGATGC
Source organism: Streptomyces sp. NPDC005303 (assembly GCF_040607335.1). Classification (NCBI taxonomy): domain Bacteria; kingdom Bacillati; phylum Actinomycetota; class Actinomycetes; order Kitasatosporales; family Streptomycetaceae; genus Streptomyces; species Streptomyces sp. NPDC005303. Next base: position 286,856 of record NZ_JBEXGM010000004.1, on the reverse strand, counting down.
CCGCCTCACCGACTGGCTGCGCGAGCACGGACCCCGGGCCGACCGCCTGGTCTCGGTGTGCACCGGCGCCATCCGGCTCGCCGAGGCAGGGCTCCTGGACGGCCGCCGGGTCACCACGCACTGGGCGTACTGCGACAAGCTCGCCCGCGACCACCCGGCCGTCGAGGTGGACCCCGATCCGATCTATGTGCGCGACGGACCGGTGTCGACCTCCGCCGGCGTCACCTCGGGCATCGACCTCGCGCTCACCCTGGTCGAGGAGGACCTGGGCCGGGACACGGCCCTCGCCATCGCCCGCCACCTGGTCGTCTTCCTGCGTCGCCCCGGCAACCAGGCCCAGTTCAGCGCCCAGCTCGCCGCCCAGACCGCCCGGCGAGAGCCGCTGCGCGAGGTCCAGCTGTGGATCACGGAGCACCCCGCCGACGACCTGAGCGTCGACAGCCTCGCCTCCCGGGCCCGCCTCTCGCCCCGCCACTTCGCCCGTGCCTTCCAGGCCGAGACCGGCATGACACCGGGCCGGTACGTGGACCGGGTCCGGCTGGAGCACGCCCGCCGTCTCCTGGAGGACACCTCCGACGGCATCGAGGAGATCTCCCGCGCCAGCGGCTACGGCACCCCCGAGGGAATGCGCCGCGCCTTCGTCAGGGCCCTCGGCACGGCCCCCTCCGAGTACCGCCGCCGCTTCCACCCCACCCCGGCACACTGAAGGGACTCCCTGTGCAGATCGCCATCGTCCTCTACGACCGCTTCACCGCCCTGGACGCCGTAGGACCGTACGAGACCCTCGGCCGCCTCCCCGACGCGGAGACCGTGTTCGTCGCCGAGCGGACAGGCCCGGTGCGCACCGACACCGGGATGCTCGCCCTCACCGCCGACAGGACGTTCGCCGAGGTGCCGCACCCCGACATCGTGATCGTGCCGGGCGGTCCCGGGCAGACCCCGCAGATGGAGAACCCGGTGCTGCTCGACTGGCTGCGCTCGGCCGACGCCACCAGCACCTGGACGACATCCGTGTGCACCGGTTCCCTGCTGCTGGCCGCCGCCGGGCTCCTCGAAGGCCGCCGGGCGACCTCCCACTGGCTGGCTCTGGACTTCCTGGAGCGGTTCGGCGTAGCGCCCACGGGGCAGCGGGTCGTGTTCGACGGCAAGTACGTCACCGCCGCGGGCGTCTCCTCCGGGATCGACATGGGGCTGGCCCTGCTCGGCAGGATCGCGGGCGACGAACACGCCCAGGCCGTGCAGCTGGGGATCGAGTACGACCCGCGACCGCCCTACGACGCCGGCTCGCCCGAGAAGGCGCCCGCGCAGCTCGTCGACAGGCTCCGCTCCGGCAGCCGCTTCATCCTGACGTAGTCCAGGTGAAGCGCGGTGTCCTGCGCTCCAGGAACGCGGCGACCCCCTCCGCGGTGTCGCCGCTGCCGCGCGCCTGCCCGGTCCAGTAAGCGTGCCGGTCCGTGCGGCCGTTCGCGAACTCCTTCGCCGCGGCCTGCGTGAGCTGCGAGCGGGACGTCAGGATCCGGGTGAACTCCCCGACCCGCTTGTCGAGTTCGCCCTCCGGCAGCACCTCGTCGATCAGACCCGTGCGCAGTGCCCGCTGTGCGTCGATCAACTCGCCTGAGAACAGCAGGTACTTGGCGGCGGCCGGCCCGACCAGCGACACCAACCGCCGGGTGGAGGAGGCCGGATACACGATCCCGAGCTTCGCCGGTGTCACCCCGAACAGCGCGCCCTCCTCGGCGAACCGGAGATCACACGCCGCCGCGAGCTGCGACCCGCCCCCCACACAGTGCCCCCGGATCGCCGCCAGCGTCGGCTTCGGAAACGCGGCGAGGGCCTCCTCGGCCCGCACCGCGAGCCCCTGGGCCTCCTCGGGCGACCGGCGCAGCGTGGAGATGTCGGCGCCCGCGCAGAACGTCCCGCCCTCCCCGGTCAGCACGAGCGCCCGTACGTCCGGATCGGCGGCCAGCGTGTCCAGCAGCGGCGGCAGCGCCTGCCACATCGCGGCCGTCATGGCGTTGCGCTTGGCCGGATGGTGGATGACGACGGTGGCGACCGAGTCGACGACGGTGTGCAGCAGCAGCGGCTCCGAGAGCTCCATGCGTCGGATGCTAGCCGTACGCCTCGACCGTACTGTGCGCAAGATCCCCGGTACGGTCACCGAACAGCAGGAGCCCGCCACCAGATCAACACCATCCGAATGATTCCGCACGGAATCGGTCAGGGGCATTCGATATGCGCTGACTTCTGTTCAGGTATCCGGAGTGGACCGACGCGCTGCCAACACTCGACATGTGGTGACAATCGAGCGCAAGGGTGGCGACCGAAGAATGGACGACCATGGGCGCGGGTCCGGCCCTCGCCCGGCGGACAGCGGAGAGGATCCTCTCGGACCAGACCCTCTCGGACCAGACCCCCTCGACATGGACCCCCTCGACCCCGGCACACCGGACCCCCTGCCGTACGAGGGTGTGTGGCGGTTCACCGCCCCCGCTGTCGACGCGTCGGTCCCGCAGGCGCGGCACGCGGTACGGGACCTGCTGTACCGCCAGGGAGTGCCCGTCTCGGACGATCTCGTCCAGGGCCTCCTGCTGATCGTGTCCGAGCTGGTGACGAACGCCGTACGGCACGCCGCCCTGCTCTCGCCGATGCTCGCCGTGGAGGTGGCCGTGGGCGCGGAGTGGGTGCGGGTGTCCGTGGAGGACAACCACCCCTACCGGCCGACCGCCCTGGAGACCGACCACAGCGGCGAGGGCGGCCGGGGACTGCTCCTGGTCCGCGAGATCACCCGGGAGGCGGGCGGGGTCTGCGACGTCGAGCACACCTCCAGCGGCGGCAAGGTGATCTGGGCCGCCCTGCCCCTCAAGGCCGTGCGCGCGTCCTGACGGCCCGAGAAGCCCCTCACCAGCCGGCGGACGGGCCCGTCAGCTCCCTGACCGCGGGACGGGCCGCGTCCAGCACCGTCATGAACCATGCGGAGAAGGTGTCCTTCGCGTGCCGCTCCGCCAGCTCGGCCGGGGTCACGAAGGCGGTCGCGCCGACCTCCTCCGGGTCCGGGCCGAGCGGGGACTGCACCATGCCGACGAACAGGTGGTTGTACTCCTGCTCGACCAGGCCCGAGTCCGGGTCCGGGTGGTTGTAGCGAACCGTGCCCGCCTCGGCGAGCAGCGACGGGGAGACGCCCAGCTCCTCGTACGTCCGCCGGGCGGCCGCAGCGAAGGGCGCCTCGCCCGGGTAGGGATGGCCGCAGCAGGTGTTGGACCACACACCGGGGGAGTGGTACTTGCCCAGCGCCCGCTGCTGGAGGAGCAGCCGGCCCCGCTCGTCGAAGAGGAACACCGAGAAGGCACGGTGCAGCTGTCCCGGCGGCTGGTGGGCGGCGAGCTTCTCCGCGGTGCCGATCGTCACACCGTGCTCGTCGACCAGTTCCAGCAGGATCGCGTTCGCGGCGCCGTTCGACGGAGTGTGCGTCGTGGTGGCAGGTGTGGTCGGCATACCCATCCTTCACATCGGTCTTCGCGCCCCAAGTGTGCCGCACCGGTCCGGCACTCCCGGCAGTTGATCGTGCCCGGCGCGGCGGGCGGGGAACCGCTCGGAGCGGGCCTGTGGGGTGGAGGACGCAAAGGTGCGCCGGATCGCTGCATTCCGTCAGAACGGGCGTTTCATGCACCGTACACGTGTGTCAGTGGAGCAGAAGATCAGTGGCACAGGTGCGCCTCGTGCTCCGCGTGCCCGCCCGGCTCCAGCTGGAAGGTGCAGTGCTCCACGTCGAAGTGGTCGCCGAGGCAGTTCTGGAGTTCGTGCAGCATCTTCTCGTGGCCGATCGCGCTCAGCACCTCGGAACTCACCACCACGTGCGCGGACAGCACCGGCATGCCCGAGGTGATCGTCCAGGCGTGCAGGTCGTGGACGTCCTCCACGCCGTCCAGGGCCAGAATGTGGTTCCGCACCTCCGTCATGTCGACGTCCTTGGGCGCCGACTCCAGCAGGACGTCCAGCGTCTCGCGCAGCAGCTTGAAGGTGCGCGGCACGATCATCACGCCGATGACGAGCGAGGCGATCGGGTCGGCGGCCTGCCAGCCCGTGGTCAGGATCACCGCTGCCGAGACGATCACCGCGAACGAGCCCAGCGCGTCCGCCGCGACCTCCAGGAACGCCCCGCGCACGTTGAGGCTCTCCTTCTGGCCGCGCATCAGCAGGGTCAGCGAGATCATGTTCGCGACCAGACCGATCGCGCCGAAGACGATGGTCAGCCCGCCCTCGGTGTCGGCCGGTGTGACGAACCGCTGGATCGCCTCGTACAGGACGTAGCCGCCGACGCCGAGCAGCAGCAGACAGTTCGCGAGGGCGGCGAGGATCTCCGCGCGGGCGTACCCGAAGGTGCGGTTGCCGGTCGGCGGGCGGTTCGCGAAGTGGATCGCGAGGAGGGCCATGCCGAGGCCCAGCGCGTCCGTCGCCATGTGCGCCGCGTCCGCTACCAGGGCCAGGGAGTCCGCGACGACGCCGCCGACGATCTCGACCACCATGACGGTGAGCGTGATCGACAACGCCACCCGCAGCGTGCCGACGTACGCCGCGGTCGCCGTACCGCCGGCGTGCGCGTGCGCGTGCCCGTGATCGTGCCCTGCCCCCATCGAAGCCGCCTCCTACGCGTTGGCCCGGAACAGCCGAACAGCCCGTCCGGGATCACAGTGAACTACGGGCGGGGGGTATCCGGCAACGCGGCACTGAACACCGTTGTCATGTCTCCTGACCTGCGGAAACGAAGCGCAGGTCAGGGCATGCTCAGGTGCGGTGCAGCAGCCAGCCGTGCCAGGCGGACTCGATCATCTCGCGTACCCCTCGCCGTGCGCTCCAGCCGAGCGTCTCGGCGGCCCGGGCGGCCGAGGCCACCGACACGGGCGCGTCCCCGGGGCGCCGGGGCTCCACGATCGCGGGCCGTCGGTCTCCGGTCACCTCGCCGATCACCGTGACCATCTCGCGCACGGACACGCCCTCACCGCGACCGATGTTGACCGTCAGGTCACCGCTCAGGTCGCCCTCGGACAGCCGCCGGGCCGCCGCGAGATGCGCCTCGGCAAGGTCGGACACATGGATGTAGTCACGGACGCAGGTGCCGTCCGGCGTCGGGTAGTCGTCGCCGAAGATCCGCGGGGCCTCGTCGCGGGTGAGGCGGTCGAAGACCATGGGCACGATGTTGAAGACTCCGGTGTCCGCGAGCTCCGGCGCCGCGGCCCCGGCGACGTTGAAATAGCGCAGGCACACGGTGGAGATCCCGTGCGCCTGTCCGGCGGCCCGCACCAGCCACTCCCCGGCGAGCTTGGTCTCGCCGTAGGGGTTGACGGGGGCGCAGGGCGTCTCCTCCGTGATCAGTCCCACATCGGGGTTGCCGTAGACGGCCGCCGACGAGGAGAAGAGGAATCGTTCCACACCGGCTTCCGCGACCGCCTCCAGCAGCGTCGCGAGCCCACCGACGTTCTCCTGGTAGTAGCGGATCGGCTGCGCCACCGACTCGGCGACCTGCTTGCGCGCCGCGAGATGCACCACACCCGTCACCGCGTGCTCGGCCAGCACCCGCTTGAGCAGGCCGCCGTCCAGCGCGGAGCCCCGGACCAGCGGCACGTCGGCGGGAAGCCGCGCCGGCACGCCTGCCGAGAGGTCGTCCAGGACGAGCACCCGCTCCCCGGCCCCTGTCATGGCCCGCGCCACATGCGCCCCTATGTATCCGGCACCGCCGGTGATCAGCCACGTCATGGTCGTCCACCCTATGCCGACGCACCCGGACCCTCACGATGTCCTGGATGTCCGCTCTGTGGGGCACGGTTTGTGGGCGGAGGCCCGGATCACCGATGATGATCGCGGCAAAGGCCGGGGGAGGCACTGTTGATCGGTCCGTTAACGGGCGGTGAACGCAGCCTTCTTGGCATCCGATAGCCTCTGCCGACATGCCGCCCGCCTGGTCCAGCCAAGGGGCGCCCCCATCGTGCACATGACCGGCGCCCGCGCGTCGGCACTCAGGGAGTGAGTTCGGTTGTCGACCGCCATCCTCACCGGTCAGCCGGTCCCCGGATCGTCGATCGAGGGTGATCTGCGGTCCCTCGGATTCGAGGTGCAGGTCGCCGCGGACGCCGCCGACGCCGAACGGCTGGTCGCCGAGGCACCCGGCGACCAGCGCGTCGCACTCGTCGACGCCCGCTTCGTCGGACACATACACGCTCTGCGCCTGGGCCTCACCGACCCCCGCTTCTCCCTCGCCGCGCTGCCCGGCGCCGTCACCGCACAGCCCGACGGCCGGGCGACCCTCACCAGGGCGCTGGCCCGCGAGAACTCGTCGGGCGGCGGCACGGCGGTCGCCGTGGACAGCCTTCCCGACCGCCTCGTCACCGCGCTGGCCGACGACGGCGCCGAGGTGTACCGCCCCGAGCTCGGCAGCCTGGTCGCCGCTGTCCCCGCCGACCCGCAGGCCCGCAACGAGGCACGGCAGGCCGTCGCGGACGTCGACGACGAGGCCGTACGCCTGAAGTCCGCCGTGAAGTCCCGGGACGGGTTCTTCACCACCCACTTCATCAGCCCCTACTCCCGCTACATCGCCCGCTGGTGCGCCCGCCGCGGCCTGACCCCGAACCAGGTCACCACGGCCTCCCTGATCACCGCCCTCATCGCGGCGGCCTGCGCGGCGACCGGTACGCGCGGCGGCTTCATCGCGGCGGGCGTCCTGCTGATCGCCTCGTTCGTCCTGGACTGCACCGACGGCCAGCTCGCCCGCTACTCCCTGCAGTACTCCACGCTCGGCGCCTGGCTCGACGCCACCTTCGACCGCGCCAAGGAGTACGCCTACTACGCCGGCCTCGCCCTCGGCGCGGCCCGCGGCGGCGACGACGTATGGGCCCTCGCCCTCGGCGCGATGATCCTCCAGACCTGCCGGCACGTCGTCGACTTCTCCTTCAACGAGGCCAACCACGACGCGACCGCCAACACCAGCCCGACGGCGGCCCTTTCGGACAAGCTCGACAGCGTCGGCTGGACGGTCTGGGTACGGCGGATGATCGTGCTGCCCATCGGGGAGCGCTGGGCGATGATCGCGGTGCTCACGGCGGTCACGACTCCGCGGATCACTTTCTACGTCCTTCTCGTCGGCTGCGCCTTCGCGGCGACGTACACCACGGCGGGCCGGGTGCTGCGGTCGCTGACCCGCAAGGCGCAGCGCACGGACCGCGCGGCGCAGGCGCTGGCGGACCTGGCGGACAACGGACCGCTGGCCGGCCTGCTGGCGCGTGTCTCGCTGGCCCCTCTCGGAGGACCCCGGGCGGCTGTGGCGCTGGCGGGCACGGCGATCCTGGCCCTCACCCTGTTCTCCGGGGACACCTGGGCGACCGTCGGCAGTGCCTTGGTCTACGCGATCGCCGCCGGTCAGGCCCTGTACCGCCCCCTCAAGGGCGCCCTCGACTGGCTCGTCCCCCCGCTCTTCCGCGCCGCCGAGTACGGCACCGTCCTGGTGCTGGCGGCCCAGGCGGACGTGAACGGAGCCTTGCCTGCGGCTTTCGGCCTGGTGGGCGCCGTCGCCTACCATCACTACGACACGGTGTACCGCATCCGCGGCAACGCCGGAGCGCCCCCGGCCTGGCTGGTGCGCGCTGTCGGGGGGCATGAAGGACGGACGCTGCTCGTCACCGTCCTGGCCGCCGCGCTCACCGCCTCGCAGTTCACGGTCGCGCTCACGGTGATGGCCGTGGCCGTCGCCCTGGTGGTGGTCGTCGAGAGCATTCGTTTCTGGGTGTCCGCTGGGGCGCCCGCCGTACACGACGAAGGAGAACCCGCATGATCGGCCTCGTGCTGGCGGCCGGCGCCGGTCGGCGTCTGCGCCCCTACACCGACAGCCTCCCCAAGGCTCTGGTGCCGGTGGGCCCCGCGGGCATAGAGGGCGAACCGACGGTTCTCGACCTCACCCTCGGCAACTTCGCCGAGATCGGTCTGACCGAGGTCGCGGTCATCGTCGGCTACCGCAAGGAGGCCGTGTACGAGCGCAAGGCGGCACTGGAGGCGAAGTACGGCCTCAAGCTCACCCTCATCGACAACGACAAGGCCGAGGAGTGGAACAACGCCTACTCCCTGTGGTGCGGCCGTGACGCCCTCAAGGACGGTGTGATCCTCGCCAACGGCGACACCGTGCACCCGGTCTCCGTCGAGAAGACGCTGCTCGCCGCCCGCGGCGAGGGCCGGCGCATCATCCTCGCCCTGGACACGGTGAAGAACCTCGCCGACGAGGAGATGAAGGTCGTCGTCGACCCCGAGCGGGGCATGACGAAGATCACCAAGCTGATGGACCCCGCCGAGGCCACCGGCGAGTACATCGGGGTCACCCTCATCGAGGGCGACGCCGCCCCCGAACTGGCCGACGCGCTGAAGACGGTCTGGGAGACCGACCCGCAGCAGTTCTACGAGCACGGCTACCAGGAGCTCGTGAACCGCGGCTTCCGTATCGACGTCGCGCCGATCGGTGACGTCCCGTGGGTGGAGATCGACAACCACGACGACCTCGCCCGTGGACGGGAGATCGCGTGCCGCTACTGACAAGGCTGATTCCCTCGCCGGTCGTCGTGGACATCCGCCCGGGTGCCCTCGACGACCTGGCGGGCGTGCTCGCCGACGAGCGCATTTCGCACTCCGGCAAGCTGGCCGTCGCCGTCAGCAACGGCTCCGGCGCCAAGCTGAAGCAGCGGATTGCTCCCGCCCTGCCCGGCGCCACCTGGTACGAGGTCGGCGGCGGCACCCTCGACGACGCGATCCGGCTGGCCGGCGAGATGAAGGCCGGCCACTACGACGCGGTCGTCGGACTCGGCGGCGGCAAGATCATCGACTGTGCCAAGTTCGCCGCGGCGCGCATCGGCCTGCCCCTGGTCGCCGTACCGACGAACCTCGCACACGACGGCCTGTGCTCTCCCGTGGCGACCCTCGACAACGACGCGGGCCGCGGCTCCTACGGCGTGCCCAACCCGATAGCGGCCGTCATCGACCTCGACGTCATCCGCGAGGCCCCGGTGCGCTTCGTGCGCGCCGGCATCGGCGACGCGGTCTCCAACATCAACGCGATCGCCGACTGGGAGCTGGCGAACCGCGTCAAGGGCGAGAAGATCGACGGACTCGCGGCCGCCATGGCCCGCCAGGCCGGCGAGGCCGTGCTCCGCCACCCCGGCGGCGTCGGGGACAACGACTTCCTCCAGGTACTCGCCGAGGCCCTGGTCCTCACCGGCGTCGCGATGTCGATCTCGGGCGACTCACGGCCCGCTTCCGGCTCGTGCCACGAGATCAACCACGCGTTCGACCTGCTCTACCCCAAGCGCGCCGCCGCCCACGGCGAGCAGTGCGGCCTGGGCGCGGCCTTCGCGATGTACCTGCGCGGAGCCCACGAGGAATCGGCGTACATGGCCGAGGTACTGCGCCGGCACGGACTTCCGGTGCTGCCGGAGGAGATCGGCTTCACGCCCGCGGAGTTCGTCCGCGCCGTGGAGTTCGCTCCGCAGACCCGCCCCGGCCGCTACACCATCCTCGAACACCTCGACCTCAAGACCGACCAGATCAAGGACATCTACACCGACTATGTCAAGGCCATCGGTAGCTGAACTCCGTCCGGTCGTCCACCCCGCAGGGGTCAAGGACCGGCGCAGCGGTGAGCACTGGATGGGACGCCTCTACATGCGTGAGGTGTCCCTGCGGGTGGACCGCTACCTGGTGAACACCAGGGTCACGCCCAACCAGCTCACGTACCTGATGACCGTCTTCGGCGTCCTCGCGGCCCCGGCCCTCCTGGTGCCGGGGATCCCGGGGGCCGTGCTCGGTGTGGTGTGCGTCCAGATGTATCTGCTGCTCGACTGCGTCGACGGCGAGATCGCGCGCTGGAAGAAGCAGTACTCGCTCAACGGCGTCTACCTGGACCGCGTCGGCGCCTACCTGACCGACGCGGCCGTGCTCGTCGGCTTCGGCCTGCGCGCCGCCGACCTGTTCGGCAGCGGCCGTATCGACTGGCTGTGGGCCTTCCTCGGCACGCTCGCCGCGCTCGGCGCGATCCTCATCAAGGCCGAGACCGACCTCGTGGGCGTCGCCCGGCACCAGGCCGGCAAGCCGCCCGTGCAGGAGGCCGCCGCCGAGATGCGCTCCTCCGGCATGGCACTGGCCCGCAGGGCCGCCTCCCTGCTCAAGTTCCACCGGCTGATCCTCGGCATCGAGGCGTCCTTGCTGATCCTGGTCCTGGCGGTCGCGGACCAGGCGCGCGGCGACCTGTTCTTCTCGCGGCTCGGTGTCGCGGTGCTCGCCGGGATCGCCCTGCTCCAGACCCTGCTGCACCTCGTGTCGATCCTCGCCTCCAGCAGGCTGAAGTGAGCACCGGCATGAAGGTCGGCGCCGTCATCATCACCATGGGCAACCGGCCCGAGGAGCTGCGTGCCCTGCTCGACTCGGTCGCCAAGCAGGACGGTGACCCGGTCCAGGTGGTCGTCGTCGGCAACGGCTCGCCCGTCCCGGACGTCCCCGACGGCGTCCGGACCATCGAGCTGCCCGAGAACCTCGGCATCCCCGGCGGTCGCAACGTCGGCATCGAGGCCTTCGGCCCCAGCGGTCGCGACGTCGACATATTGCTTTTCCTGGACGACGACGGCCTCCTCCCGAACCACGACACCGCCGAACTGTGCCGCCAGGCCTTCACGGTCGACCCGAAGCTCGGCATCGTCAGCTTCCGTATCGCCGACCCCGACACCGGGGTCACCCAGCGCCGGCACGTCCCCCGGCTGCGGGCCGCCGACCCGATGCGCTCCTCCCGGGTCACCACCTTCCTCGGCGGCGCCAACGCCGTACGCACCCAGGTCTTCGCCGAAGTCGGCGGCCTCCCGGACGAGTTCTTCTACGCCCACGAGGAAACCGACCTGGCATGGCGGGCCCTCGACGCGGGCTGGATGATCGACTACCGGTCCGACATGGTGCTGTACCACCCGACGACCGCGCCCTCGCGGCACGCGGTCTACCACCGCATGGTCGCCCGCAACCGCGTCTGGCTCGCCCGCCGCAACCTGCCCGCGCTCCTGGTCCCGGTCTACCTCGGCGTCTGGATGCTGCTGACGCTCGCGCGCCGCCCCTCGCGGCCCGCCCTGAAGGCATGGTTCGGCGGCTTCCGGGAAGGTTGGAGCACGCCCTGCGGACCGCGCCGCCCGATGAAGTGGCGTACCGTCTGGCGCCTGACGCGACTGGGCCGGCCCCCGGTCATCTGACAAGCTCGTTGCCGAGAGCGGCGGCCGCGGCACGGCCCACGCTCGTGCCCTGCCCGAACAGGCCGCGCATCCCAAGCAGCCCGAAGCAGTCCGCAGCATCCCGAAGCATCCGAAGAGGAAAGCTATCCATCCAGTGAGTGAGACAACGCACGAAGACACGGTCGCGCTGAGCGCGTCCGCGTCGCCCGACGAGGGCCTCACGGCGGCGCAGCTCGCCGGCCGGTACGGCCTGACCGTGAGTGGTGCCAGGCCCTCGCTCGTCGAGTATGTCCGCCAGCTCTGGGACCGGCGCCACTTCATCCTCGCGTTCTCGCGGGCGAAGCTGACCGCACAGTACAGCCAGGCCAAGCTCGGCCAGCTGTGGCAGGTGGCGACGCCGCTGCTCAACGCGGGCGTGTACTTCTTCATCTTCGGCGTCATCCTGGACGCGAGCCGGGGCATGTCGAAGGACGTGTACATCCCGTTCCTGGTGACGGGTGTCTTCGTCTTCACCTTCACGCAGAGCTCCGTCATGGCGGGCGTACGCGCCATCTCCGGCAACCTCGGCCTGGTCCGCGCGCTGCACTTCCCGCGGGCCTCCCTGCCGATCTCCTTCGCGCTCCAGCAGCTCCAGCAGCTGCTGTTCTCGATGGTCGTGCTGTTCGCCGTGGCCATCGGTTTCGGCCACTACCCGGATCTGTCCTGGGCCCTGATCGTCCCGGTGCTGATCCTGCAGTTCCTCTTCAACACCGGCCTGGCGCTGATCATGGCCCGCGCGGGAGCCAAGACCCCCGACCTGGCGCAGCTCATGCCGTTCGTGATGCGTACGTGGATGTACGCGTCCGGCGTGATGTTCTCGATCCCGATCATGCTGGCCGACAAGCCGCAGTGGCTCGCGACGGTGCTCCAGTGGAACCCGGCGGCCATCTACATGGACCTCATGCGCTTCGCCCTGCTCGACGACTACGGCGCCGAGAACCTGCCCGACCACGTCTGGGCGGCCGCCGGCGGCTGGGCCGCGCTCTTCGCGCTCGGCGGCTTCGTGTACTTCTGGAAGGCGGAGGAAAGGTACGGCCGTGGCTGAGGACACCCGGGACGAGCAGACCCCCACCGTCATCGCGGACGAACTGCACATCGTCTACCGCGTCAACGGCGCCAAGACCGGCAAGGGCAGCGCGACCGCCGCGCTGAGCCGGATCCTCAAGCGAGGCTCCGACGACGCCGCGCGCGGTGTGCGCAAGGTGCACGCCGTCAAGGGCGTCTCCTTCGTCGCCTACAAGGGCGAGGCGATCGGCCTGATCGGCTCCAACGGCTCCGGCAAGTCGACCCTCCTGCGCGCCATCGCCGGCCTGCTGCCCGCCGAGAGCGGCCGCGTCTACACCCACGGCCAGCCCTCCCTGCTCGGCGTCAACGCGGCCCTGATGAACGATCTGACCGGCGAGCGCAACGTCATTCTGGGCGGGCTCGCTATGGGCATGTCCCGGGAGCAGATCAAGGAGCGCTACCAGGAGATCGTCGACTTCTCCGGAATCAACGAGAAGGGCGACTTCATCACCCTTCCGATGCGCACCTATTCCTCCGGCATGGCGGCCCGGCTGCGCTTCTCCATCGCCGCCGCCAAGGACCACGACGTCCTCATGATCGACGAAGCCCTCGCCACCGGTGACCGCAAGTTCCAGAAGCGCTCCGAGGAACGCATCAGGGAACTGCGCAAGGAGGCCGGCACGGTGTTCCTCGTCAGTCACAACAACAAGTCGATCCGTGACACCTGCAACCGCGTCCTGTGGCTGGAGCGCGGCGAGCTGCGCATGGACGGCCCGACCGACGAGGTCATCAAGGAGTACGAGAAGTTCACCGGCAAGTAGTCCACCGCGCCCCGGACGAAAGTCACCGCTCCGCTTGACCGGGCCCCGCCGGAACTGTTCCGGCGGGGCCACACGTCTGCAAAGGAAACGTCAACTTCGGCGCTCCTTAGGAATCTTGGGGCCAATCGGTGTGTTGTTGTGATGTGCAGGACACCCCGACGATCCATGCCGCGTTGTACAACGTAAGCTGTACCGGTGCCGAATCGCGGCAAGTGGGGCGATAATGCGCGACACCCGATCACTGGGGCGCCGCGCGGACGGCTGGGCGGCGTGTCCGAAATAGTGTGTATTGGGTCGGCGGTGTAGAACGGGAGATGTGACGGCGATGGCTACGGAGACTCCCCAGCTCAGCGCAGCACGTGCCGTCCCCGCCTCGGGCAGGCCGCGATGACGGAGACCGGCACGACGCGCCCCGGAGTGACGGAGCGCGAAACGCTCGACAAGGCCGCGGCGGAGAACTTCCCCGTGGCTCCGTTCTTCCTGCCCAAGGACTGGCGCACCGACCTCATGGCGGTGTACGGCTTCGCACGCCTGGTCGACGACATCGGCGACGGCGACCTGGCCCCCGGCGGCGCCGACGCCGCACTGCTCGGCGTGTCCCCCGAGGAGGCCGACGACCGGCTGCTCCTGCTGGACGCCTTCGAGGCCGACCTGAACCGCGTCTTCTCCGGAGAGCCACGCCATCCGTTGCTGCGCCGCCTCCAGCCCACGGTCCGCCGCCGCTCCCTCACCCCCGACCCCTTCCTCGGTCTGATCGCCGCCAACCGCCAGGACCAGCTCGTCACCCGCTACGAGACCTACGACGATCTGCTCGCCTACTGCGAGCTGTCCGCCAACCCCGTCGGGCGTCTCGTGCTCGCTGTCACCGGCACCTCCACCCCCGAGCGGGTCCGCCTCTCGGACGCGATCTGCACGGCCCTGCAGATCGTCGAGCATCTCCAGGACGTCGCCGAGGACCTCGGCCGTGACCGGATCTATCTGCCCGCCGCGGACATGAAGCGTTTTCACGTCCAGGAGGCGGATCTCGCCACGAAAACCGCGGGCGCATCGGTGCGCGCTCTGGTTGCATACGAGGCACAACGCGCCCGCGAACTCCTGAATGAAGGCGCCCCCCTGGTGGGTAGCGTCCACGGCAGACTGAAGCTGCTGCTCGCGGGGTTCGTGGCGGGGGGAAGGGCGGCGCTCCGTGCGATCGCCGCCGCCGAACACGACGTACTTCCCGGCCCGCCCAAGCCCGGCAAGCTCCAGCTGCTGCGCGAGGTGGGCGTCGCTCTGCGAGGAGAGGGGTGATCCGGACCGTGGAGTCACCACCGCACGTGTCCGCACCGGTACTCGCCGCCTACAGCTACTGCGAGGCCGTGACCGGACAGCAGGCGCGTAACTTCGCATACGGCATCAGGCTGCTGCCGACGTCCAAGCGGCGTGCGATGTCGGCGCTCTACGCGTTCTCGCGACGCGTCGACGACATCGGCGACGGTGCGCTGGCGAGCGACGTCAAGGCCGCGAGACTCGAGCACACCCGGGCGATGCTGACCCGGGTGCGGGAGGGCTCGGTCGACGAGGACGACATCGATCCGGTGGCCGTCGCCCTCGCTCATGCCGCCGAGACCTTCCCGATCCCGCTGGGCGGCCTGGACGAGCTGATCGACGGCGTCCTGATGGACGTACGCGGCGAGACCTACGAGACCTGGGACGACCTGAAGGTGTACTGCCGCTGTGTGGCGGGCGCCATCGGACGGCTCTCGCTCGGTGTGTTCGGCACCGAGCCCGGGGCGCGCGCCGCCGAACGCGCGCCGGAGTATGCCGACACGCTCGGCCTCGCGCTCCAGCTCACCAACATCCTCAGAGACGTCCGGGAGGACGCCGAGGACGGGCGCACCTATCTGCCGGCCGACGACCTCGCGAAGTTCGGCTGCTCGGTCGGCTTCAAGGGGCCGACACCACCGGAGGGCGCCGACTTCGCGGGCCTCGTGCACTTCGAAGTGCGACGGGCCCGCGCCCTTTTCGCCGAGGGCTACCGGCTGCTCCCCATGCTCGACCGGCGCAGCGGCGCCTGTGTCGCCGCCATGGCCGGCATCTACCGCCGACTGCTCGACCGCATCGAGCGCGACCCCGAGGCGGTGCTGCGCGGCCGGGTCTCGCTGCCCGGACGCGAGAAGGCGTACGTCGCCGTCCGCGGCCTGTCCGGCCTCGACACCCGGCATGTGACGCGGCGGCCTGTCAGGAGGCGCGCCTGATGGGCGAGGTGGACAATTCGGTCCAAGGTGATGCCACCGGAGAAAAGCGGCACGCAACCCTCCGCTCCGGGACGGCGTCCCTGACTGCGACGGCCGGCCGTGCACCGTTCGAGCACCACGGCGTCCGGGCAGGGGAGGGTGTGCGATGACCGACGGACAGCGGTCCGGACGGGACGCCGTAGTGATCGGCGGCGGGCTCGCCGGTATCACCGCCGCGCTCGCGCTCGCCGACGCCGGAGTGCGCGTCACCCTGCTCGAAGGCAGGCCACGCCTGGGCGGACTCGCCTTCTCCTTCCAGCGCGGCGAACTGACCGTCGACAACGGACAGCATGTCTACCTGCGCTGCTGCACCGCCTACCGCTGGTTCCTCGACCGCATCGAGGGGACGGCGCTGGCACCGCTGCAGGATCGTCTCGACGTGCCCGTACTCGACCTGGCCCGGCCGGAGGGCCGACGGCTCGGCAGGCTGCGGCGCGACGCTCTGCCGGTGCCCCTGCATCTGGGACGCAGCCTCGCGACCTATCCGCATCTCTCGCTCGCCGAGCGGGCCGCTGTGGGGCGTGCCGCGCTCGCGCTCAAGGGGCTCGACCTCGCCGATCCGAGCCTGGACGCACAGGACTTCGGCAGCTGGCTGACCGCGCACGGTCAGTCGGCGCGTGCCGTGGAGGCCCTGTGGGACCTGGTCGGGGTCGCCACCCTCAACGCGGTCGCGGGCGACGCCTCGCTGGGGCTCGCCGCGATGGTGTTCAAGACCGGTCTGCTGTCCGACCCGGGCGCGGCCGACATCGGCTGGGCGCACGTCCCGCTGGGTGAACTGCATGACCGGCTCGCCCGCAAGGCGCTCGACTCCGCGGGCGTGCGTACCGAGGTCCGTACACGCGTCACCTCCATCTCTACTGACGAGAACGGCACTTGGAGCGTTCAGGTTCCCGGGGAGACGCTCCGGGCCGACGCGGTGGTGCTCGCGGTGGCCCAGGGCGAGGCCGTTGACCTGCTGCCGGAGGGTGCGCTCGACGCCCCCGAAAATCTTCGGGACATCGGCACCGCCCCGATCCTCAACGTCCACGTCGTCTACGACCGCAAGGTCCTCGACAAGCCGTTCTTCGCGGCCCTCGGCACGCCCGTGCAGTGGGTCTTCGACCGCACCGACGCCTCCGGGCTGCGCGAGGGCCAGTACCTCGCCCTGTCCCAGTCGGCCGCGCACGACGAGATCGACTCGCCGGTGGCCGAACTGCGCGAGCGGTATCTGCCCGAGCTGGAGCGGCTGCTGCCGCTCGCGCGCGGCGCCGAGGTGAAGGACTTCTTCGTGACCAGGGAGCGCACGGCGACGTTCGCCCCGTCCCCCGGCGTCGGGCGGCTGCGGCCCGGCGCCCGTACGAAAGCCCCCGGCCTCTACCTGGCCGGCGCGTGGACCGCCACAGGGTGGCCCGCGACCATGGAGAGTGCGGTCCGCAGTGGTGTGAGTGCGGCGGACGCCGCCCTCGCCGCCCTGGGCCGGCCCCGCCCCGCCCGTCTCTTCGAGTTCGAGGAGGCCGCGTGATGCTCGACCAGCACGGCGTATCCGGCCCCAGCACCTCCGGTACCGCAACAAGAGGAGAGACTGTGCCCACTGTGCCCCCGGCCGAGACGGCCGCTGCGAGGTCCGCGGTGGACGTGACCGCGCTCCTGGAGCGCGGCCGGACCCTGGCCACTCCGGTGCTGAAGGCGGCGGTCGACCGTCTCGCATCCCCGATGGACACTGTTTCCGCCTACCACTTCGGCTGGATCGACGCCCAGGGCAACCCCGCGGACGGAGACGGCGGCAAGGCCGTGCGCCCCGCGCTCGCCGTCCTGTCGGCCGAGGTCACCGGTGCCGCGCCCGAGACCGGCATCCCCGGCGCGGTCGCCGTCGAGCTGGTCCACAACTTCTCGCTGCTGCACGACGACCTGATGGACGGCGACGAGCAGCGCCGCCACCGCGACACCGTCTGGAAGGTGCACGGCCCCGCCCAGGCCATCCTGGTCGGTGACGCCCTGTTCGCCCTGGCCAACGAGGTCCTCCTGGAGCTCGGCACCGTCGAGGCCGGCCGCGCCACCCGCCGGCTGACCACCGCCACCCGCGCCCTGATCGACGGCCAGGCCCAGGACATCTCCTACGAGCACCGCGACCGCGTCAGCGTCGAGGAGTGCCTGGAGATGGAGGGCAACAAGACCGGCGCCCTGCTCGCCTGCGCCACCTCCATCGGCGCCGTGCTCGGCGGCGCGGACGACCGCACCGCCGACACCCTGGAGAAGTACGGCTACCACCTCGGCCTCGCCTTCCAGGCCGTCGACGACCTCCTCGGCATCTGGGGCGACCCGGAATCCACCGGGAAGCAGACCTGGAGCGACCTGCGCCAGCGCAAGAAGTCCCTGCCGGTCGTGGCCGCGCTCGCGGCGGGCGGGGCCGCCTCCGAGCGGCTCGGCGAGATCCTCGCCGCCGACGCCAAGAGCAGCGACTTCGAGAACTTCTCCGAGGAGGAGTTCGCGGCCCGCGCCGCCCTCATCGAGGAGGCCGGCGGCCGCGAGTGGACGGCCGCGGAGGCCCGCCGCCAGCACACCATCGCCATCGAGGCCCTGAACGCCATCGACATGCCCGACCGGGTGCGGGACCAGTTCGTGGCGCTCGCCGACTTCGTCGTCGTACGAAAGAGATGATCACTATCGGTCGAATAGCCCTCGCGTAGTCGCCGGCCGGTGCTGCGAGGAAAGGAAAGGCACCGGCCGACGGCGGACCCACAGCAGAGCACCACATTGCACACTGCACGAAGGGGAAGCCATGACAGCGACGACCGACGGAAGCACCGGGGCCCTGCCGCCCCGCGCTGCCGCGGCCAGCGAAACCCACCTCGAGACCCCCGTGGCGGCCGGGATACAAGAAGCCGCCGTACGTGCCGTACAGCGCGCCACTGAGCACCTGCTCGCCCGGCAGGACGCCGAGGGCTGGTGGAAGGGCGACCTCGAGACCAACGTCACCATGGACGCCGAGGACCTGCTGCTCCGTCAGTTCCTGGGCATCCGCGACGAGTCGACCACCCGGGCCGCCGCCAAGTTCATCCGCGGCGAGCAGCGCGAGGACGGCACCTGGGCCAGCTTCTACGGCGGGCCCGGCGAACTCTCCACCACCGTCGAGGCGTACGTCGCCCTCCGCCTGGACGGCGACGCTCCGGACGCCCCGCACATGGCGAAGGCCTCCGCCTGGATCCGCGCCCAGGGCGGCATCGCCGCCGCCCGGGTGTTCACCCGGATCTGGCTCGCCCTGTTCGGCTGGTGGAAGTGGGAGGACCTGCCCGAACTCCCGCCGGAGCTCATCTACTTCCCCAAGTGGGTCCCGCTCAACATCTACGACTTCGGCTGCTGGGCCCGCCAGACGATCGTCCCGCTGACGATCGTCTCCGCGAAGCGCCCGGTGCGGCCCGCGCCCTTCCCGCTCGACGAACTGCACGCCGACCCGGCCGACCCGAACCCGGCCAAGCCGCTTGCCCCGGTGGCGAGTTGGGACGGCGCCTTCCAGCGGCTCGACAAGGCCCTGCACCAGCTGCGCAAGGTCGCCCCCCGCAGACTCCGCAGAGCCGCCATGAACAGCGCGGCCCGCTGGATCATCGAGCGGCAGGAGAACGACGGCTGCTGGGGCGGCATCCAGCCCCCGGCCGTGTACTCGGTGATCGCCCTGCACCTGCTCGGCTACGACCTCCAGCACCCGGTCATGCGGGCCGGTCTGGAGTCGCTGGACCGGTTCGCCATCTGGCGCGAGGACGGGTCCCGGATGATCGAGGCCTGCCAGTCGCCGGTGTGGGACACCTGCCTCGCCACCATCGCGCTCGCCGACGCCGGTCTGCCCGCCGACCACCCGCAGCTCGTCAGGGCCGCGGACTGGATGCTCGGCGAGGAGATCGTGCGGCCCGGCGACTGGGCTGTCAAGCGGCCCCAACTTCCGCCGGGCGGCTGGGCGTTCGAGTTCCACAACGACAACTACCCCGACATCGACGACACCGCCGAGGTCGTCCTCGCCCTGCGCCGGGTCCGGCACCACGACCCCGAGCGGGTGGAGAAGGCCATCGGGCGCGGGGTGCGCTGGAACCTCGGGATGCAGTCGAAGAACGGGGCCTGGGGCGCCTTCGACGCCGACAACACCAGCCCGTTCCCCAACCGGCTGCCGTTCTGCGACTTCGGCGAGGTCATCGACCCGCCGTCCGCCGACGTCACCGCCCATGTGGTGGAGATGCTCGCTATCGAGGGGCTCTCCCACGACCCGCGCACCCGGCGCGGCATCGAGTGGCTGCTCGCCGAACAGGAGCCGGACGGCTCGTGGTTCGGGCGCTGGGGCGTCAACTACATCTATGGCACCGGGTCCGTGGTGCCCGCGCTGACCGCCGCCGGACTGCCCGCCTCGCACCCGGCGATCCGACGGGCCGTGGCCTGGCTGGAGAAGGTGCAGAACGACGACGGCGGCTGGGGCGAGGACCTGCGCTCCTACAAGTACGTCAAGGAGTGGAGCGGCCGCGGCGCCTCCACCGCCTCCCAGACGGCCTGGGCGCTGATGGCGCTGCTGGCCGCGGGGGAGCGGGACTCCAAGGCCGTCGAGCGCGGCATCGAGTGGCTCGCGAGCACCCAGCGCGAGGACGGCTCCTGGGACGAGCCCTACTTCACCGGCACCGGCTTCCCCTGGGACTTCTCCATCAACTACCACCTCTACCGGCAGGTCTTCCCGCTCACCGCCCTGGGCCGTTACGTCCATGGAGAACCGTTCTCCCGGACCGAGGCCCTCTGATGAGCCCCCAGCCCGCCATCGCCCCGCTGCTGATCGCCTGCGCCCTCGGCATCGAGCACCTCGCCCTGCGCACCGGCGAGCGCGGCGGGGCCGGCGGGCCGGTCACCCTGCTCCGGACGGGCATGGGTCCCAAGGCGGCGGAACGGTCCGTCACCCGGCGCCTGGCCGACCCGGCCCTCGCCGGGGCCGCCGTGCTGGCCACCGGCTTCTGCGCGGGACTCGCCCCCGGGATGCACCCCGGCGACCTGGTCGTCGCCGAGGAGACCCGGGACCCGGACGGAACCGTTCCGTGCGCGGAGACCGACCTGCTCGTCAAGGAGCTGGTGCGGGCCGTGCCGGGACGTACCGTGCACACCGGACCCCTCATCGGCTCCGATCACGTCGTTCGCGGTCACCCGCGGTCGGAGCTGCTCGCGACCGGCGCGATCGCGGTCGACATGGAGTCCGCGGCCACGCTCCTGAGCGCCGTGCGCGCGGGCGAGCGCCCCGTTGCCGCCGTCCGGGTGGTCGTGGACGCTCCGCAACATGAACTCGTCCGGATCGGCACGGTACGCGGTGGAATATCAGCCTTCCGCGTTCTTCGTTCCGTCCTTCCCGCTTTCTATGAATGGCACCGTTCCTTGCTGCTCCCCAGGAGGTGAGCCAGATGGCCATGCCGCTGCGTCAGTCCATCAAGGTCGCTACATACTTGGCCGAACAGAAGCTCCGCAAGCGGGAGAAGTTCCCGTTGATCGTGGAGCTGGAGCCCCTCTTCGCGTGCAATCTCAAGTGCGAGGGTTGCGGCAAGATCCAGCATCCGGCGGGCGTGCTCAAGCAGCGCATGCCGGTGGCGCAGGCCGTCGGCGCGGTGCTGGAGTCGGGTGCGCCGATGGTGTCCATCGCCGGCGGCGAGCCGTTGATGCACCCTCAGATCGACGAGATCGTGCGGCAGTTGGTGGCGAAGAAGAAGTACGTCTTCCTCTGCACCAACGCCATGCTGCTGCGTAAGAAGATGGACAAGTTCAAGCCCTCCCCCTACTTCGCCTTCGCGGTGCACATCGACGGGCTGCGTGAGCGGCACGACGAGTCCGTGGCGAAGGAAGGTGTGTTCGACGAGGCCGTGGAGGCGATCAAGGAGGCCAAGAAGCGCGGCTTCCGGGTCACCACCAACTCGACCTTCTTCAACACCGACACCCCGCAGACCATCATCGAGGTGCTCAACTTCCTCAACGACGACCTCAAGGTCGACGAGATGATGATCTCGCCCGCCTACGCCTACGAGAAGGCACCCGACCAGGAGCATTTCCTGGGCGTGGAGCAGACCCGCGAGCTGTTCAAGAAGGCCTTCGCGGGCGGCAACCGCAAGAAGTGGCGGCTCAACCACTCCCCGCTCTTCCTGGACTTCCTGGAAGGCAAGGTCGACTTCCCGTGCACGGCCTGGGCGATCCCGAACTACTCCCTGTTCGGCTGGCAGCGCCCCTGCTACCTGATGAGCGACGGGTACGTGCCCACGTACCGCGAACTCATCGAGGAGACCGACTGGGACAAGTACGGCCGCGGCAAGGACCCGCGCTGCGCCAACTGCATGGCGCACTGCGGCTACGAGCCCACCGCCGTGCTCGCCACCATGGGATCCCTCAAGGAGTCGCTGCGCGCCATGCGCGAGACGGTCTCCGGAAACCGCGAGTAGCGCCATGACCGCCATTCCCTTGGGCGTCCCCGAGGTACCGGTCCGGCCGATCGCCGAGCGGCGCCTGTCGCGGCAGATCATGGTCGGCCCGGTGGCGGTCGGGGGCGGGGCCCCGGTGTCGGTCCAGTCGATGACGACGACCCGTACGTCCGACATCGGCGCCACGCTCCAGCAGATCGCCGAACTCACCGCGTCCGGCTGCCAGATCGTGCGTGTGGCCTGCCCCACGCAGGACGACGCGGACGCCCTCGCGACGATCGCCCGCAAGTCGCAGCTCCCGGTGATCGCGGACATCCACTTCCAGCCCAAGTACGTGTTCGCGGCGATCGAGGCCGGCTGTGCGGCCGTACGCGTCAATCCCGGGAACATCAAGCAGTTCGACGACAAGGTGAAGGAGATCGCGCGGGCCGCGAAGGATCACGGCACGCCGATCCGGATCGGGGTGAACGCCGGGTCGCTGGACCGCCGGCTGCTCCAGAAGTACGGGAAGGCGACTCCGGAGGCACTGGTCGAGTCGGCGCTGTGGGAGGCGTCGTTGTTCGAGGAGCACGGCTTCCGGGACATCAAGATCTCCGTCAAGCACAACGACCCCGTGGTGATGGTGGCCGCCTACCAGCAGCTCGCCGAGCAGTGCGACTACCCGCTGCACCTCGGGGTCACGGAAGCCGGGCCCGCCTTCCAGGGGACGATCAAGTCGGCGGTGGCCTTCGGAGCCCTGCTCAGCAGGGGGATCGGCGACACCATCCGGGTGTCCCTGTCCGCCCCGCCCGTCGAGGAGGTCAAGGTCGGCATCCAGATCCTTCAGGCGCTGAACCTGCGGCAACGCCGGCTGGAGATCGTCTCGTGCCCGTCCTGCGGGCGCGCGCAGGTCGACGTCTACAAGCTGGCCGAGGAGGTCACGGCGGGTCTCGACGGCATGGAAGTGCCTTTGCGGGTCGCGGTGATGGGATGTGTGGTCAACGGTCCCGGCGAAGCCCGGGAGGCGGACCTGGGGGTCGCCTCCGGCAACGGCAAGGGGCAGATCTTCGTGAAGGGAGAGGTCGTCAAGACCGTCCCGGAGTCGAAGATCGTGGAGACCCTCATCGAGGAGGCGATGAAGATCGCCGAACAGATGGAGCAGGACGGCGTCGCGGCGGGGGAGCCGGCCGTCACCGTGAGTTGAACAGCACGGACCGAAGGGGGCCCGAGCGTGACGATGCTGGAGAACATCCGGGGACCACGCGACCTGAAGGCGCTGTCCGAGTCGGATCTCAGTGAACTGTCCGAGGAGATCAGGGAGTTCCTGGTGCACGCGGTCGCCAGGACCGGTGGCCACCTCGGGCCCAACCTGGGGGTGGTGGAACTGTCCATCGCCCTGCACCGGGTCTTCGAGTCGCCGGTAGACCGCATCGTGTGGGACACCGGCCATCAGAGCTATGTGCACAAGATCCTGACGGGGCGGCAGGACTTCTCCAAACTGCGCGGCAAGGGCGGGCTGTCCGGCTACCCCTCGCGCGAGGAGTCCGAGCACGACATCGTCGAGAACAGCCACGCCTCCACCGCGCTCGGCTGGGCCGACGGGCTCGCCAAGGCCCGCCAGGTGCGCGGGGAGAGAGGACACGTCGTCGCGGTCATCGGCGACGGCGCGCTCACCGGCGGGATGGCCTGGGAGGCGCTGAACAACATCGCGGCCGCCAAGGACCGGCCGCTGATCATCGTCGTCAACGACAACGAGCGGTCGTACTCGCCGACCATCGGCGGCCTCGCCAACCACCTGGCGACCCTGCGCACGACCGACGGCTACGAGAAGGTGCTGGCCTGGGGGAAGGACGTACTGCTGAAGACCCCGCTGGTCGGCAACACCGTCTACGAGTCCCTGCACGGCGCGAAGAAGGGCTTCAAGGACGCCTTCGCACCGCAGGGCATGTTCGAGGACCTCGGGCTGAAGTACGTCGGCCCCATCGACGGACACGACATCGGCGCCGTCGAGTCGGCGCTGAGGCGGGCGAAGCGCTTCCACGGGCCGGTGCTCGTCCACTGCCTCACCGAGAAGGGGCGCGGTTACGAGCCCGCCCTCGCCCACGAGGAGGACCACTTCCACACCGTCGGTGTGATGGACCCCCTGACGTGCGAGCCGCTCGCCCCGTCCAACGGGCCTTCCTGGACCTCGGTGTTCGGCGACGAGATCGCCGCCATCGGGGCGGAGCGGGAGGACGTCGTGGCGATCACGGCGGCCATGCTGCACCCGGTGGGGCTGGGGAAGTTCGCGGCGCGTTTCCCCGACCGGGTGTGGGACGTCGGCATCGCCGAGCAGCACGCGGCGGTCTCCGCGGCCGGTCTCGCCACGGGTGGGCTGCACCCCGTCGTCGCCGTGTACGCCACCTTCCTGAACCGGGCTTTCGACCAGCTCCTGATGGACGTCGCCCTGCACCGGTGCGGGGTCACCTTCGTCCTGGACCGGGCCGGGGTCACGGGTGTCGACGGCGCCTCCCACAACGGCATGTGGGACATGTCGATCCTCCAGGTCGTGCCCGGACTGAGAATCGCCGCGCCCCGCGACGCCGACCAGCTGCGGGCGCAGTTGCGGGAGGCGGTCGCCGTGGACGACGCGCCGACGCTGGTGCGGTTCCCGAAGGAGTCGGTGGGCCCCTCGGTGCCGGCCATCGACCGGGTGGGGGGCCTGGACGTACTGCACCGCTCCCCGGACGTGCCGGATGTCCTTCTGGTCGCCGTCGGTGTCATGGCGCCCGTCTGCCTCCAGGCCGCCGAGCTGCTGGAGGCGCGGGGTATCAACTGCACGGTTGTGGACCCCCGTTGGGTCAAGCCCGTCGATCCCGCGCTGCCCGGCCTCGCGGCGGAACACCGGCTGGTGGCCGTCGTCGAGGACAACAGCCGGGCCGCCGGGGTGGGCGCGGCGGTGGCGCTGGCCCTCGGGGACGCCGAAGTCGACGTGCCCGTACGGCGGTTCGGGATTCCGGAGCAGTTCCTCGCGCACGCCAAACGGGGCGAGGTGCTCGCCGACATCGGCCTGACGCCGGTCGAGGTCGCCGGACGGATCAGCGCGAGCCTGGCCGTGAAGGCACAGGCCGAAGTCAAGGAGACGGCTGAATGACCACGGAGTTCGACCTCGGCAGACTCCTGGCCGAGCGCGGAGCCGAACGCTACGAGCTGCATGGCAGATACCTGAACCACCAGCTCCCGCGCATGCTGCACACCATCGGCTTCGACAAGGTCTACGAGCGCGGCGAGGGCGCCTACTTCTGGGATGCGGACGGCAACGACTACCTGGACATGCTCGCCGGGTTCGGGGTGATGGGCCTGGGCCGTCACCACCCCGTCGTCCGCAAGGCACTGCACGACGTCCTCGACGCCTCTCTCGCCGACCTCACCCGCTTCGACTGCCAGCCGCTGCCCGGGCTGCTGGCGGAGAAGCTGCTCACCTACAGCCCGCACCTGGACCGGGTGTTCTTCGGCAACAGCGGCACCGAGGCGGTGGAGACCGCGCTGAAGTTCGCCCGGTACGCCACCGGGAAGCCCCGCGTCCTGTACTGCGACCACGCCTTCCACGGACTGACCACCGGATCGCTGTCGGTCAACGGCGAGTCCGGCTTCCGGGACGGATTCGCGCCCCTGCTGCCCGACACCGCCGTACCCCTCGGCGATCTAGACGCCCTGGCCCGGGAGCTGAAGAAGGGCGATGTCGCCGCCCTGGTGGTCGAGCCGATCCAGGGCAAGGGAGTGCACGAGCCCCCGTCCGGGTATCTGCGGTCCGCGCAGGAGCTGCTGCGCAGGCACAAGGCGCTGCTCATCGCCGACGAGGTGCAGACCGGGCTCGGCCGGACCGGGGACTTCTACGCCTACCAGCACGAGGACGGGGTCGAGCCCGACCTGGTGTGCGTGGCCAAGGCGCTCTCCGGCGGCTATGTCCCGGTCGGCGCCACCCTCGGCAAGGACTGGATCTTCAAGAAGGTCTACTCGTCGATGGACCGGGTGCTGGTGCACTCGGCGAGCTTCGGATCCAACGCCCAGGCGATGGCGGCCGGGCTCGCCGTCCTGTCGGTCATGGAGAACGAGCAGATCGTCGCGAACGCCCGCGCCACCGGCGACCTGCTCAGGTCCCGGCTCGCGGCCCTGATCGACAAGTACGAGCTGCTCGCCGACGTGCGAGGCCGGGGCCTGATGATCGGCATCGAGTTCGGCAGGCCGAAGTCGCTGAAACTGCGCAGCCGCTGGACCATGCTCCAGGCCGCGCGCAAGGGCCTGTTCGCGCAGATGGTCGTCGTCCCCCTCCTGCAGCGGCACCGGATCCTCACCCAGGTCTCCGGCGATCACCTGGAGGTCATCAAGCTCATCCCGCCGCTCGTCGTCGGGGAGAAGGAGGTGGACCGGTTCGTGGACGCCTTCACCGACGTCATGGACGACGCGCACAGCGGTGGCGGGCTGATGTGGGACTTCGGAAAGACGCTGGTGAAGCAGGCGGTGGCCAACCGGTAACGGCCCCACCCGAGAGGTCTTTGCCTCTGAGGCAAGAAATTTGCCGCAGAGGCAAGTCTCCGGCTCAATGGAGATATGACCTCCCCGGAAGCCTTCCCGGAGCTGCCCTCGGTGGCTCCCCAGCTTCGCGCCCAGCGCCGTCGCGCCTCCCTCACCCTGGAGGCGGCGGCCGGTGCCGCGGGGCTGTCGCCCGCCCATCTCTCCCGGCTGGAGACCGGTCAGCGCCAGCCCTCGCTGCCGATGCTGCTCGCGCTGGCCCGTATCTACGGTACGACGGTCTCGGAACTTCTCGGTGAGACGGCCGTCGATCGGGACGCGGTGGTCCGCGCCGCCGACATGGAACCGACCGAGGCGGGCGGCTGGACCTACTTCCAGGCGGGCGCGGCCGGCCGTGGGATGCAGGCCCTGCGCGTGCAGGTGCCGCACGGCTCCCAGGGCGACATCGTGCGCGTGCATCCCGGCGAGGAATGGCTGTATGTCCTCAAGGGGCGGCTCAGGCTCCGCCTCGGGGACACCACGCACCGGCTCGGCCCGGGCGACAGCGCGCACTTCGACTCGCTGACCCCGCACCGCATCGCCGCCCAGGATCCCGACGGCGTCGAGCTCCTGTTCGTCCACACCCTGTTGCAGAGCCCCACGGCCACGCTGTGCCTGGGCCCCATCCCTGGAGAGATGCCATGAGTGACATGGAGGAGAAGTTCCCCCGCGCCCTGTGGGTGCGCCTGATCATCTACCTCGCGGTCGGCCACGTCTTCGCGGCCTTCATCTACTTCCTCTTCGAGGTGGGAGCCGGGCAGTAGCGGCCGTACGCCTCAGTCGAGCAGCCGCTCCCGCAGCCGCTCACGGATCTCGGGCGTCAGGCCGAGGCCCTCCTCCAGATACGTCTCCACGCTGCCCCACGTCTCCTCGATGGTCTCGAAGGCCGCCGTCAGATACTCCGCGCGCGCCTCGAACAGCGGGCTGAGCAACTCCATGACCTCGGGGGAGTAGGCGTCGGCGGTGGTGCTGGTGCGGCGGACCTTGTAGCGGCGGTGCTTGGCGTTCGACTCCAGGTAGTCGGCGACGATCGCCTCGCGCTCCACTCCCAGCGCGAGCAGGGTCACGGCGATGGACAGCCCCGCGCGGTCCTTGCCGGCCGCGCAGTGCATGAGGGCGGGCACGCTGTCCCCGGCGAGGGAGCGCAGCACCTCGGCGTGCTCGGCGGTGCGCTCCTTGACCATGGTGCGGTAGGAGTTGGTCATGCGCTCCGCGGCCTTGCCGTCACCGAGGAGCTCGCGCAGTTGCTCTATGTCGCCGTCCCGGACCATCTTCCAGAACCAGGTGCCCTCCGCCGGGTCGCTCAGCGGCAGGTTCACGTTGGTGACGCCCGGCAGGTCGATGTCGGGGCCCTCCAGCTTCTGGTCCGCCGCGTTGCGGAAGTCGAAGATCGTGTGCAGGCCCAGGGAGGACAGGAAGGCCGCGTCCTCCTCGGTCGCGTGCGCGAGGTGACCGCTGCGGAACAGCACTCCGTACCGCACCCGCCGTCCGTCCGCCGTCGGCAGTCCGCCCACATCGCGGAAGTTGCGGACACCTGACAGTTCGGGTTCGGTCGACGGGATCTGCTGCGTCACGGGGGCTCCTCCCAGCCGGGCTCCGCCGACGCGGCTCGTCGGCGGGGCGCGCTCTCGACGATACGACATGGATTCCTGGGGCAATGAGTTGTCCACAGGGCCGGCAATGACTTGTCCACAGCCGTTGCAGCCAGGGCCGTCGGCCGTTGATGATGTTGGGGCCTGAGTGCACCTGTTGGCACCTGTTCGGATCTGTGAGGAACGCCATGCTGGAGATCGCCGAGAACGGCCGTACGTGGATTCTGTCCGGGCCGACCAGCAGTTACGCCCTGCACCTCACCGCCGAGGACGAGCTGCTGCACCTGCACTGGGGTCCGAGGATCGCCCTGGCCGACGCCGAGGCCCTCGCCGTCCGTCCGCTGCCCGAGTACTGGCCCTTCGAGTCCCCGCTCGACGGACGCGAGGAGTACCCCGTCGAGGGCGGTCCCCGCTTCACCCGCCCCGCCCTGTCCGTGCGCACGGACGAGCGGCGCGGCACCGAGTGGAGCTTCGAGGTGTACGACACCGAGGGGGACGAGCTGCGGCTGCGGTTCCGTGACGGCGGGCTGTCCATCACGCTGCACTACCGGATGCGCGACGACATCCTGGAGCGCTGGGTGACCCTGGACAACCAGGGCCCGGCGCCGGTCGAGCTGCTGCGCGCCGACTCCGCCACCTGGACCCTGCCCGACCGCGAGGACGACTGGCGGTTGTCCCAGCTGCACGGCCGCTGGGCCGCCGAGTCCCTGCTCACCCGGACCCCGCTCACCTACGGCGAGAAGGTCATCGGCAGCCGCCGCGGCCACACCGGGCACCAGCATTTGCCGTGGGTCGCGCTCGACACCGACGCCACCGAGGAGCGGGGCGAGGTCTACGGCGTCGCTCTCGGCTGGTCGGGGTCCTGGCGGATCGCCGTGGCACAACTGCCCGACGCGCGCGTGCAGATCACCGGCGGCGCCGGGTACGACGACTCGGGCCTGCTCCGGCTGGCGGCCGGCGAGTCCTTCACGACGCCCGTCTTCGCCGGTCTCTGGAGCGACGGCGGCTTCGGCGGCGCGAGCCGCGCCTGGCACGCCTACCAGCGGGCGTACGTCATCCCGGACGCCGACCAGGACCGGCCCGTGCTGTTCAACTCCTGGGAGGCCACGAACTTCGACATCTCCGAGGAGCAGCAGGGCACCCTCGCCCGGCGGGCCGCGGCGATCGGCGTCGAGCTGTTCGTGGTCGACGACGGCTGGTTCGGTGCCCGCACCAGCGACCGGGCCGGGCTCGGCGACTGGGCGCCCAACCCCGACCGCTTCCCCTCCGGTCTCAAGCCGCTCGCCGACTGCGTACGCGCGCTCGGCATGCAGTTCGGTATCTGGGTCGAGCCGGAGATGATCAACCCTGACAGCGAGCTGTACCGCGCCCACCCGGACTGGGTGCAGTACCAAACGGGTCGAAAGCGGACGGAGTTCCGCAACCAGCTCGTACTGAACCTCGCACGTGAGGACGTCCAGGAGTACTTGTGGGAGCAGCTCGACACCCTGCTCTCCTCGGCCCCGATCGACTATGTGAAGTGGGACTTCAACCGCTGCTTCACGGACGCGGGCTGGCCCGGCGAGTCCTATCCGCAGCGCCTGTGGGTCGACCACGTACGCGGCTTCTACGCCCTGCTGGACCGGTTGCGGGAGGCTCACCCGGGCGTGGCCTTCGAGTCCTGCTCGGGGGGCGGCGGCCGGATCGACCTCGGGGTGCTGAGCCGCACCGACCAGGTGTGGACCTCGGACAACACCGACCCGCTCGACCGGCTCGCCATCCAGGAC
Source organism: Streptomyces sp. NPDC005303 (assembly GCF_040607335.1). Classification (NCBI taxonomy): domain Bacteria; kingdom Bacillati; phylum Actinomycetota; class Actinomycetes; order Kitasatosporales; family Streptomycetaceae; genus Streptomyces; species Streptomyces sp. NPDC005303. Next base: position 257,195 of record NZ_JBEXGM010000004.1, on the reverse strand, counting down.
GGCTTCAGTCAGATCCATCCCGCGCGCGTGATGGCCGCCTGGGTCACCGACAGCCCGAACACCCAGCTCAACGGCCGGGTGAGCTCGTTGCGGTTCCGGTTCGTGAGCGCGATGGCAGGGGTGCTGGGGGTCGGCGGGGACCTCTCGGAGTGGACCGAGGACGAGCTCGCCGAAGCCGGTCGCTGGGTGGGGCTCTACAAGGAGATCCGGCCCCTGGTGCAGCGCGGTGACCTCTATCGGCTGCGGCCTCCGCGGGGCGGGCTGAGCGCGGTGCAGTACGTCCTCGGGGACGAGACCGTGGTCCTGGCCTGGCTTCAGGCGCAGAAGTACGGCGAGCCCGTCCCCTCGCTGCGGCTGCGGGGGCTCGACCCCACGGCATCGTATGAATGCCCCGAAACGGGTGAAATTCACCGCGGAGTCGTATTGCTGCATCACGGACTTCGTACCGGTTTGCGAGGAGACCTTGATGCGACGGTTATCCGGCTGCGTCGCATCTAGGGCTTCTGTCCGAATTGACGGCTTCCCTCCGGCTCCGCCCGGGATGAGAATTCCTGTGAATTCGTGACGTGAGGAGCGTCATATCCGTGACGGTGCGTCGCCCGTCATGTTCACGTAATTCACAGGCTCTTCAAGGGGATTTGGGTGGGTGAAGGACGTCCGATTCACGCAGGGTGACCGGTAATTCTCATACCGGATCAAGAGAAACGCATATACAGGCAACCTCTCACTTGTCCCTTTGCGTCCTGCTCGTTTACGTTCACCACCGATCCGGTCGGACGCCCAATCCTGCCGCCGAACGGATTCCCCACACTCACCCACCCGTGCAAGGCAGGAGCGGGGGACCCACAGGTATTACCGCCTGTTCCGGTCTCCGGAACGGCTTGGGGTTTAGTCGCGTCTCGACGCGGCCGGGCATCTCCAGCCCGCACCCGACAGCTCACCTCGCAGGCGCCGGAGAGGAATTCGTCATGCCCGCGAAGGGTAAGCACCGCCGCCCGAAGTCCCAGCGCTTCGCCCGCTCGATCGCCGTCGCCGGAACCGGAGGCGCCGCGCTGGCCCTCCCGCTCATGGGGGCCACCGGCGCTCACGCCGCCACCCCTCAGTCCGTGTCGGAAAAGGCGGTTCAGTCGCTGCCGGTCACGCAGAAGTCCGCCGAAAAGACGGCAGCCGAGAAGAGCACGGCGAAGACCTCGACCGTGCGCATCTATTCGGTGCGGGTCGGCGACTATCTCTCGAAGATCGCTGACGAACAGCACGTCAGCGGTGGCTGGAAGAAGCTCTACGCCGACAATCGTGCGGCCGTCGGCGACGACCCGTCGCTGATACACCCGGGCCTGAAGCTCTCGATCGGCAAGAAGGCCAAGGCGAGCACGGTGAAGACCGGGTCCTCGTCGCCGGCGAAGGCCAAGAAGGCGGAGCCGAAGAAGTCGTCCTCGAAGTCGACGGCCGCAGTCCAGAGCTCCGACACGACCAGCAGCTCCAGTGGCTACACCCTCCCGGTCAGCGGTGCCACCATCGGAACCGGCTACCGCGTCGCGGGCAGCATGTGGGCCAGCGGCTACCACACCGGTGTCGACTTCGTCGTCCCGACCGGCACCTCGCTCAAGGCAGTGGCCGCGGGCACGGTCGTCTCCGCGGGCTGGGGCGGTGCGTACGGAAACCAGGTCGTCATCAAGCTGAACGACGGCTACTACGCGCAGTACGCCCACCTGTCCCAGCTCTCCGTCTCGGCCGGCCAGACCGTGACCGAGGGGCAGCAGATCGGCCTCTCCGGCGCGACGGGCAATGTGACCGGCCCGCACCTGCACTTCGAGATCCGCACCACGCCGGACTACGGCTCCGACGTGGACCCGGTCGCCTACCTCCGCTCGAAGGGCGTCGCCGTCGGCTGACCCGACGTCTCCTGTGCCACCGAAGGCCGGACCCCGATCCCCGGGTCCGGCCTTCGGTGTTTCCGCAGGAACACGAGATGGCCAGTGCCTTCATGATCACTGCGTTGCGTTCTTGTGGCGGGCGTGCTCAGAGCGTCGACAGGTGGGGGAAGGGCGGGGCACAGTGAACTCCGTAGCTGCGCAAGCGCTTTCTACGGCCTTTGGAGTTCAGCCCTTCACGGAAGGAACCGTCCGTCATGACGACCACGCGTAGAGCCTTCGGAGCCCTCGCGGCCGGCGCCGCCCTGGCCGCCCTCGCCCCCGCGGCCGACGCGAGCGCCTCGCCCCGCCACCGCCGTCTCATCGCTCACGACGACTTCCGCCACGGCCTTCACCGCTGGGCGGTCGAACTGGAGCAGGGCGGCACGGTCACCGCGCGGCACGGGGTCCTGGAGGTCGACGTGCCCGCCGGGGCGACGATCTGGTTCAGGCAGCCGCTCGAAGGGCCGTACGTCCTGGAGTACACCGCGACGCCGGTGTCGGCAGGTGGGGTCAACGACCGGGTGTCCGACCTGAACAACTTCTGGAACGCGGTCGACGTCCGGTCCCCCGACGACCTCTTCGCCGTCCGCCGGGGCGGGGCGCTCGCGGAGTACGACTACCTGAAGACGTATTACTCCGGCTACGGAGCCAACTACAACACCACGACACGGCTGCGCCGATACGTGGGAGAACCCGGTGTGCGGCCGCTGATCTACGACTACACCGAACCGCTGCTCGTAGCCGGCGAGCCGAACCGGGTGCGGATCGTCTCCGACGGTTCCACGGTGCAGTGGTGGGACAACGGGCGCCTGGTCTTCGACCACACCGACCCGGAGCCTTACCGGAGTGGGCACTTCGCGTTCCGGACCACATGGAGCCACTTCCGGATCAGTGACTTCCGGGTGTGGCGACCGCAGCGTCAACACTCCTGACGAGAAGGCTATTCCTAGTTTGGCCAACACTTTAGGAGTGGCTTATCTCACCGCCCGTCAAGCTCTTCCTACGGTCGCGTAGGTCACATTCGAAGGTGAATCATGAACGGCTGTGGCAGACGATTCGAAGAATGACAGCAGCTCAGTGATCGGGTCGTACGTGGCGGTGGGGGACAGCTTCACCGAGGGCGTCGGCGACCCCGGCCCTGACGGGGCGTTCGTCGGCTGGGCCGACCGGTTCGCGGTACTTCTCGCGGACCGCCGGCCCGAGGGCGACTTCAGGTACAGCAATCTCGCCGTACGCGGGAAGCTGCTCGACCAGATCGTCGAGGACCAGCTCCCGCAGGCCGTCGAACTGGCACCGGACCTGGTGTCGTTCTGCGCCGGCGGCAACGACATCATCCGGCCCGGTACCGACCCCGACGAGGTCGCCGAACGCTTCGAACGGGCCATCGCCCGGCTCACGCAGGCGTGCGGCACGGTCATGGTGACGACCGGCTTCGACACCCGTGGTGTGCCCGTGCTCAAGCATCTGCGCGGCAAGATCGCCACGTACAACGGACATGTGCGGGCCGTCGCCGACCGGTACGGGTGCCCGGTGCTCGATCTGTGGTCCCTGAAGACCGTGCAGGACCGGCGGGCCTGGGACAGCGACCGGCTGCACCTCTCCCCTGAGGGGCACACGCGTGTGGCGCTCCGTGCGGGACAGGTGCTGGGCCTGGGGGTGCCGGCGGATCCGGACCAGCCCTGGCCGCCGCTTCCCCCTCGCGGACCGCTGGACGTACGGCGGGACGATGTCCACTGGGCTCGCGAGTATCTGGTGCCGTGGATCGGGCGTCGACTGCGGGGCGAGTCCTCCGGGGACCATGTGACGGCCAAGGGTGTGCTGTCGCCGGACGACATCAAGACGCGGATCGCCAAGGTGGCTTGAGCCGGGGCGGGGTCCCGGGGCCGGTCGGGGCGGGTTTCGTCCGGCGTCCTCGGTCGGGTCGTCCACCTGGGCGACCCGGCTCGGGTGCCGCCGCTAGGCGGGCCTCGCGCCGTCCAGCCCGAGTTCCCGCGCCAGCGCCTCGTCCACCCACTCCTGCGCCCGCGACCTGGCCACCGCGCCCGCGTAGGACGTCAGTTGGACCGCCAGGCCGTCCAGGAGGGCGGTGAGGCGCAGTGCGGTGGTCTCCGGGTCCGGGCAGCGGAACTCGCCCGCTGCCACGCCTTCGGCGATCACCTCTGCGAGCGCCGCCTTCCACCGTCTGTCGAGGTCGCGGGTGACCTCTCGGAGGGCCGGCTCGCGCAGGGCCACCGCCCAGCCCTCGATCCACAGGCGCCAGCCCTTGGCCTGGCCCGTCGGCGCGTACCAGCGCACGGCGGACCTGAGCCGGCGCAAGGCGCTGGTACGGCGGCCGAGGAGCTTGCGCAGCTGGGCCAGGTCGTCCTCGGCGGCGTAGGTGAACGCGGCGGCGACGAGTTTCTCCTTCGTGGAGAAGTGATAGAGCACCAGGGCGTTGCTCACCCCCAGCGCCGAGGCCACGTCGGCGATCCTGACGGCCGCCACGCCCCGCGCCTCGATCTGCTCGATGGCGGCCCGCAGCAGCTCCTCGCGCCGCTCGGCCACCGTCAATCGCACTCTCGCCACGAGGTCACCCTAATCCGTCGACCTGCAGGGCACCGACCGACGGGGGCGAGGTCAGCGGTACCAGCCGAACCGCTCCGCGATCACCGGCAACCGGTCCGCGACCAGCGCGTGCGCGGCGGCACGCGGCGAGGTGCCGTCCGCCTCCGCGCGCGCCAGCAACTGCTCGACCAGGGCGCGCATGGAACGTCGTATGTGCGCGAAGGCCGCGTCCGCGTCCGAGCCGATGTCGCCGAACAGGGTCCACCACCACCAGGCGTTCGTCCCGGAGTTGACCACCACGTCGGGCAGTACGGTCACCCCGCGCGCGGCCAGCAGTGCCTCCGCCGCGGGCAGGACGGGCATGTTGGCCGCCTCGACGATCCAACGGGCCCGGATCCGCTCCTGGTTGCCGGTGTCGATCGCGTACGAGACCGCCGCGGGCACGAGTACCTCCGCGTCGAGCGACAGCCAGGCCTCACCGGGCAGTTCGCGGTCGGAGGGGCGCAGGGCGGAACGGTCCACGGTGCCGTGGGCGTCCCGGGCGGCCAGCAGCGCCTCGACGTCGAGCCCCGCCGGATTGAAGATCGTGCCCTTGATGTCGGCCACGGCCACGACCGCGAGCCCCGCGCGCGTGAGGAAGCGCGCCGTGGCCCCGCCCATGGTGCCGAGCCCCTGTACGGCCACCCGCGTGCCCGAGTACGGCACTCCGGCCGCGTCCAGGGCCGCGAGCGCCGACTCGGCCACCCCGCAGCCCCCCGCCAGCTCGTCGAGTCCGATGCCGTCCACCTTCACGGCGAACGCGTCCGCGAGCCGCCGCCGGGCCGCGGCCTCGTCGTCGAGGAGCGGATAGACCGCCTGGATCGAGGAGACCAGACCGGCCTCCGCGGCCGCCCGCTCCACCAGGTCCTGGCTGAGCCCGAGGTCCTCGCCGGTCGTCCAGCAGCTCTCGACGTACGGCCGCATGGCGCGCAGGTAGCGCACGAGCAGGCCGTACGCCTCAGGGTCCCGGGGGTCGCAGTCGATGCCGCCCTTGGCGCCGCCCAGCGGGATGTACCGCGCCTGGGGGTCGTAGTGCAGGGCCTCCTTCATGGTCATCCCGCGGGCGAGCCCGGTGACCTCCTCCAGCGTGCAGCCCGGGCGCATACGCAGGCCGCCGCTGGCGACACCCCGTACCAGCCGGTCGACGACCAGGAACCCCTGGCGGCCGGTGAGGTGGTCGGTCCAGGTGAGCGACAGCAGGGGGGTGGTCACACGGGCTCCGGTGCGGTGGGACGGCTACTGAACGGGGGGTCAGTATTGGCATCCGGGTACGCCCTGTCAACGTGATCCGCCGCTACGGCGTCCTCACCGGTGTGACCGGACAGACCCCGGCACTGTCACAGGGGCGGACCATAATGGATGCCTCAGCCACCCCACCTGGAGGTACCGTGACCGGCTTCCGTCCCCTGAGCTCCGGGCTCCGTGCGCTGCAGCCCGCGGCCTTCGGTGCGGACCCGAGCGGCGAGCGCATGGCGCGTATCCGCAGATCCCCCCACTTCGAGAACGGTGTCTTCCAGAATCCCGGCGGAACCGCCCGGACCCGGCCCGAAGGGTCGGCGATGGAGTTCGCCAAGACGTTCTTCGACAGCGACGGCCGAAAGCAGCGGGCTCCACAAGGCCGGATCCCGGTGCATGCCACGACGCTCGCCGACCTCTCCAAGCCTCCTGCCACCGGGCTGCGGCTGACCTGGATGGGACACTCCAGCGTGCTCGCCGAGATAGACGGGCGAAGGGTGCTGTTCGACCCCGTGTGGGGTGAGCGGTGCTCCCCGTTCCCCTTCGCCGGGCCCAAGCGGCTGCACCCAGTGCCCCTGCCGATCGCCGCGCTCGGGCCGGTCGACGTGATCGTCATCTCCCACGATCACTACGACCACCTGGACATGCCCACGATCAAGGCACTGGCCGGGACGGACACCGTCTTCGCCGTGCCGCTCGGGGTGGGGGCCCACCTCGAGCACTGGGGAGTGTCCGCGGACCGGCTGCGTGAGCTGGACTGGCACGAGTCGACCCAGGTCGCCGGGCTGACGCTGACGGCCACTCCGGCCCGGCACTTCTGCGGACGTGGGCTGCGGAACACCCAGCACACGCTGTGGGCCTCCTGGGTCGTCTCCAGCGGCGAGCACCGGATCTACCACAGCGGTGACACCGGGTACTTCGACGGGTTCAAGGACATCGGCGCGGCCTTCGGGCCCTTCGACGCCACGATGATCCAGCTCGGCGCCTACTCGGAGTTCTGGCCCGACATCCACATGACCCCCGAACAGGCTGTGCGGTCCCACCTGGACCTGCAGGGAGGCAGTCCGGGCGGGGTGCTGCTGCCGATCCACTGGGGGACGTTCAACCTCGCGACGCACGCGTGGGCGGAGCCGGGGGAGTGGACGAAGGACGCTGCCGAGGAGGCCGGCCAGGCGGTGGCGTTCCCGCGGCCGGGTGAGCCGTTCGAGCCGGCGGGGAAGCTGCCGGCGGAGGCGTGGTGGCGGGCGGTGTCCCAGCCGATCGCGCATCCGTGGCGCCGTCCCCGGATCGTCGAGGGTGCGGCCGGATCGAGCAAGGGAGACCTCGACCTCGCGGGTGAGCGGTGACGTCGGTCGGGGACGAGCTCGGGGGGATGATCCGGGTGCTCGGCCGTCTCCGGCGGAGGGGCTGGATCGTCTGCTGCTGACGGTGGGCGGGGCTCTGTGGAGAGCGTGCAATCGCCGCGCGGCGATTGCACGCTCTTGCCGTCCCGAGACGGCTCGTCCCGAGTGGTCGGCAGACTGCGCTGGTGGAGCTGTCCCGGTCATCGACCGTTTGGTCCATGACTGCGAGCGCGCGATGGAACTCTTTGATTTCGCATTCGGAGTCGAGATGTACAAGCCCGCGGCGAAACGCCGTTGGGGCTATTTCGCGCTTCCGATTCTTTTCCGCGCCGCCTGTTGGGAAAGCTCGATGCGTTCGCGGACCGGAAGAGGGGCGTCCTCCGGGTGAATGCCGTCCACGAGGATGAGGCTTTCACGAAGGAGATGGCGGCAGCCGTCCATGAGGTGGACGAATTCGCTGAACGGCTCGACCTGGATGATCCGCGCCGGGAAGGTGCCGACCAGGCTCATCCTCACCTGTGAACGGTGGGTCGTCGGCGAGGCGAGGTGATCCGCGAAGGGCGCAGCACGTCGCGCGGCGGAACATCGCCTGCGCGTTCGCGGGACCGCCTGTGGTCGACGCCCTTGCCGCGGTGCGTGCGACACCGACGTCTGCCTTCGACACCCTCAGTGACAATGCGGGAGGGTCAGGCCAAGGCTCTGGAGGGGTGTGGGTGGGCCCGCCCTGCTCCGGGAGCAGGCCGACGCGGTGACCGCGGTGCGTGGGTGACGCGAGCCCCGGGTGGTCGTCTGTGACCGCTTCTGAGCAGGGGTGATCGGCGTTCACCCGTTCGGGGGCGCCAGGTCGTTCGGCTTGTCGGTCTGTCGTGCGAGTCCTCATACCAGAGCGGGACGCTCCGCGGGGGAGTTTGTCAACTGCCGCTCGCACATGATGCCTTGGCGACTACTGTGAGTGTCCGCCGGGCGACGACGGGTTGAAGTCTGCGGTTCTCTCGACCGGTACGCCATGACGCATGCCCACGGCACACAGCCGCGGTACGGGGAGGAGGGAGGCGACGCGCCGGTGACCGACGACCATGCCGCCGCGCGAGCCGCGCGGCAACCCACCCCGAAGCCGGTCGGGGCACGTGCCGGAGCCCGCCGACCCGGGCCGGCCGGCCCGGAGCTCTCCGGCCAACAGGACCGACGGACCACTACAAGGACACCGATGTCTCACCTCCGCGCACCGGCCGCACGCGCAGACCGCCGTGAGGGCGGGCGGCACGGGCGGCCGGTCGCCCGCCCCACCCCCTCGCTGCCTGAGACGCACATACGGCCGCAACTGCTGCGGCTGGCCGTGCTCCCGCCGATCGCGGTCGCCCTCAGCGGCTGCGCGGCCGTCCTGTTCACGGTTCGCTCCACCGGCGCACAACCCGGCCTCATCCTGTGGGGTGTCCTGGCCGGCGCGGTCTCGGTGACCCTCGCGGCCGTCCTCATCGCCGCCGTGGCGGCCGACCGCGCCGCGAAAACGGTGAGCGACCGCGTTGTGGCGTTGCGCCGCAGCAGCGCGCGCCGCGAGGCCGACCTGCGGGCCCTGGTCGAGGGCCTGCGCCGCGGGGAGGTTCCGCAGCGGCGCAGCCCGCACAGCGGCCCGCCCGACGACGCCGACGACTTCGAACTGCTCGCCGCCGACCTGGCCCGCGCCCACGACGGGGCCGTCACCGCCGTGGTCCAGGCCGCCCAGCTCTCCAGCCAGGCCGGCAGCGAACAGAAACTGGAGGTCTTCGTCAACCTGGCGCGGCGCCTTCAGTCGCTCGTGCATCGCGAGATCTCGATCCTCGACGAGCTGGAGAACGAGATCGAGGACCCCGACCTGCTCAAGGGCCTCTTCCACGTCGACCACCTCGCCACCCGGATCCGCCGGCACGCCGAGAACCTCGCCGTCCTCGGTGGAGCCGTCTCGCGTCGGCAGTGGAGCAACCCCGTCTCCATGACCGAGGTACTGCGCTCCGCCATCGCCGAGGTCGAGCAGTACTCGCGGGTCAAGCTCGTGCCGCCGATCGACGGCACGCTGCGCGGACACGCCGTCGCCGACGTCATCCATCTGCTGGCCGAACTGGTCGAGAACGCCACGGTGTTCTCGGCGCCGCACACCCAAGTGCTGCTGCGCGCCAACCTCGTCACCTCCGGGCTCGCGGTCGAGGTGGAGGACCGCGGGCTCGGCATGCCGGTCGCCGAACAGCACCGGATGAACGCCCTGTTGGCGGACCCGGACCAGGTCAACGTCGCGAGTCTGCTGGCGGACGGGCGCATCGGACTGTTCGTGGTCTCGCAGCTCGCGAAGCGGCACGGCATCCACGTCCGGCTCCAGACCAACATCTACGGCGGCGTCCAGGCCGTCCTCGTGGTGCCGCAGGTACTGCTGGGTTCGGCGCCGGGAGCGGTCGGGGCGCACGCGCCGGAAGCCGTGGGGACGGGCGGGGCCGTCGGGACCGCCCCGCAGGGTCCGGGCCATCCGCGGTCCGGGCAGGAGGCACGGCACCGGGGAGCGCCCGGGGAGCCGCCTCCCGGCGCCGACCCGCAGCGGCGGGAATTCCACGGTGCGGAGGCCGGTCTCAACGGCAGTACGGCGCCGTCGGCGAAGAGCGGCGCAGCGGTGCCGCACGGCGCCCGGCACGGGCGAAGTGGCCGTGGGCCGGGACTGAACGGAAGTGGAAGCGCGACGCGTGATGGCGTATCCGTCGGCGACGGGGGTGCGACGGATGGTGGCGGGGCCGTGTCGAGCGGTGGGGAGCGTGGGCCGGGCGGCAGCGATCCTCTGTCCGGCGGTGACGGGCGCTTCTTGAACGGCGGCTCGGTGGCACCGGGCAGCGGTGGGAGCGTCCCTCAAGAGGTCGGCCGCTTGCCGGGTGACGGCGGGCCCCATGGGGCAGACGGCACTCCCCTGGACGGTCCCGGAGGCGTGGCGGGTGGCGAAGGCCCGGTGTCCGGCGGTGGATCCCGGCCGGGTGGCGGCGGAGCCCCTCTGGATGGCGGCCCGGGTGGACCGGGTGGCGGTGGCCCGATGCCTGGCGGGGACCCCCTGTCGAGTGGCAGCGGGTCCTCGATGAACGGTGGCTCGGCCGTATCGAGTGCCGCCGGGCCAGGGCGCGTGATGGGCGGGCCCGCTTCCGGCGGAAGCCGGCCTGCGGCCGGTGGCAAGGGAACGGTGGCCGATGGGCAGCTTGGTGGTGGAGCCGGACCGAACGGTGGTGGAGCGCACTCCGGGCGTCCCGCGCCGCTGCCCGTGCGCGGGGCCCGCGGGGCGCGACCCACTCCCGCCGACGCCGTGCCCGGGATCAGGCCCGACGACCGGAGGCTGGTCGCCGAGCACGTGGTCGCTCCGCCCACCCCCCGTACCGGAACCGTGCGCGGCACCATGGGCAAGCCCCAACTGCCCAGGCGGCGCGCCCAGGAGCACATCGCACCCCAGCTGCGCGGCGGACCGGCGCCACGGCAGGACGCCGAGTACGTCGCCGGCCACGACCCGGGGCTGATGGCGGCCTTCCAGCGTGGGATCAGCCTCGCCGAGGCCCAGCAACACCTGGAGCGGGAGCACGGTGAACCGACCAGGCCGTTGCCGTTGCCGTCGCCGCGCAGGGAGGCCGACTACCTGGACTCGGAGCACACAGAGTCCACCCCCATGAGCCCGGCCTCCGTGGAGGACACCCCCATGGGGCCCGCCCTCGTGGACTCGGCCCACATGGGCCCTGGCGACATGGGCCCCGGCGACACGGGTACGGCCCACCCGGACCCGGACCCGGCCACAACGGGCCGTACGCATACGGACACCGCCTACACAGGTACGGCCACCCCCGACACCGGCTCATCGGCATTCGCCCCTCTGGAGCCTCGCCCCGCCCCCTCCCCGGATCCGTCGGCCTCCTTCGGCTTCGAGAGCAGCCTCCACATCGACCTCGAGGCGAGCCACACGGACGGCACCCCCACGGCCGACGCCGCCGCCATCGACGTAACCCCCATGGAGCGGCCCCATATATCCGAGTCGCAAGGCCTCGGTCACCACCGCACCACCCCCCGGCACGACGGGAGCGCACCCGCCGGATGACCACCCCCGCGTTCACCCCACCCCCCAGCGCTCCCGCAGACCTTCGTACCTCAAGGAGTCGATCCACCATGGCGAGCGAAGCGCCGACCGGCCATGTATCCGATCTCGACTGGCTGATGAGCGGCCTCGTGCAGCGCGTGCCGCACACCAGCAGTGCGGTCCTGCTGTCCTGCGACGGGCTCGTGAAGTCGGTCCACGGCCTCGACGGGGACAGCGCCGACCACATGGCGGCCCTGGCCTCCGGGCTGTACTCCCTCGGCCGCAGCGCGGGGGTCCGCTTCGGCGACGGCGGAGAAGTCCGCCAGGTCGTCGTCGAACTCGACTCGACGCTGCTGTTCGTGACCACCGCGGGCTCCGGCACCTGTCTCGCCGTGCTCGCCGGCCGCGAGGCCGACGCGGCGGTGCTCGGCTACGAGATGGCGATGCTCGTCAAGAGCGTGCGCCCCTACCTGGTGACCGCGCCCCGGCAGCACGCCGTCGAATCCCCGGCGATGAGGCCTTGAGCGTGGCGGCGGTCGGCGACGGGCCCTGGCTCGACGACGCGGCCGGGCGGCTGGTGCGGCCCTTCACGGTCAGCAACGGCCGCACCCGGCCGTCCATCGCGTTCGACCTCCTGTCGCACGTGATGGCCACCGGTGCCACCCCCATCGGCTACCTCGGCCCCGAGCACGCGCAGGCGCTCGACCTGTGCCGCGCGCCCGTCTCGGTCGCCGAGGTCGCCGCCCATCTCAAGCTGCCGGCGGTGGTCACCAAGGTACTGCTGTCCGACCTCGTCGACTGCGGGGCGCTGACCACCAAGCCCCCCGAGTTCACCCACAACCCGACTGACCGGGCTCTTCTGGAGGCAGTGCTCGATGGACTACGACGACAGCTCTGATCCCTTCCCCACCGCACTGAAGATCCTGGTGGCGGGAGGGTTCGGGGTAGGCAAGACCACCTTCGTGGGCGCGGTCAGCGAGATCGCCCCGCTCAGCACGGAGGAACTGCTCACCACGGTCAGCGCCGCGACCGACAGTCTCGACGGCATCGAGAACAAGGTCGAGACGACGGTGGCCATGGACTTCGGAAGGATCACCCTCGACCCGGAACACGTCCTGTACCTGTTCGGCACGCCCGGCCAGGAACGGTTCTGGTTCATGTGGGACGAACTCTCCGAGGGCGCGCTCGGCGCGGTGATCCTCGCGGACACCCGCAGACTGGAGGACTGCTTCGCCGCCGTCGACTTCTTCGAGCAGCGCGGTCTCGGATTCATCGTCGCGATCAACGAGTTCGACGGGGGGTACCGCTACGACCCCGAGGAGGTCCGCGCCGCCATCGACCTCCCGCCGGAGATCCCGATCGTGCGCTGCGACGCCCGGATCTCCAGCTCCGGGGTGCAGACCCTGCTCACCCTCGTACGGCATCTCATCGCCCATAGCCCGGCGCCCGCGCCGAGCCACGGCGCCCACATGTGACGCCCAAACACACCGCTACGGAGCCGCATATGACCGACGTCCACAGCGACGGCCGCCCATGAGCTACGACCCACCACGCCCGGCCGGTCGACTGCTGCTCACCCCGGAGGACAAGGAGGCCCCGGACCGGACCCGTCGGCTGCGCCTGCTCGGCCTCGGGGAGCATCCGGAGCCCGCGCTCGACGCCTTCGCCGAGCGGCTCGCCGAGCGCACGGGGGCGCCGTACGCGATGGTCAACTTCCTCGGCGAGCACCGGCAGTTCTTCGCCGGTCTCAGGATCCCCGCGGCTCGGCCCTCCGAGGACGGCGAGGAGGCCAAGCCGCAAGTGGGGCGTTATATGGCGCGCGACCATGGGTTCTGCCCCCATGTGGTCGCCCGCCGCAAGGCACTGGTCCTGGAGGACGTCCGTGACTACCCGCGGTTTGCGGGCAACCCGGTCGTCGACGAGTTCGGCATCCGTTCCTATCTGGGCGCGCCGCTCATCGACTCCGCGGGGATGGTGCTGGGCACGGTGTGCGCGGCGGATGTGCAGCCCCGGACCTGGGGGAGGTCCGGCCTGGAGACCATCAAGTCCTCGGCGGCGGAACTGGTCGCACGCCTGCAGCGACGGGAGGCCGACGGGCTCCCGGTGCTGTGACGGGTGAGTGGGCCCCCTCTTTGCTCGCTCATCGAGGGGCGCGACTACTCGGCGCTGGGCGTGGCCGAGATGACGCCACCGTGTCCTCCGCGCGCGAGGCGGCTCGGGCGGTGGTGGCCCAGTTGGAGGGTCAGGTGATGTTCGCCAAGCTCTACAACAGCCCGCGGCGCCTGAGCCCCCTGCGGGACAACTGCCGGGCACTCCCCGACGCGGCCGCCTCCTAGGGTCCGCGCGCGCCGGACGTCGCCGGCTCTAGTAACCGCGCCAGACGTTGTCGAACGCCGCGTCCTCGATGACCTTCCGCTGGCGTACGGCCTCCAGTTCCATCACCGCGTCCCCGACCGCGGCCAGCACGGTGGCCGTCTCGTCGGCGAGTTCACCTGCAGGTTCGTCACCGATCCCGGCGGCGGACGCCAGGGCGGCGAGGACGGGTTCGCCCGCCGCCCGGCGCTCCTCGGCCTGCCGCCGCGCCGCCGAGTCCACCAGCTCCGTCCGCCCGGTCCGCAGCGGGATCCGGCGGCCTCGCGAGCGGGTCGTCAGCCCGGTCCGCTCCAGCTCCTCGACGTAGGCCGAGGACAGCCCGCGGCCTCGCCGCCACAGCCAGTCCTCGACCGACTCGTACGGCTCCTGCCGTACGAGCGAACCGGCGGCCTCGTCCAACAGCCGGTCTCCCGTGGGGGATTGGGCGCTGGGCAGGATGCGGTCGCCGTCCAGGACGAGTGCCTGGGCGTCGAGGAGGTCGAACAGCTCGGCTCCCGCGAGCGCGAGCGAGAGATCGCCCTGCTCGACCGGCTTGTCGGCGGTCACGTCGAGGGCGACGATCGCGAGGTCCCGTGCGGTGGTCATCAGTGGCTCCACGTGAGTCGGCCGGGTTCTGCGGTGAGTGCTCAGGGGCCGGCCACGGCGGGCCGGACGTCCCCGGTCGATTCTCGCTGCTGCCCGGGGACCGTGCGTCCCGAAACGACCATGTCGTACGGGAAGCCGATCCGCAGCACGCCGGCGGCCCCGGCCGCCACCAGGACCACGAGGGCCGTCGGCAGCAGCGCCCGGTGGTACCCGTGGTACCGCAAGGGAGCGACGACCAACGGGCCCAGGATCCGTCCGGCCGAGTACCCGGCGGTCAGCAGGGCGACCGCGCGGGGGAACCTCAGGTGCGCTCCGAGGGCCAGGGCGAGGGTGCTGACGCCGATGAACGTGGCGCCGAACAGCATCGCCGAGCCGAGCGCCGCGGCCGTACCCCGACCAGGGCGGGCAGCGCGATGCCGGCCGTTTGGACCCCGAGCGCCCTGCCGGCAGTCCGGGGAGGGACCAGCGGCGGCCCAGCCGGGCCCACAGCGCGGCGGACGGTACGGCGGCCAGGCCCACGAGCATCCGGGCGCCGCGGCCGACCCGGCCCGCCGAGCCCTGTCCGACGGCGGCGACCAGGAAGGTCCCGGCGACGATGTGGCCGACGCCCTCCAGCGTGTAGCTGACGAACAGCGCACCGAACCAGCGGTGTGTGCGGGGCCTCGCGCTGCCCCCACCCGTGGTGGGCGGCCGGCCCCTCGTCCTGCCGTGTGTTGCACGAGGCGGCGGCGGGCAGCGCGGTGAGCCCGGCGGCGGCCCACCAGGCGGCGCGCCAGTCGGCGACGGGCCGCACGACCAGGACCAGCAGGCCCGACAGCGCGATGCCGCAGCCCACTCCGCCGAGGCCCCAGCCGGACTTCGAGGAGCGCTACGCCTGACGCCGTTGCACCAGCGTCCTGCCGCCGCAGAAGGGCGCCCGCGCCCTTCACGTCTCGTTCACGTCTCGCCTCGGCCGGTCGGCGGGTACCGCGGCTGACACAGGCACTCCGCGGGCGCTCACCCCGGTGAGCGACGCCGCAGGCTTGTCGTCGGTCGGCCCGGGTCCCGAGGCTCGTGCGAGGGCGTGAAGCGGAGCTGTGGCACCGCTTAAGAAATCCTCGATGGACCAGGACGGTGTCGTACGGCAGATTGCTGGGCGTTTCCACCCCTCGTACCCACCCCTCGTACCCACCCTCGCACCCACAGGAGCCGTACCTTGAAGGCGCTGGTCAAGGAGAAGGCCGAGCCCGGGCTGTGGCTCGCGGACGTCCCGGAGCCGGCCGTCGGCCCCGGCGACGTACTGATCAAGGTGCTGCGCACCGGCATCTGCGGCACCGATCTGCACATCCGGTCCTGGGACGGGTGGGCCCAGCAGGCGATCCGGACCCCGCTCGTGCTCGGACACGAGTTCGTCGGCGAGGTCGTGGAGACCGGGCGCGACGTCCCGGACATCCGGATCGGGGACCGGGTGAGCGGCGAGGGGCACCTCGTGTGCGGCAAGTGCCGCAACTGCCTCGCCGGGCGGCGGCACCTGTGCCGGGCCACGGTCGGACTCGGTGTCGGCCGGGACGGGGCCTTCGCGGAGTACGTCGCGCTGCCCGCCGCCAACGTCTGGGTGCACCGCGTCCCCGTGGAACTCGACGTGGCCGCGATCTTCGACCCGTTCGGCAACGCCGTGCACACCGCGCTGTCCTTCCCGCTGGTCGGCGAGGACGTGCTGATCACCGGAGCCGGGCCGATCGGTCTGATGGCGGCGGCGGTCGCCCGGCACGCTGGTGCCCGCAACGTCGTCGTCACCGACGTCAGCGAGGAGCGCCTGGAACTGGCCCGCAAGATCGGCGTGAGCCTCGCACTGAACGTGTCGGACGCTCGGATCGCCGACGGGCAGAGGGAGTTGGGGCTGCGCGAGGGCTTCGACATCGGCCTGGAGATGTCCGGGCGGCCGGAGGCCCTGCGCGACATGATCGCCAACATGACGCACGGCGGCCGGATCGCGATGCTGGGACTGCCGGCCGCGGAGTTCCCGGTGGACTGGGCCCGGATCGTCACCTCCATGATCACCATCAAGGGCATCTACGGCCGCGAGATGTTCGAGACCTGGTACGCGATGTCGGTCCTCCTGGAGGGCGGCCTCGACCTCGCCCCCGTGATCACCGGCCGGTACGGCTATCGCGACTTCGAGGCGGCGTTCGCCGACGCGGCGAGCGGCCGCGGCGGCAAGGTCATCCTCGACTGGACCAGCTGACTCGACTGGACCAGCTGACTGGACTGAACCAACGGACTTCTGGACCAACGGACTTCTGGACCAACGGACTTCTGGACCAACTGACTTAGGGACTGACGATGTTCGACTCCGTGCGCGACGACCTGCGCGCCACCCTCGACGAGATCCGCGCCGCCGGACTGCACAAGCCCGAGCGCGTGATCGACACCCCGCAGTCCGCGACCGTGCGGGTCGCCGCGGGCGGCCGCCCCGGCGAGGTCCTCAACTTCTGCGCCAACAACTACCTCGGCCTCGCCGACCACCCCGAGGTGATCGCCGCAGCGCACGAGGCCCTGGACCGCTGGGGCTACGGAATGGCCTCGGTCCGCTTCATCTGCGGCACCCAGGAGGTGCACAAGGAGCTGGAGGCGCGGCTGTCCAGCTTCCTCGGCCAGGAGGACACGATCCTGTACTCCTCCTGCTTCGACGCCAACGGCGGTGTCTTCGAGACCCTGCTGGGCCCTGAGGACGCGGTGATCTCCGACGCCCTGAACCACGCGTCGATCATCGACGGCATCCGGCTGTCGAAGGCCCGCCGCTTCCGCTATGCCAACCGTGATCTCGCCGACCTGGAACGGCAGTTGAAGGAGGCCGCGGGAGCCCGCCGCAGGCTGGTCGTCACCGACGGCGTCTTCTCGATGGACGGCTACGTCGCGCCGCTGAAGGAGATCTGCGACCTCGCCGACCGCCACGACGCCATGGTCATGGTCGACGACTCCCACGCGGTCGGCTTCGTCGGCCCCGGCGGCCGCGGCACCCCCGAGCTGCACGGCGTCATGGACCGCGTCGACATCATCACGGGCACCCTCGGCAAGGCGCTCGGCGGCGCCTCCGGCGGCTACGTGGCCGCCCGCGCAGAGATCGTCGCGCTCCTGCGCCAGCGCTCACGGCCGTATCTCTTCTCCAACACGCTCGCCCCGGTGATCGCCGCGGCCTCCCTGAAGGTCCTGGACCTGCTGGAGTCGGCGGACGACCTGCGGGTGCGGCTGCGGGAGAACACCGCGCTGTTCCGGCGCCGTATGACCGAGGAGGGCTTCGACGTCCTGCCCGGCGACCATGCCATCGCGCCGGTGATGATCGGGGACGCGGCGCAGGCGGGACGCCTTGCTGAGCTGCTCCTGGAACGGGGCGTGTACGTGATCGGCTTCTCGTACCCGGTCGTACCGCAGGGGCAGGCACGCATCCGGGTGCAGCTGTCGGCCGCGCACTCCACGGACGACGTGAACCGTGCGGTCGACGCCTTCGTCGCGGCCAGGGCCGAGCTGGGGGCCTAGTCCGGACGTATTGCGATAATCGATCCCATGATCGAAGCACGGCGGCTCCACATCCTGCGTGCGGTGGCCGACCACCGCACGGTCACTGCGGCTGCCGCCGCGCTGTATCTCACGCCCTCGGCGGTCTCGCAGCAGCTCACGGCCCTGGAGCAGGAGACCGGCCACCGTCTGGTGGAGCGCGGTGCCAAGGGCGTACGGCTGACCCCTGCGGGCGAGATCCTGCTCAGCCACACCAACGCGGTCCTCGCCCAGCTGGAGCGGGCCGAGGCCGAGCTGGCCGCCTACGGCTCGGGCGCGGCCGGGACGGTCACCGTCGCCTCCTTCGCGACCGGGATCGCCCTGGTCGTGGCGCCCGCGGTGGCCCGCCTCGCCTCGACGGCCCCCGGCATCCACCTCCGGGTCCAGGACGCCGAGGGCGACGCCAGCCTGCCGATGGTCCTTGACCGGCAGGTCGACGTGGCGGTCGCGGTGGAGTACCGCGGGGCCCCGCCCGCCGACGACCCCCGTCTCGCGCATGTGCCGCTGTACGCCGAGCCCTTCGACGCGGTCGTGCCGGTGAGCCACCGGCTGGCCGAGGCGGGCGAGGTGCCGCTGGCCGAGCTCGCCAAGGACCCGTGGATCGGCCCCTACCCGGGCAACCCCTGCCATGACGTGGTGGTCCTCGCCTGCGAGCACGCCGGTTTCCAGCCACGCCTGGAGCACTCCTCGGACGACTTCCGCGCGGTGGTCGCACTCGCGTCGGCGGACGCGGGGGTGGCGCTGGTGCCGCGTTCGGCACTGATCGGTATGGACCTCGCCGGAGTCGTCGTACGGCCGGTCGACGGGGTGGCCCCGACCCGCCGGGTCTTCGCGGCCGTACGGCGGGGAGCCGAGGAGCACCCCCTCATCCGTCCTGTGCTGGACGCGCTCGGAGCCGTTGCCGCGGAGTAGCGGGCCGGCCCACGCCGACGGGTTTCTCGTATGTGGGATAGCATCCCGAATGTGAAACGCGATGAACCCGGACCCGACCCCGTCGACACCCGCCTCGGCGTCCGACTCGCCGAGCTGCGGGCCGAACAGGGCTGGTCCCTGGGTGAGTTGGCCGAGCGCAGCGGAGTCAGCAGGTCCACCCTCTCCCGCGCCGAGCGGGCGGAGATCAGCCCCACCGCCTCGCTGCTGAACCGGCTGTGCGGGGTGTACGGACGGACCATGTCCCAACTGCTCAGCGAGGTCGAGGCCGCGCCCGCTCTGCTGGTCAGGGGCGCCGACCAGCCCGTGTGGGAGGACCGGGCCTCCGGGTTCGTACGGCGGTCCGTGTCGCCGCCGCACTCCGGACTGCGCGGCGAACTCGTCGAGGGACGGCTCGCCGCCGGTGCCGACATCGCCTACGACCGGCCGCCCGTGCCCGGCCTGGAGCAGCACATCTGGGTTCTGGAGGGCGCGCTCGACGTGACCGCCCAGGACGTCGAGCACCACCTCGGCACCGGGGACTGTCTGCGGCTGCGGGTGTGGGGACCGACGCGGTTCCGGTGCGCGGGCCCCGACGCGGCGCGGTACGTGCTGGCGGTGGTCCTGCCGTGATCGTCACCCGCCTGAACGAGGTGCAACTGAACCACTGTGCAGACCAGTTGGCCGACCTGCTGGTCGACACCGTGGCCGGCGGCGCCTCCATCGGCTTCCTCTCGCCGATGGACCGCGCGGCGGCCGTCGCCTGGTGGAAGGAGCGAGCGAGCGCGGCGGCCGCGGGGCACCTCGCGGTGTGGGCGGCGTACGACGGGCACCGCGCGGTCGGTACCGTCAGTCTGGCCTTCCCCGACAAGCCCAACTCCCGCCACCGCGCGGAGCTGGTCAAACTGATGGTGCACCGGGACGCGCGCGGCAACGGCCTCGGGCGGCGGCTTCTGGGCACCGCGGAGGACGCCGCCCGTTCGGCCGGAATCACTCTGCTCCACCTGGACACCGAGACCGACAGCCCCGCCGAGCGCCTCTACGGAGCGGCCGGCTGGACCCGGGCCGGCGTCATCCCCGACTACGCGGCAGATCCCGGCGGGGTGCTGCGGCCGACGACCCTCTACTACAAGCGACTCGTGGCGCCCGCTCCGACCAGGTGATTGTCAGAGGCAGCCGCTACGGTGCCTGTCATGCCGGACGCCGAAGACGTACGCCGTATCGCCCTGTCCCTGCCGGACACGACGGAGAAGATCGCCTGGAGCATGCCCACGTTCCGGGTCGCGGACAAGATGTTCGCCACGCTGCCCGAGGACGAGACCTCCATCGCCGTGCGCTGCCCCAAGGAGGAGCGCGACGAGCTGGTGCTGGCCGAGCCCGGGAAGTTCTGGATCGCCGGCCACGAGGCGCAGTTCGCCTGGGTGCGCGCACGTCTCTCCGCGATCGAGGACGAGGGCGAGCTGCGGGACATCCTCGCCGACTCCTGGCGACAGGCCGCCCCGCCCCGGCTGCTCGACGCGTATCCGGAGCTGGGCCTGTCCAGGGGGTGAGGAAGGCGCCGACCCGCTCCCGCAGCGACCGAGCGTCCAGCCCGTGCGCGCACCCGCAGCACGCGGTCGTAGAGCACCCAGAGCACGTCCAGCGTCGACGTGGCCGCCGGTCCGTGCTTCTCGTCGCCCGTCATCAGCCCCATGAGCCGGGGCGGGTCCTCGTAGCCGTACGTCCGTCCACGTTGCTCGGTGATCGTCACGCGGACGATCGTGCAACCTCGACCAAACTTGAGGTCAAGCGGAGAAAGGAGTGCGCGACCACCGACCCGAGTGCGGTATGGTTTCTCTGCGCGTTCGGCCAGGGGAAACCCCAGGTCAGACGGGCACCGGGACGTGGCGCAGCTTGGTAGCGCACTTGACTGGGGGTCAAGGGGTCGCAGGTTCAAATCCTGTCGTCCCGACGGTGCGAAGGGTCTTCGCAGGCGAAAGCCTGTGGGGGCCCTTTTCGTGTGACCCGCGAGTGACGGCGACCCGGCCGGCGCCGCCGGTCTCCGCTGCGTGGGGCAGGCCGGTGGAACACCCCCGGCCGGGCGGACGGGCCGCTCAGCTCCAGGGTGGTGCGGTTCGCCGAGACGTCCACGACCGAACCGGGGGCGCCCTGGAGTGCTTCACGCAGCTCCGTCGTCACGGAGGGCTGGTGCGCAGGGCCACCGGTCCAGCCATGCCCGCAGGACGTGCGCGGCTGATCACTGTGTACCCCCGTCGCGGCACCTTCGCCACGGAGGTCGACATCACCGACCTCGCCCACATCTCCGAGGTCCGCCAGGAACTGGAACCCCTGGCGGCGGCGCAGGCCGCGCGGCGCGCCACGGCCACCGACCGCGCGAACCTGACGGCCCTACGGCGGGAACTGGGCCGTGCCGGTGCCACCGCCGCACGGGACCAGGCGGTCACCGCCGCGCGGAACGCGGGTCTCAGGGGCCGATTCCGTCGCCGTCGAGGTCGGTGCACTGCCGCAGCACCCGTAGTTCGTCGCCCTCGATCCGCATCTCGTACAGCTTCCCGCGCGCGTTCTCGAAGGGACGGTGGAGGATCATCATCAGTCGGCCTTCGAAGGTCCGGAACAGCATGCCGTGCCCGCTGTCGTCCCGGACCAGCGGTCGGCGCTGCTGCCAAGGACCGGTCAGCTCACCGGACTTGGAGACGGCGTAGGTCTGCACGTAGCCGCCGCTCACGGTGCCGTCCGCTCCGGCCCTGTTCTTCTCGTACGTCGACCACAGCATGAGGAGCGCGCCGTCGGGGGTGCGGTGGAGCTGCGGGCCGTCGGTGACGTAGGGCGCGAGCTGGTGCGGTACGCCGGCGGGGATCTGCTCACCCAGCCAGAACGCGTCCGAAGCCTTGAACAGGAACACCGGTTCGCCGACGGTCCCGGTCAGATCGGGAGCCAGCCGCACGGCTTCCATCGTCCCGTCGACGGTCTGCAGCCACTCGTGCGCGTACACCATCCAGGGCTGCCCGGCCGGATCGACGTAGAGCGTGCCGTCGAGGGTCATGAGATGCGCGGGCGGGGTCGGCCCGGACGGGTCGACGACGGTGAAGGGGCCCAGCAGGGAGTCGGACACGGCGGTGATCGTGCCGCGCGCATGGTTCGGCAGCTGGAAGGGCGTACCCCAGCGCCCGGAGGGCGGCACCGGCAGCACCCGGCCCTCGTCGTGCAGGGTGGTGAAGAGGTAGTACCTGCCGCCCCACGCGTGCACCTCCGGCGCCCACCCGCCGTCCCGCGCCCAGATCCCCTCCTGCTCGTCCGTCCGGAACACCACGACGGGCCGCGTCCAGTCCCGCAGATCCCGGCTGCGGTAGACCATCGTCCCGACGCCCTCGACACCCGACACGGACGGTTCGTTGGACGTGTAGAGGCAGTACGTCCGTGTCTCCTCGTCGGCGACGACGAACGGGTCGTGCAAGGGCATGTCGGGCAGCCGCAGGGGCTCGCTGTCGGTCACGGCTGAACGATACGTGGGCGGCGTGATCAGCCGGCCGAGGACGTCGTGTGCCGACGCCGGCAGGACCGGCAGGACCAACAGAACCGGCAGGACCGGATGACCGCGCCGACGGCCGTGGACCGGGGCTCGCGATCGCGGTTCTCGGCCGGGGGCGCCGTACAGCCCGCGCCGGTGCTGACGCGAGTGCGGGCGCGGTCCGTGCCGGCGGCCGCTACAAGCGGACCGTCAACTCCACCCTCACGGCGTCCCCCGCCGACAGCCCCGCCGGCCGGCGCACCGCCTGCTTGAGCGGCAGCAGATAGCCGCCGTCCTTCGGGAACAGCGATGTCGTGAAGGTGACCTCGCCTATCCGGGCCTCGACCGGGACCACGCCCCAGCCGTACGTGGCCATCCGGGCCACCTCACCGATGTCGGCGGACTCCTGGCCGGGCACGGGCACGAAGTAGTAGGGGGCCGGGCCCCGCCATTCGACCACTCGGCCGGTGAAGGTGAGCTGCATGAGACCCCCGTTGTCCCGATGGTGTCAGGACAGTCTGTACCGCGCCGCGATGTCCGTGAGATATCCGCGCAGCAGGATCTTCGCCTCCTCCAGCAGCGCCGTGTCTCCCTTCGTGTCCCGGCGGAAGGCCTCCTGGGCGAGGGCGTCGGCGGCGAGGATCGCGGTGTGGCAGACGCGGGCGAGTGTCTCGTCGTCCTCGGCTAGTCGCAGCGCGAGCAGGATGCGGCGGATCCCGTCGGCCATCCGGTGCTTGTGCTCGCGGTCCGCGGCCCGGGTCCGCTCGGTCAGTCCGCTGCCGAACCACAGGGCGCGGAAGCCGTGTTCGGTGCGGTAGATCTCGGCGTACGCGTCGATGAGGACACCGACCGGGTCCTCCCAGTGCTCGGCGGCCGCGGCCTCGACGAGGGCGTCCATCGCCGCTTCCAGTTTCGCGAAGTAGCCGGCCGCGAGCGCTTCGATGATCGCCCCCCGGTCGGGCAGGTACTGGTACAGCGAACCGACCGACACCCGCGCCTCGGACGCGATCCGGGTCGTGGTGAGCGACTCGACGCCCTCCTCGACCAGGATGCGCTCCGCGGCTTCGAGCACCCTGGCCAACCGGGCCCGGCTGCGGGCCTGTTGGGGAGTGCGGCGCAGGGAGGCGATCCATGCGGCCGGGTCGGCGTCCGGGGCGGGCTCAGCCACGGGACGACCTCCGCTCACCCACGCGACGACCTCACGTGACAACCTCCGAACGTGAACGTGACTTTGTTTCAGGTTTAGGTTAGCGTCGCGCGCATGACCGACTCAAGCCCGGTGCTGAGCGAGGAGCGGGTCGCCGTGGCGGACGCCTGTCGCCGTCTGGGAGCCGAGGGACTGCTCATCGGTACGGCGGGCAACGTCAGCGTACGCGTCGAGGACCGCGTGGCGATCACCGCGACCGGTGCCGTCCTGGCCGAGCTCACCCCGGACCAGGTCACCGTCGTCGACCTCGACGGAGAGATCGTGACCGGCAGCCTGCTGCCGACCTCGGAACTGGACCTCCACCTCGGCGTCTACCGCCGCTACGGCACCGGCGCCGTCGTGCACACCCACGCCCCGATGGCCACCGCACTCTCCCTCGTCCTCGACGAACTGCCCTGCGTCCACTACCAGTTGCTGGCCCTCGGCGGCACCGTCCGGGTCGCGCCGTACGCCACCTTCGGCACCCCGGAACTCGCCGAGTCGGTCCTCACCGCGCTGGAGGGCCGGGGCGCCGCCCTGATGGCCAATCACGGGGCCGTCACCCACGCCCCGACCCTTGAGAAGGCGGTCGAGCACGCGCTGCTCCTGGAGTGGGCCTGCGGTGTCTACCAGCGTGCGGCCGCGCTCGGTACACCGCGCTTCCTCGACGAACAGCAGCAGATCGCGGTGATCGAGGCCGCCCTCGCCCGCAACTACGGCACCACGCAATCCGCACAGGAGGGGAACAGATGAACGTCGTCACCATGGGCGTGCACGTGCTGGACGTCCTGGTCCGGCCGGTCGAGGAGATACCCGAGGGCCAGGGCGCGACCCTGGTCGAGGACATCCGTATGACCGCCGCCGGCACGGCCGCAGGCACCGCCCTCACCCTGGCCAAGCTGGGCGCCTCGGTACGCACCGCCGGGGCGATCGGCACCGACCCGACGGGCGACCTGCTCACACAGCTCCTCGGCAAGGCGGGGATCGACACCGGGCTGCTGGTCCGCCGTATCGACACCTCCACCTCCGCGACGGTCCTGCCCATCCGCCCCAACGGCGACCGCCCCACCCTCCACCTGCTCGGCGCCAACATCACCTACGGCCTGGACGACGTGCCCTGGGACGCGGTCGCCGAGGCGAGCCACCTGCACCTCGGCGGCCCCGAGCTGATAGGCGCCGAGGTCGCCGCCCGCATCCTGGCGTACGCCAAGGAGCACGGCGTGGTCACCTCGGTGGACCTCCTCGCCCCGGGCGAACTCGGCACCTTCGACCAGATCGAACCGCTGCTCCCGTACGTCGACTTCCTGCTCCCCAACGAGGACCAGGTCCTCGGCTTCAGCGAGGAACAGGACGTGGTGACCGGCGCGAAGAAGTTCCTGGCCGGTGGAGTGGGCCTGGTCGCGGTCACCCGCGGCGGCGACGGCGCCCTCCTGGTCACCGCCGACGGCACGGAGACGGTCCCCGCCTTCCAGGTCGAGGTCGTCGACAGCACCGGCTGCGGCGACGCCTTCTCGGCGGGCTTCCTGCGTGGGATGAGCCTGGGCCGTACGCCACGCGAGGCGGCGATCCTGGGCAGTGCCGCGGCGGCACTGGTGGCCCAGGGCCTGGGCAGCGACCACGGAGACTTCGACCTGGCGGAGGCCGACGAGTTCTCCATGACGAGCGAGACCCGCGCCTAGGCCGCACATCTACCCCACGGTGTGCGGAATGGGCGTGGGGCGTCCGGTGTTGCGGCAGCGACGAGTCCGTACAGCACCACCGCACCCTGGGAGTTCCCATGCCCCGCTCCGAAGCCCGCGTCGCCACCGAACGCCCGCACCGCTACGCCAAGCAGCTCGCCTCGCACCTCGGGCGTCGCAGCCAGACCACGTGGGACGAGGACAGCGGTGAGGGCAGCCTGCTCTTCCAGAACGGAGGCAAGGGCTCCCTCACCGCCACCGAGGGCGCGCTGCTGCTGACGCTGGAGACGGAGTCCGAACATCTCGATCTCCTGGAGGGCGTCGTCGGCAGCCACCTGGTCCGCTTCGGCAGCAAGGACGAACTCGTCGTGGAGTGGACGAGGGACGGCGGCGAGCCCGGCACGACGCAGCGCAAGGAGACCGACTGACCGGGGGCAGGCCTCAGATCGAGCAGCCCACGTGGGCCAGCGCCTGCTTGAGCAGCACTCCGTGACCGCCGGGCATCTCGCTCGCCACCGCCGGTGACAGGGCCTCCTGCGGGCTGAACCACACCAGGTCCAGGGCGTCCTGCCGCGGCCGGCAGTCGCCGGCCACCGGGACGACGTAGGCGAGGGACACCGCGTGCTGGCGCGGGTCGTGGAACGGCGTGACCCCCTGAGTGGGGAAGTACTCCGCCACCGTGAACGGCTGGAGCGAGGACGGGATCCTGGGCAGCGCCACGGGTCCCAGGTCCTTCTCCAGGTGGCGCAACAGGGCGTCCCGGACCCGCTCGTGGTGCAGAACGCGGCCGGAGACCAGAGTCCGGCTGACCGTCCCGTCGGGTCCGATGCGCAGCAGCAGGCCGACGCTGGTGACTTCGCCGCTGTCGTCGACGCGCACGGGCACGGCCTCGACGTACAGGATGGGCATCCGGGCGCGCGCCTGCTCGAGATCGTCGGCGCTCAGCCAGCCGGGCGTGGTTTCGGTCAAGTCAGACATTGCTAGATCATACTTTCCGGGGACGGCGGGCGCTCAGTCGCGCCCGCCTGGTGGGACGGGGACGGGGCGGGAAGTCCGTAGAGGCGGCGGGCGTTGTCCGCGCTCGTCCAGGCCGCGATGCGCAAGGCGTCCGGCAGGCTCAGTTCGTCGGCGTCCACCCGCTCCTGGAGCAGGGCGGCCAGCCCCTGCCGGAAGGACAGCGCGCCGAGCAGATGGAATTCGGCCACTCCGTACGCGTCGGAGCTGTACAGCAGCTTGCGGAACGGCGTGATCTCCAGCGCCTCCGCCAGGATCGCCCGGGATCGCGCGGGGCCGACGTGGTGGAGGGTGAGACCCACGTCCAGATACACCTGCTCGAACACCGCGGACAGGTAGGCGGCCTGCCGCTGGTACGGCCAGCAGTGCAGCAGCAGGACCGGGATGGTGCCCGCGGTCAGGTGCAGCCAGTCGGTGAGGTGGGTCGGATCCACGCGGTGCATGCGGATGTCGCTGTCGCCGAACCCGGTGTGCAGCTGCAGCGGCAGCCCCAGGTCCACGGCGGTCCACAGCAGATGCCGTACGAGAACGGGATCGGCGAGCCGGCCCCCGCGGGCGAGCCACTCGGCGGCGGCCCGGGTGACCTCCGCGTCCGAGGGGCGCACCGGGTCCAGGTCGAAGCCGGTGCGGTAGGCCGCCACGGATTTCACTCCGACCACACCCGGGCGCCCGACCGCCTCCAGACAGGACGCGCGGAACACGTCCGCGTACCCGTCAGGCTCCACGCCCCGCGCCGCCACCGCCTCCGCGACGCTCTCCAGCCGCACGATCTCGTACGCCGTCCCGCCCGCGGCCCCGGCCAGCTCCGCCGGGGTGGAGAGACGTTCCGGCAGGTACCCGGTGTCCACGCAGAACACGTCCGTACCCGCGGCGGTCAGGAAACGGCGGTTGACCTCGTGCGGGCCGAGTTCGGCGCGGCGGGCCAGATAGGTGTCGGGCGGCGCGTGGCGGGGGAGGTCCAGCAGGGGAGCGCAGTGACGCCGGACCGCCACACCGACGGGGCTGTCGAACGGGGAGATTCCGGGCCAGGCGCTGCCCTCGGTGAGCAGCGACTCGAAGCCCGTCCGGTCGAGTTCGCCGGTGACGACCCCGTGGCAGTGGTGGTCCACCAGCCGGGCGGCGGCGAGGGCCTCGTGGACACGTCCGCTCATGCTCAGTACTTCCAGCGGTACGCCGCCGCGATCTGCTCGTCGTCCAGGTCCGCCACGGAATCGCTCTCCCCGAAGCGCACGGCGACCACGGCGTCGGCGAGGGCCGGCCCCAGCGCGGCCCGCAGCTGTTCGTCGGCGCGGAAGGCCCGTACCGCCTGGGAGAGGGAGGTCGGGAGCCGGCGTACGCCCATGGCGGTGGCCTGGTCGGCGGGGAGCAGGGCCGGGTCGCCGGTGATCTCCCTGGGCAGGGGCATGGCCGAGGTCAGCCCGTCGAGTCCGGCGGCGATCAGGCCGGTGAGGGCGAGATACGGGTTCGCGGCCAGGTCCACCGGCTTCAGCTCCAGGTTCGCGGCCCGGTCGGTCAGGCCCGCCGTGCCGGTCACGATGCGCACGGCCGCCTCCCGGGTCTCACGGCCCCAGGCGGTGAACACCCCGGCCCACTGGGAGGGTTTGAGGCGCAGATAGCTGGCCGGGCTCGGCGCGGTCAGGGCCGTCAGCGCGTGCAGATGGGCGAGGACACCCGCGACGAACGACTCGGCCTCGCGCGTCATGCCGTACCGGCCCTTGCCGCCCGAGTGCAGGTTCACGCCGTCGCGCCAGGCGGAGAGATGCAGATGGCCGCCGTTGCCGACGCCCTCGGCGAAGACGGCCGGGGCGAAGGAGACGGCAAGGCCGTGCCGCTGGGCCACCGCACGGATCGTCTGCCGTACGAGGACGCTGACGTCGGCCGCCGCCACCGGGTCCAGGGCATCCGTGGAGATCTCGAACTGCCCGGCCGCGTACTCGGGATGGAGCTGCGCGACCTCGATGCCCTGCTCGGCGCAGGCGGCCAGCAGGTCGGCCGCGTAGTCGCTCAGCTCCACCTGCCGGGTGGCGCCGTACGCCGGTCCCGACACGGCGGGCACGAAGTCACCCTCCGCCGCCGGGCCCCGGCCCACCGCCCACTCGATCTCGATGCCCGCCTCGAAGGTGATCCCGTGCCGCTCGGCCGCCTCGGCGACGATCCGCCTGAGGACCGTGCGCGAACAGCCCGGATGACGCTCGCCCTCCTGGGTGATCCGGTCCACCGGCGCCCACGCCCAGCCGGGCTGCCCGGCCAGGGCCACGAGCCGGTCGAGATCGGG
This sequence comes from Streptomyces sp. NPDC005303, assembly GCF_040607335.1. NCBI lineage: Bacteria > Bacillati > Actinomycetota > Actinomycetes > Kitasatosporales > Streptomycetaceae > Streptomyces > Streptomyces sp. NPDC005303. The sequence goes on along the minus strand of NZ_JBEXGM010000004.1, from coordinate 228,994 downwards.
GTACAGACGCAGATCGCCGTCGGGGGAGCCCAGGGTGTCCGTGGTGACGATGGAGTCGTTCGCCAGGAAGGTGTCGAACACCGGTGACATGCCCACGCCCCAGGCGGCGGCGGAGGCCAGCTTCGCCGCCGGGATCGTCTTCACCCGGCAGATTCCCGCGGTGTCGACATACGCCAGGACCACACCGTGCACGCCCTTCGCGGACAGCTCCTCACTCAGTGCGGTGGCCCGGTCCACGTCCCCGGGACGGCCCCCGGGTACGGGGTCGGCAAGGGTGGTCATACGTCCTCCACGACGGGCTCGGCCGATCGGATCCCTCGTCAGGGTTTCACGGCCACCGCGCCGAACTGCGGTACCACGGGCGGGGAGTCGGGCTCGGCACGCCACTGCGAGCAGGAGACCAGGCCCGGTTCGAGGAGGTCCAGTCCCTCGAAGAACGTGGCGATGTCCTCGCCGCTGCGGGCCGTGATCGGCGGAGTGGCGTTCTCGTTCCAGAACTTCATGGCCGGGATCTGGCCCTCGCCGCCGAGATCGGCGTCGAACGTGGGGTGGGTCAGGGCCAGATGGCTGCCGGCGGGCATCGAGGCCATGATCTCGCGTGCGATCCGGCGCGCCTCCTCGGTGTCGAGGACGAAGTTGAGGATGCCGAGCATCATCACCGCGACCGGCTTGCTGAAGTCCAGAGTCTGCGAGGCTCGTTCGAGGATCGCGGCCGGGTCGTGGACGTCGGCGTCGATGTAGTCCGTGACGCCCTCGGGAGTGCTGGTCAGCAGGGTGCGGGCGTGGACGAGGACGATGGGGTCGTTGTCGACGTAGACGATCCGGGCGTCGGGCGCGATGCGCTGGGCGATCTCGTGGGTGTTGTCCACGGTCGGCAGCCCGGTGCCGACGTCGAGGAACTGCCGGATGCCCTGCTCCTCGGCGAGGAAGCGCACCGAACGGCCCAGGAACCAGCGGTCCGCGCGGGCGATCTCCCTGATGATCGGGAACATTCCAGCGACATGGTCGCCGACCCGCTGGTCGACCTCGTAGTTGTCCTTGCCGCCGATCCAGTAGTTCCACACGCGCGCGTTGTGCGCCACACCTGTGTTCAGCCTCGCCGACGCACCCGACGGGGTGTGGCTCTCGCTCACGACTGTGCTCCTTCTCGCGCCTGCGGCCGTTGCCGCCATTGTGCCGTCCGATGATCAGCTTGTCCCGCAAACCGCGACTCGAACGCCCTGCCCGAGGTGCCGGGCGCCCTCTCGGCGGTGACACTGGCCCCGTACGCCCGCCCCGCCCAAGGACTTCGAGGAGTGAGCATGCTGCCCGGATTCCTCACCAGGGTGGCCGAGTTGATGCTCGGCCGGGACGGGCGCTCGCTGCATCGGAGGGCGGCGGGCGGGGCGACGCTCGTGCTCCTCATGGTGATGCTCACCGGTTCCTGGGCGGTGGTCGTCGCCGAGGAGGGAGCGCGGCGCGCCACTCTGACCTCGTACCCGAAGGCCCTGTGGTGGTCGGTGGAGACGGCGACGACCGTCGGATACGGCGACTTCTACCCCGTGACCTGGTGGGGCCGCGTCGTCGGCATCGTGGTCATGGTCGTCGGGATCACGACGTACGGCATGGTCACGGCGGCGCTCGCCACCTGGTTCGTGGCGCGGGAGCACAAACGTCTGCACAGTGTGGGTTCCGAGACGATGCACGCCCTGCACGAGCGGTTCGACCGGCTGGAAGAACTGCTGGGGGCGAAGAAAAAACAGTGACTCAGCCCTCCGGCCGCGCGTGCCCGTGCTGCCAGGCCCAGGCGGCGATCTCCACGCGGTTCCGTGCGGCCAGTTTGAGCTGGACGCTGGAGAGGTGGGTCTTGACGGTGGAGAGGGAGACGAACAGTTCGGCGGCGATCTCCGCGTTCGTACGGCCGAGGGCGACCAGGCGGACCACGTCGAGCTCACGGTCGGTCAGGGGCTCGGTGTCCGGGGCGGGGCGGGCCGCCACGACCGGCTCGGGCGCCGGGACCGCCGTGACGTGCCGGAGCAGGCGCACGGTGACCGACGGGGAGACCAGCGAGTCACCGGCCGCGGCGGCACGGACCGCCTCGGCGAGGAGCGTGGGCCCGGAGTCCTTCAACAAGAACCCGCAGGCACCGCCGCGCAGCGCGCCGTAGACGTACTCGTCGAGGTCGAAGGTGGTGACCACGACCACCCGCATGGGATCGGCGACACCGGGTCCCGCCAGCAGCCGGGTCGCCTCCAGCCCGTCCAGCTTCGGCATCCGGATGTCCAGCAGACACACATCGGGCCGCACCTCCCGGGCCAGCCGCACCGCGGTCTCCCCGTCCGCGGCCTCGGCGACCACGGTGATGTCCGGCTGCGCGTCCAGGAAGAAGCGGAAGCCGGTACGGACCATGTCCTGGTCGTCGGCGATCAGCACACGGATGGGCGCGGCCGGCGGGGTGGGGCTCGTCATGGGTCGATCATGCCTCAGGGGGGGCGGGTGCGGTGCGGCTGTGGACGGAGGGCGGGGTGGATGCGTGGTCGCTTCGGTGGGGCGGGCGGGGGCGTGACGTGTGGTGGCCGCATCGACGGGTGATCGGGGATGCTGCGCTTCTGTCCGCGGGTGGTGCCGACGCTTCAGTCGGTGCTCCGTGCCGCGCCCTCCGTCACCCTCCTGAGCAACGGCCTGCTGCCGCCGATCGCCGCGAACATCGCCAGCGCGCCCACGGCCACGCACACGGCCAGCTCCAGTGCGCCCTTCACATTGATCGAGGCGCCGAAGGCTTCGTTGAGGCGGGAGGAGACATAGACGCCGGTGGCGGTGGTGCCGCCCGCCAGAGCGACCAGGGGGATGACGGTCTCGCGGACACGGGCCCGGTCCAACACCTTCAGAGGCGTGCCGGCGAGACGGAGCAGGCCGTAGATCCGGCGCCGGTCCAGGACACCCGCGGCGGCGGTGAGGCCGGCCGAGGTCGTGGCGTTGAGGAAGCTCAGAGCCAGAGTCGCCGTGCTGACCTCGGCGAAGCGACCGATGGCGGTGCGGTCGCCCGCCGTCGCGTAGTCCTGGGTGAAGGGCGGTCGTGCCGGGTCGGCGGACGTCAGGGCGGTGACCGCGGTGTCGAGACGGGCCTGCCCGCCGCCGGATATGTGGGCGATCACGCCCGACGTGCCCGGCAACAACCCGTCCCAGTCGTCCTCGCCCACCGTGTCGACGGTGGCGGTGACACCGGCGTCACGCAGGAGTGTGCGGACCTCGGAGGAGTGCGCGCCGACCACCGCGACCTGGCCCCGGTAGGCCGAGCCGTCCATGCCGACCATGCTCACGGCGAAGAACCCCGCCGCGAACCCGGCCAGCACCAGACCGCTGACCGTGCGCCAGGCGCCCCGGGGATCATCGCTCAGACGACGGCCCGCCAGCAGGGTCGCCGGGCCCCGCGCGAACCGGCTGACCAGGCGGCCGAGCCGGTCCACCACCCACGGCCCGAACAGCCAGAACGCCCCGTAGAACAGCAGCAGCAGGCCGAGCACCTGCCGGGTCGACAACTGCCCGCCGTCGGTGGAACTCCACAGGTACAACAGGACCGCCACGAACAGCACGAGTCGGATGATCCGGGTCCGCCGAGGGTCGGCCTGCTGGGCGACCCCGAGCGGCGAGGTCACGACCTGACGCAGCATCGACACCGCGCTGACCGTGATGAGCCCGGTGACCGCCACCACGATCGCAGCCAGCCACGGCAGCCCCACCCACAGCTGACTCACGTACCAGCCGCCGATGCCGTAGGGGATCTCGGCCAGCAGGGGCAGCGACCCGACGTACAGGACCGCACCGGTCAGGGCACCGGCCGCGCCGAGCGCCGCGGTCTCCAGCGCGGTCATGCCGATGATCTGACGCGGAGTCGCCCCGGCCAGTCGCAGAGCGGCCAGTTGCTGCTCGCGCCGGGCCGCGCCGAGCCGCCCGGAGGCCGCCGAGAGGACCACCACGGGCATCACGAGCAGTGCCACACCCACCAGCGCCGTCTGCTGGTCGTAGGTGGTGAACAGGCTCGCGTGGGTGCCCGAGAAACCGGTGATCTCGGCACGCGCGGCCTGGTCGATGTCATACACCGTGGACACCTCGGCCGCCTTAGAAACCGAAGGATCGGTCGGGGCGCGCCCGACGACGGCCACCAGTTCGTCCGGCGAGGCCAGACCGGCGGCGCCGATCGTGCCGTACGAGGACACCTTCGGGAAGCGGTCGGCGAGTTGGTTCCCGGGCAGCCGGTGCAGCAGTGCGGCCAGGGCGGGGGAGACGTACACCTCGCCCTTCTCCGGGAAGGCGGCCAGGCCGGGCGGCGCGGGGGTCCCGCGGCGCCCGGGGAGCTGGGCGAGGGAGACGACGCTGACGGGCTCATGGCGGATGTACGTCGTCGCCAGGGCCTGGATCGCGGTGCCGTGCCTGGTGGGCTCGGGGGTGCGCCAGGCGGTGCGGTCGGCGCGGGCGCCGGAGCCGAGGGCGGCGGCGACCATCACCAGCAGGACGAATGTGCCGACGGCGGCCGCACCGGCCGCAAGCAGCCGGCTCTGCAAGCCGCGGCGGCCGGAGGACCGGACGATGTGCCAGGTCAGGGGTGGGACGGGGGAACGCATGACATCTCCTGCCGCTCAGGCGACCGTGTACTGGCTGTGGCCGTTGATCCGGCCGTCGCGAACCTGAAGGACGCGGTCGCAGTGGGCGGCGACCTCCGCGTCATGGGTGACCATCACCAGGGCTGCGCCCTGCTGCCGCGTGACCGACGTCAGCAGCCGGACGACCTCCGTGCTGGTGGCCTGGTCCAGGGCGCCGGTCGGTTCGTCCGCGAAGACCACGTCCGGTTCGACGGCCAACGCCCGGGCGATCGCCACGCGCTGGGCCTGACCGCCCGAGAGCTGGCCGGGCCTGCGGTGCGCGAGGCCGTCGAGGCCCAGCGGCGCGAACCAGCGGCGGGCCCGCTCGACAGCCTGCTTGCGGGGCATGCCCTCCAGCATCAGCGGCAGCGCCACGTTCTCCTCGGCGGGCAGCTCCGGGAGCAGCTGACCCGCCTGGAAGACGAACCCGAACCGCTTGCGGCGCAGGGCGCTCAGTCTGTTCTCACCGAGCCGGTCGATGCGCTCGCCCCGCAGCAGCACCTCGCCGCCGTCCGGGCGGACGATCCCCGCGAGGGTGTGCAGCAGCGTGGACTTGCCGGAGCCGGACGGACCCATGATCGCCAGCGAGTCGCGCTCGCGGACCTCGACGTCCACCCCGGCGAGCGCGGTGGTCGAGCCGTACTTCTTGACGAGGCCGTAACCGGCCAGGACGGTGTTCATCACGTGAGCCGGTCCTCTGCTAGCGGTCGAACTTCCAGGTGACGGACTTGGCCGAGGCCTTGACCACCTTGACGGGTATGTCCACGGTCCCGCCGCCGCTCTTCTTGCCGGTACAGGTGAGGGTGGCGCCGGCGACGGCCTTCAGCCCGCTCGGGCAGGAGACGTCGGTGACCTTCACGCCGACCCACGGCAACGGGTGGTACTTGCTCTGGGTCCGGCCCTCGACGACGTACGCGGCGAGCGCCTTGTGGCCGCCGACGGACGCCGTGCTCCGTGTGTCCAGCGAGGTGGTCGACTCGGTGCCGGCCAGGAAGTGGCCGCCCAGTCCGAAGACGACGGCCGCGCCGGCCACTGCGCCGACGGTACCGACGAGGTACTTGCTCTGCATCGCGTACTCCAGAGGGGAGAGGGAGGAAGTGCCTCCGGCGGAGAGGCGTCTCCTCGGAAGTGGCTCCACTCTCGCCCGCGGGAGCAGGCGCCCGCCTCGGCCGAACGGCCACGATCGTTGGGCCCGGCGCGGCGTTGTCTCGACCGTTCGGCCGATCCAGCGCGCGGCGGCCGCACATACGGTGAGTGGCATGAAGTCCGTTTCCGCCCGGGGTTGTGTAGGGGCCGCAGGCATAGGTGCCCTCGTCGCAGCGGCCGTTGTCGACCTCCTCGCCTCGGGCACTGACAGGGGTGTCGGCTGGCCGCAGGCGGCCGTGCTGTTGCTCGGCACCGCCGCCGTACTGTGGCCGGCCCACCGGCGCCCACCCTGGCTCACCCCCCAACTGCGCGCAGTCGTGCCGGCCGTGGCCTCCCTCCTGTGCACGGTCGACTCGGTGCTGCGCACCGGTGCCCTGTTCGGACCGGGTGAGGTGGTGATCCTGCTGTGCCTGCTGTTCGTCGCAGTACGGCACTGCCCGCGCACCTCGGTCATGGCATGCGCGTCGCTCGACGGCGGTGCCGTGCTCGCGCTGCCGGTACGGCCCTTCCTCGACGACAACGACCTCATGCTGGCGTACATGCTGATCGGGTTCGTCCTGGTCGGCCTCACCGTGGCGTTCGCCGCGTATCTGCGCTCCCAGGACTACCGGCGGACCGTCGCTGTCAGCGAGACCCGGCGGTCGGAGCGCCTGGCCATCGCCGCCGACCTGCACGACTTCGTCGCCCACCATGTCACCGGGATCCTGGTGCAGACCCAGGTGGCGCGCATGATGGCGGACACCGGCGCGGACGAACTCGACCCTGTCCTCGCCGGTATAGAACGGGCCGCGACCGAGGCGCTGGCGTCGATGCGCCGCACGGTCGGCGTGCTGCGCGACACCGGGGACGCGGCCGATCGCCGACCGGTGGGCGACCTCGCGGGCATCGACGGTCTCGTCGAGGGTTTCGCGAGCCCCATCCAGAAGGCCACCCTGCACCGCGAAGCCGCGGTGCCCGACGACCTCCCGCACGAGGTCCAGGCGGCCGCCTTCCGGGTGGTGCAGGAGGCCCTGACCAACGTACGACGGCACGCGGGCGACGCCACCGAGGTCACCGTCGGCCTGCGCCACGAGCAGGGGCGCCTGGAGGTGTCGGTCTCCGACGACGGGCGCGGCGGCAGCCAGTTGCCTCCGGCGGCTCACGGGGGCGGCTTCGGGCTCGTCGGCCTGAAGGAGCGGGTGACGGCACTCGGCGGTGAACTGCACGCGGGGCCGCGGGCGGAGTACGGGTGGGAGGTGCGGGCGCTCTTTCCCGGGTGACGGGGGGAGTTGTGGTCGGGGTGCGGGTGGGCTGCCGCGGGGTGAGTGGTGAGTGTGCGTGCTCTTGGCCGGACACGGCCGGAGGGGGCGCGGCCTGTCCGGGGGTGTTCGTGCTCTTCGCCGGATGACGAGGCTTCGTGCTCGGGGGCGGGAGAGGCGGCCCCCGTGCCTGGGCCGGGTGCGTGTTCTCTCGGATGACGGGGACGCACCTTCTCGGGCGCGGGCGGCCGCTGCCGGGGCATGCGCGTGCTCATCGTCGTATGACGCGGGCCCGTCGCCGACCGGTACGGCTCCCCGCACGTCGTGCTCGAACGTCGAGGGCCACGGCCGGGAGGAACTGCATTCCGGGTGCGGGCGGCGGTCCAGGGGGCGTCCGCTCGGCATTGCCCGGGTCGCGCCGGGGTTCTCTGCGGTGGCGCGGACGTTCTCTCCAGGAAAATGCGCGCTCGTCCTCGGACGACCCGGGATTCCGTCGCTCTCCGGATGACCCGGCAGTACGTCGCTCGCCGGACACCCCGGAATTGCGCCTCTTCCCGGTCGACCGGAACTTCCCCGCTTCCCGGACACCCCGGGGTTGCGCCACTTCCCGGACGACCGGAACTTCCCCGCTTCCCGGACGACCAGGGGCTGCGTTGCTCCCCGGGGGGAGGTCTTTCCCGGGGCGACCGGAAGTTCGCCGCTTCCCGGACCACCCGGGGGCTGCGTCCCTGCCCCCGGGAGGCGGGAGGTCTTTCCCGGGCGTCGGGCCGGGTTGTTCAATGGGGCTGCACAGGAGAGGAGGTCGCCCGTGTCCCCTGCCCCCGTGCCGGCCGTCGGCGCACGCATCCGGCAGGCCCGTCTGGAGCGAGGCCTGGGGCTGCGCGCCCTGGCCCGCGAGGTCGGCGTCTCCGCGAGTCTGGTCTCCCAGATCGAGACCGGAAAGAGCCAGCCGTCGGTGAGCACGCTGTACGCGATCACCACGGCTCTCGGCATCTCGGTGGAATCCCTCTTCGAGGGGCAGGAGACCTCCGTGGCCGTGGGCGAGCTGACCGTCGTACACGCCTTGGCGGCCTTCTCGGCCGATCCCGGCCGGCGTATCGGCCCCCTGGTCACCCCTGGTGAGCGGGAGGTGCTGGAACTGGACTCCGGCGTGGTGTGGGAGCGGCTCGGGCACGTCCCCGGCACGGACGTGGACTTCCTGCTCGTCACGTACCGGCCCGGCGGCTCCTCCTCCGGTTCGGGTGGTCTGATGCGGCATGCCGGGACCGAGTACGGCTACCTGACCTCCGGTGAACTCGTCCTCACCCTCGGTTTCGACGAGCAGGTCCTGCGCCCAGGCGACGCCGTCTGCTTCGAGTCCACGACCCCCCACCGCTATCGCAACGACGGCGACGAACCGGCCGTGGGTGTCTGGTTCGTATCGAGCCACACCATCCCGTGACAGCCAAACCGTTCAGTGTCACTTGACACTCCCTGTGGACGGTCGTTGACTCGATGGTGGGGGTGGTCGCGATGGCGATCCGCACTTACGGCCCCAATGCCGTCGACTGGGAAGAGCGCGTAGACCTGGACCGGTTGCGCCGACAGCGCCTGGCCCGGCTCCACGACACGCTGAACCGCTCCGAACTGGGTGCCGTGCTCAGTTTCGACTTCGCCAACATCCGCTACATGACCGCCACGCACATCGGCACCTGGGCGATGGACAAGCTGATCCGCTTCACCCTGCTGGTCCGCGGCGGCGAACCCATCGTCTGGGACTTCGGCTCCGCGGCCCGCCACCACCAGCTCTACAACCCATGGCTCGACTACAGCGACGGCAAGGGCGGCCCGCCCACCGGAGCCCGCGCCGGTATCTCCACCCTGCGCGGCGCCTTCCACCCGGATGCCGGGATCGCCGAGGACGTCGCCGCGAAGATCGCCGCCGAACTGCGTGCCCACGGCCTCGCCGGCGAACCGCTCGGCGTGGACGTCGCCGAGATGCCCGTCCTCGCCGCCCTGCGCGCCGAGGGCATCGACGTCGTCGACGGCCAGCAGGTCTTCCTGGAGGCCCGCCGCGTCAAGACCGGCGACGAGATCTCCCTGCTCGCCCAGGCCTGCGCGATGGTCGACGCGGCCTACGAGGAGCTCTATGCCCACCTGCGCCCCGGCATCCGCGAGAACGAGTGCGTCGGACTGGTCAGCAAGGTCCTCTACGACCTCGGCAGCGAGTACGTCGAAGGCGTCAACGCCATCTCGGGCGAACGCTGTTCACCCCACCCGCACGTCTACAGCGATCGCCTGATCCGCCCCGGCGACCCCGCCTTCTTCGACATCCTGCACAGCCACCTCGGCTACCGCACCTGCTACTACCGCACCTTCGCCGTCGGCAGCGCCTCCCTCGCCCAACGGGACGCCTATGTCCGCTGCCGGGAGTACATGGACCAGGCCATCGCCCTCGTCCGGCCGGGCGCCACCACCGCCGACATCGTCCAGGTGTGGCCGCGCGCCGAGGAGTTCGGCTTCGCCGACGAGACCGCCGCCTTCGCCCTCCAGTACGGCCACGGCGTCGGCCTGTCCATCTGGGAGAAGCCGATCTTCAGCCGCCTGGTCTCCCTGGACCACCCCGAGGTCCTCGAAGAGGGCATGGTGTTCGCCCTGGAGACCTACTGGCCCGCCGCCGACGGCTGGTCCGCCACCCGGATCGAGGAGGAACTGGTCGTCACCGCCGACGGCTGCGAGGTCATCACCAAGTTCCCCGCCGAGGAACTCCTGGTAGCGGGCCGCAAGTACTGGACGGTGGGCGGCGAGCTCAACACCGCCCGGGAGGCGCAGTCCCACCTGAACACCGTGAACAACCCGAACACCGTGAACACAGGGACCGCTGACGGACATCAGGGGACCGGCGATGGACACCGCTGAACTCCTCGCCCTGTACGAGCGGATGGCCCTCATCCGCCGTACCGAGAAGGCCGCCCACGACCTGTTCCTCCAGGGCCTCGTCAAGGGCACCACCCACCTCGCCGCCGGCCACGAGGCGATCGCCGTAGGCGCGAGCGCCGCCCTGCGCGACGACGACTACGTCTTCGCCACCTACCGCGGCCACCACCACGCGCTGGCCCGGGGCGCCACCCCCGAGGAGTGCCTCGCCGAACTCATGAGCAGGGCAACGGGGTTGTGCGGGGCCAAGGGCGGCTCCATGCACCTCACCAAGGCAGCCACGAACATGCTCGGCTCCTACGCCATCGTCGGCGCCCACCTCCCGATGGCGGTCGGTGCCGCCTGGTCGGCGAAGCTGCGCGGCACCGGACAGCTCGCGGTCGCCTTCTTCGGGGACGGCGCCACCAACATCGGCGCCTTCCACGAGGCGTTGAACCTGGCCGCCGTGTGGAAGCTGCCCGTGCTGTTCGTCTGCGAGAACAACCTGTACATGGAGTACACGCCGATCGCCGACGTCACCGCGGTGCCCCGGCCCGCCGCCGACCGGGCGCCCGCGTACGGCATCCCCGGCGAGGTCGTCGACGGCAATGACGTCGTCTCCGTCCGGGAGACGGTGGCACGGCTGGCGCGGCGGGCCCGGGCCGGAGACGGGCCCGCCCTGCTGGAGGCCGAGACCTACCGCCACTTCGGGCACAGCCGCACCGACCCGGCGACGTACCGACCGGCCGAGGAGGTCGAACGCTGGCTCAAGCACGACCCGTTGGACATCGCCCGCGGGCGGCTCGTCGAGGCCGGGGTGCCCGAGGAGACGGTCTCCGAGGCCGACGAGCGCGCGCGGATCGTCGTACAGGAGGCGGTAGAGGCCGCGAAGAACGCGCCGCCGCCCGATCCCCGCGAGGCCTTCACCGACGTATGGGCCGACGGAGGTGCGGCATGGCGGACGTGATCACGTACCGGGAGGCCGTCGCCGAGGGCATCGCGCGGGAGATGCGGCGTGATCCGTCCGTGGTCTGCCTGGGGGAGGACATCGGCCAAGCGGGCGGGGTGTTCAAGACGACCGCGGGGCTGCACAAGGAGTTCGGGTCCGAGCGGGTGTGGGACACACCGATCTCCGAACAGGCCATCGTGGGCGCGGCGATGGGCGCCGCGATGACCGGGATGCGGCCCGTCGCGGAGATCATGTTCTCCGACTTCCTGGCCTGTTGCTGGGACTACCTCGCCAACGAGATACCCAAGGTGCGTTATATGACGGGCGGCCAGGTCACCGTGCCCCTCGTCGTGCGCACCGCCAACGGCGGCGGGCTCGGTTTCGGCGCCCAGCACTCGCAGGCCACCGAGAACTGGGCCCTGACCGTCCCCGGGCTGAAGATCGCGGCACCCTCCACCCCCGCCGACGTCGTGGGGATGATGGCGGCGGCGATCCGCAGCGACGACCCGGTCGTGTTCTTCGAGCACAAGGGGCTGCTGGCCACCAAGGGGCCACCCCCGCCGCCGGACCACGTGGTCGAACTGGGGCGCGCCGCCGTCGTCCGCGAGGGCGCCGACGTGACGCTGGTCGCGCTCGCCTCGATGGTGCCGGTCGCGCTCACGGCCGCGGAGCGGCTCGCCGAGGAGGGTGTCGACGTCGAGGTCGTCGACCTGCGCTCCCTCGTGCCGCTCGACATGGCCACCGTCCTCAACTCCCTCGCCCGGACCTCCCGGCTGGTGACCGTCGAGGAGAACCCGTACCAGGGCGGCTGGGGTGCCACGCTCGTCTCCGTCGTCGCCGACGAGGGGTTCGGGCTGCTGGACGCGCCGGTGCGGCGGGTGACGGGGGAGTGCGTGCCGCTGCCGTTCGCGGACGCGCTGGAGGAACAGGTCATCCCCACCGTCGACAAGGTCGTGGCGGCCGTCAGGAGCCTGGCCGCGTACTGAACACCCCCTGAACGCCCCTGAGGAGGAAGCGCGATGACCCATCGGATACTCCTTCGTGCCGGACACGTGCTCTCCATGGACCCCGACATCGGGGACCTGCCGAGGGGGGACGTCCTCATCGAGGACGGGAGGATCGCGGCCGTGGACCGCGACATCAGCGCGGACGCCGAGGTCCTCGACATGACCGGCCGCATCGTGATCCCCGGTTTCGTCGACAGCCACCGCCACACCTGGGAGGCGTCGATCCGGAACGTGGCGCCCGACGCCACCCTCGACGACTACTTCGTCGACATCCTCGACACCTTCGCCCCCCTCTACACCCCCGAGGACGTCTACGCGGCCAACCTCGCGGGCGCCCTGGAGTGCCTCAACGCAGGCATCACCACGCTGGTCGACTGGTCCCACATCAACAACACGCCCGAACACCCGGACGCGGCGATCCGGGCTCTCACGGAGGCCGGCATCCGCGCCCAGTACGCGTACGGCAGCGCCAACACCTCCCTCGCCGACTACTGGTTCGAGAGCAAGATCGCGATCCCCGGTGACGACGTACGCCGGATCCGCACCGAGTACTTCTCCGCCGACTCCGACGACGGCCTGCTCACCCTCGCCCTCGCCACCCGCGGACCGGGCTTCTGCGTCAACGACGTCGTCACCTCCGAATGGGGCCTCGCCCGCGAACTCGGCATCCCGATCACCGTGCACGTGGCCATGGGACGGCTCGCCGGCCGCTTCGGCATGGTCAAGCAGCTCCACGACCTCGGACTGCTCGGCCCCGACACCACCTACATCCACTGCTGCTACCTCAGCGAGGAGGAGTGGCGGCTGGTCGCCGACAGCGGCGGTACGGTCTCCGTCGCGCCGCAGGTGGAGACGCAGATGGGGCACGGCTGGCCGCCGGTGATGAAGGCGATCGAGCACGGCCTGCGCCCCTCCCTCAGCATCGACGTCGTCACCACCGTGCCCGGCGACATGTTCACCCAGATCCGCGCGGCCTTCGGCGCCGAGCGTGCCCGTGTCAACGCGGACAGCTGGCAGGCCGACATCCCGGTCCCCGACACCATGTTGACGGCACGTCAGATGCTGGAGATCGCCACCCGCAACGGCGCTCACGTCGCGGGCCTGGAGGACCGCACCGGATCACTCACCCCGGGCAAGCGCGCGGATGTCGTCGCGATCGACGCAACCGCCCTGAACGTGGCCCCCGTTCACGACGCGGCCGCCGCGGTGGCCCTGAGCGCCGACGTGTCCAACGTGGAGACGGTCCTCGTCGACGGCGTCGTCCGCAAGCGCGACGGCAGGCTCACGGCCGACGTGGCGCGCGCCCGGCGCCTGGTCGAGGAGTCCCGCGACCGGCTGCTGGCCGCGAAGGAGGCCCGGGCGTGACGCGACACCTGGTGCGCAGGGCCACCGACCTCCCGGAGCCGTCCTACGACGAACACGGCTACCGGCGACGGGAGTTGGTCGGCGAGGCCGACGGCAGCTCGCACACCGGTTTCGGGGTGTGCGAGCTGCGCCCCGACGGGAGCCTCGCGGCCCATGTGCACTCGTACGAGGAGAGCTTCCACATCCTCGACGGGACCGTGATCCTCGATGTGCCCGAGGGGTCGTATCTGCTGGAGGAGGGCGACTACGGCCTCCTCCCGACCGGCGTCGCGCACGCCTGGCGCGGTGCCGGGGACGGGGGCGCCCGCTGGGCGGACATGCTCGCGCCGGTACCGAGGGCCCGGTACGGGTACGACACCCAGACGGTCCCTCCGTGGCCGGTGCGCCCGCCCGTCCGCATCGACGTCCGCGACCCGCGCACCCGGTCCTTCGGGCACTTCGAACCCGCCCAGATGGATCCCGGCAAGCAGTCCCAGGACCTGCTCGCGGTGTCGGCGAGCATGCGCACCGCGCTCCTGGTCTACAGCGGGATCACCGTGAAGATGATGGTCGACGGCGATCTGGGCGCGGTGGCCTCGACGATGTTCATGGTGCAGTACGCGCCCGACGGCGTCGCGGGCACGCACGACCACCCCTTCGAGGAGACGTACCTGTTCCTCGAAGGTGAGGTGGACGCGGTCTTCGACGGCACCCGCCACCGGCTCGGTCCGGGCGACTGCGCCTGGGCGGGCGCCGGTTGTGTGCACGGCTTCTCCAACGCCGGTGACGGGCCGCTGCGTTGGCTGGAGACACAGGCGCCGCAGCCGCCGGTGCGGCACTCCTACCGGTTCACCCGGGACTGGGACTACCTGAGGGAGGCTTCCCGATGAGTGGCGTGGTGGTGATCGGCGGAACCTCGGGCATCGGCAGGGAGTTCGCCCGGGTGCGTGCCGAGCGCGGCGACGAGGTGGTGATCACCGGACGGGACGTCCACCGCACCGACACCGCGGCCAAGGAGATCGGCGCCCGGGGTCTTGCCCTGGACCTCGCGCGGCCGAAGGGGATCGTGGACGCGCTGAGCGACGTGGGAACCGTCGACCACCTGGTGATCGCGGGCATCTCCCGTGACGAGAACCGGGTGACCGACTACGACATCGACGCCGCCGTCCACCTCGTCACCCTCAAGCTCGTCGGCTACACCGCCGTGGTGCACGCACTGCGGCCCCGGCTGTACGACGACAGCGCCGTCGTGCTGTTCGGCGGACAGGCCAAGGAGCGGCCCTACCCGGGAGCGACGACGGTGGCGACCGTCAACGCCGGGGTGACCGGGCTGATGCACTCCCTGGCCGTAGAACTCGCTCCCGTCCGGGTCAACGCGATCCATCCCGGGGTCGTGGGGGACAGCCCCTACTGGCGGGCCAAGCCGGAGGAGGTCCTGGCGGGACTGCGGGCCAGGACCCCGACGGGACGGCTCGCGACCATGGCGGACGTGGTGGACGCCGTCGACTTCCTGCTGCGCAACGCCTCGGTCAACGCGGTGGAGTTGAGCGTGGACGGCGGGTGGCTGCTCGGCTGAACGCGGGTGTGCGGGCTCAGCGCTTGATGCCGACCGCCCCGTACAGCGACACGAGCTCGTCGTCCTCCCGCGCGTCGGGACGCCACCGCGACAGGGACACGACCCCGGGCTCCAGCACATCAAGTCCCTTGAAAAGACGGCTCACTTCGTCGTGCGAGCGGGCCACCAGGGTCACCCCGCTCGCCGTGTAGGCGGCGATGCCCGCGTTCACCTTCTCCGGATCGAAGTCCGCCGTCATCGCCGACAGCACCAGACAACTGCCCGGCGCCAGCGCGTCGACCAGAGTGTCCACCAGCTCCTGCGCGCCGTCCTCGTCCGAGATGAAATGCAGCAGCGCGACCAGTGACAGCGCGACGGGCTGCTCGAAGTCGAGGACGGCGGAGGCGCCTTGGAGGATCTTCTGCGGCTCGCGGGCGTCCGCCTGGAGGTAGTGCGTCGCCCCTTCCGGGGTGCCGTGCAGCAGGGCCGCCGCGTGCGCCAGGACGATCGGGTCGTTGTCGACGTACACGATCCGGGCGTCCGGTACGGCGGACTGGGCGATCTGGTGGAGGTTGGGCTCGGTGGGGATGCCGGAGCCGATGTCGAGGAACTGGCGGATTCCCGCCTCCCGTACGACGACCCGGGTGGCCCGCTCCATGAAGCGGCGGTTGGCACGCGCCTGCCGGGGGGCGTCACCCTGCGCGGTGATCTGCCGTCCGAGCTCCTCGTCGACGGGGTAATTGTCCTTGCCGCCGAGGAACCAGTCGTACACCCGGGCCGGATGCGGCCTGCTCGTGTCGATCCGCCGGCCGGCCGACTCGGTCCCGGTCACACAAAGCTCCCCTGCTCGACAGAATGTGCGAGCAGTGTGCCATGTCACCCGGCGCGGCGGAGGCTGTCTTCGGCCACCTCGCTGTCGATCGCCGCACGCACCAACGCGGCGGCCAGAACCTCCGGATGGACGTCACCGGCCAGGGACAGCAGCCGGTCGGGATCCTTCGGCAGACCGAGCCGCTCCGCACCCGCCAGCGTCCTGCCGTCCAGGCAGGGCGCGACCTCCGGCCAGACGCCCTGCACCTCACGCAGGAAGATGTCGGCGCCGGCGGGCCCGATCCCGGGGAACTCCTGGAGCAGGCGCCGCAGTTCGGCGACGTCGCCGTCCGCCTCCGCGCGCAGCCGGCGCAGATCGTCGCCCCACCGCTCGGTCAACAGCTCGGCGCCCTGACCGAGTTGGGTCGCCGTGCGTTCGTCGTAGCGCCGGTAGCCGCCGCGGCCCAGCGCGTCCACCCGCTCCTGCCAGGTGGCCCGGGCCATGCGGCGGGGATCGCGCAGGCCCGCCCTGTGCAGTTCGCGCGCGGTGGCGACCGCGACCGAGCCGCGGATGCGGGCACTGAGCAGAAGGGACAGCACCAGCAGCCGGTACAAGGGCTGCGGGGTGTCCTTCAGCGTGATGCCCGCCTCCGCGGCGTACGTCCGTCCATGCGCGCCGACGAGTTCCCGTACGACGCGCTCGGCCCTGGTCACCGCCTCAGCGGATCGTGTCCGACGGACATCAGGCGGTGCCTGCGCAGGGTCTCCTCGGCCTCCGGTTCCCTCACCACGTCGGCCTCCGCGGTGACGGTGTCCACGACCTCGTACATGACTTCGATGTCGTCGTCGGTCAGGTCCGTGCGCCGCTTCTGGAGGATCGCGAGGACATGCTGCCCGGTCGGCTCACCCGCGTGCTCCGGCAGCGGCTCGGCGGACTCGTCGGCCTCGCTGACCCGCAGCCAGGCGGCCAGTTCCTGCGAGGTCATGTTCACCGCGCGGTGGAAGTCCTCCCACAGCGCGTCGAGTTCGAGGGCGTCGGTCATCGCATGAGCCTTTCCGTGGGTGTCGCGGGGCGGTCAGTCCCGGGGCCAGTTCTCGGCCTCGAACATCCAGCGCTGCTTCTCCAGCTCGGCGGTGATGCCGATCAGCAGGTCCTGCGTGACCGGATCGGCCTTTTCGGTGGCCTCGATGCGCTCGCGCAGCCGCCCGATGGCCGCCTCCAGCGTCTCCACGACCAGCCGGACGACCTCGTCGTCCCGGATCCAGCCGCTCTTCGAGCCGGGCAGCGTGTAGGCGGCGGCGATCGACTCCGGCCGTCCGTCCGGCGGCACACCCAGGGCCGCGGCGCGCTCCGCCACCGTGTCGGAGAACGAACGGGCCGTCGAGACCACCTCGTCCAGCTGCAGGTGGATGGACCGGAAGCGCGGGCCCACGATGTTCCAGTGCGCCTGCTTCCCGATCAACGACAGGCCGATCAGATCCACCAAGGTGCTCTGCAGGGCCTCCCCGACCGTCTCGCGGGCCGAGTCGGACAGGGTGCTCCTGACCACAGTCATACCGTGCTCCTCCTTCTGGCATGGTCAATGCCGGTGCGGAGCAGTTCGTCGCGTTCCTGCTCGCAGGTTCCGCCCCACACGCCCGAGGTCTGCCCACTGCTGAGCGCCATGTCGAGGCACTCGGGGGCGACCGGGCAGCGGGCGCAGACGCGTTTCGCCGCCGCGATCTCCCGCAGGGCGGGCCCTTGCGTGCCCACGGGGAAGAACAGCTCGGGGTCCTCTCCCACGCAGGCGGCGCGACGCAACCACTCCATGGGGGCGCGGGTGCCCCGGGCGTAATCGTGCAAACAGCGTTGTCTCAGGGTGTGAGCACACCGTCGAGGAAGCCCGTCACGTCTGCGAGGACCGCCGCCTTGTTCGTCTCGTTGAACACCTCGTGCCGTGCACCGGCGTAGATCCGCTCGATGTACGTCCTTCCCCTGATCCGCTCGACCCCGACGCGGCTCCCGGCGAGCGGGACCAGGCGGTCGTCGTCGCCGTGCAGCCACAGCAGCGGGAGCGGGCCGACGTCACCGCCCCGCGACACGGTCTCCAGGGTGCGGGCGAACGCCTCCACCGTCGGCCGCTTCATCGGCCCGTGCCAGACGAGGGGATCCGCCCGGTAGGCGGCGCCCACCTCCGGGTCGCGGGACAGCGAGGCCGGGCTGATGGGCGTGTCCGGGATCTCGTCGAGGGCGAGCAGCGCCCCGGGCAGCTCCCAGGCGCCGATCACCGGCCCCGACAGCACGAGCGCGGCGAGCTCGGTGCCGTACCGCTGGGCGAAACGGGCGGCGATCAGACCGCCCATTGAGTGCCCGATCATGACCACGGGCACGCCGGGGTGGGCGTCCCGGGCCAGGTCCGCCACCGCGTGGACGTCCGTGACCACGTCCTCGAAGTCCTCGATCAGGACCCGCTCCCCGGCGGACTTCCCGTGCCCGGCGTGATCGGGCCCGAGGACGGCCGCGCCGTGCGCCACGAGGACCCCGGCGAGCTCCTCGTACCGGCCGATGTGTTCGCCGTATCCGTGCACCACGAGGGCCATGTACCGGGCGTGGTCGTGCGGCCACTCGCGCACGGTGAGGGGGCCGTGGGTTCCGGTGAGGACGTGCTCGGCCATGTCTGCTCCCGCTGCGCTATAGTCCGAAACTAGCAGTGCTAATTAAAGCTGTTCGGTCCCCCGATGACGACGGTCAGGAGCCCCCTCGTGCGTCCCGTCCACTTCGCGGCCGCCCGCCGCACCCCCATCGGCCGACTCCGCGGCGCCCTGTCCGCCCTGCGCCCCGACGACCTCGCCGCGACAGTGATCCGCGCCCTCGTCGCCGACGTGCCCGCGCTCGACCCCGCGCGTGTCGACGACGTCTACTGGGGCGCCGCCAACCAGGCCGGCGAGGACAACCGCAACGTGGCCCGCATGGCCGCGCTGCTCGCCGGACTGCCCGAGACCGTGCCCGGCGCCACCGTCAACCGGCTGTGCGCCTCCGGCCTGGAGGCCGTGACGACCGCGGCCCGCACCATCGCCGCAGGCGAGGCCGACATCGTGCTCGCGGGCGGCTCCGAGTCGATGAGCCGCGCCCCCTTCGTGCTGCCCCGCCCCGACGAGGCCCTCCCGCACCGGATCGAGACCCACGACACCCGGCTCGGCTGGCGCCTGGTCAACCCGGCGATGAAGGAACTCCACGGCCTGCTGCCCATGGGCGAGACCGCCGAGGAGGTCGCCCAGCGCTACGGCATCCCGCGCGAACGCCAGGACGAGTTCGCCCTGCGCAGCCACCGACTCGCCGCCGAGGCCCGCAAGAACGGCCACTTCGACGACGAACTCCTCCCCGTGGAGCGCCCCGACGGCGTACTCGTCGACAGCGACGAGTGCATCCGCGAAGACACCTCCTACGACAAGCTGGCCCGCCTGAAGCCCGTCTTCCGTCCGGGCGGCACGGTCACGGCGGGCAACGCCTCCCCCATGAACGACGGCGCGGCAGGACTCCTCCTGGTCAGCGAGGAGGCCCTGAACGACCTCGGTCTGGAGTCCCTCGGCCGCTACGTCGCCGGCGCCTCGGCCGGCGTCCACCCCGACGTGATGGGCATCGGCCCCGTCCCCGCCACCCGCAAGGCGCTCGCCCGCGTGGACTGGAGCATCGACGACATCGAGGAGGCCGAGTTCAACGAGGCCTTCGCCGCCCAGGCCCTCGCCTGCGTCGACGAACTCGGTATCGACCCCGACCGCGTCAACCCGACCGGCGGCGCGATCGCGCTGGGCCACCCGCTCGGCTGCTCGGGCGCCCGCATCCTCACGACCCTGCTGCACCGGATGCGCCGGACGGGAGCGGCGCGCGGACTGGCGACGATGTGCGTGGGGGTGGGGCAGGGAAGCGCGGTGCTGGTGGAGCGGCACTAGCGGGGGGCGGTGCGGGTGGAGCGGCACCAGCGGGGGGCGGTGCTGGTGGAGCGGCACCAGCGGGAGCGGTGCTGGTGGAGCGGGCGCCGCGGAGGCGCGCCAACAGGACCACACGGCGAGACGGCACTTACAAGATCTCATACCTGCACCTAGCATCGGTCTCCGCATGGACACGATGACGCTCTGGCACATTTCCGGCTGGGAGTTCGCCGCCCTCGCCGCCGCGGCCCTGCTCGTCGGCTTCTCCAAGACGGCCGTGAGCGGAGCCAACACGGTCAGCCTCGCGATCTTCGCCGCGGTGCTGCCCGCCCGTGCCTCCACCGGCGCGCTGCTGCCGATCCTGATCGCCGGGGACGTGCTCGCGGTGCTCACCTACCGGCGGCACGCCCACTGGCCCACCCTGTGGCGCCTGTTCCCGGCGGTCGCGGTCGGCGTGGTCGCCGGCACGCTGTTCCTGCAATGGGCGGACGACGGGATCGTCCGCACGTCGATCGGCGCGATCCTCCTCTTCATGGCCGCGGTGACGGTCTGGCGCCGCCGCACGGCCGACACGGAGGAGGAACCCGACTCGGTCGCCACCCGGACAGGCCGGATCAAGGCCCGCTCCTACGGCGTCCTCGGCGGCTTCACCACCATGGTCGCCAACGCCGGCGGCCCGGTGATGTCGATGTACCTGCTGTCGGCGGGCTTCCGGAAACTCGGCTTCCTCGGCACCTCGGCTTTCTTCTTCCTGATCGTCAACGTCTCCAAGGTGCCCTTCAGCGTCGGCCTCGGCTTGATCGACGGCCACTCGCTGCTGCTCGACCTCGCTCTCGTGGCGTTCGTCGTGCCCGGGGCGTTGCTCGGCAAATGGGCGGTGCACCGGATCAACCAGCGGCTCTTCGAACAGCTGGTGATCGCGGCGACGGTCGTGGGCGGCGTACAGCTACTGCTCCGCTGACGCGCCGAGCAGCGCCGGCAGACCCGCGAAGGACTCGATCACGTGGTCGGGTGTGCCACTGGCGGAGCGGTGGGTCTCCGGGAGGTACTTCCCGGTCTTCACCAGCACCCCGGTGAGCCCGGCGCGCTGCGCGGCCAGCACGTCCGACTCGATGTCGTCCCCCACCATCAGCGCCTGGTCCGCTCCCACTCCGAGCCGGGCGAGCGCCGCCTCGAAGAACGCGGGCGACGGCTTGCCGGTGACCTCGGCCTCGGTCCGGGCCGCCTTCTCCAGACCGGCCAGGAAGGCCCCGGCGTCGAGCTGGAGCCCGTCGGCGGTACGCCAGTACAGATTGCGGTGCATCGCCACCAGCCGGGCCCCGCGCTGGAGATGCCCGAACGCCAGGTTGAGCGCGGTGTAACCGAACTCGGGCCCGGCACCCCCGATGACGACCACGTCGACCTCCTCGGCCTCGCCGCCGACCAGCGTGACGCCCGCGAGATCCTCGGCGATGTCCCCGCTGTTCAGCAGCGTGCAGCGGGCACCGGGACAGCGGTCGGCCAGATACGCCGCGGTGACCGCGGGCGCGGTGAGAATGTCCTCCGGCGACACGGGGAACCCCGCCCCCGCCAGCACCGAGGCGATGGACGCCCGGGTCCGCGAGGTCGTGTTCGTCACCAGCGCGACCCCGAGACCGGCCTCCCGGACCTCCCGCAAGGCGGCCACGGCCCCCGGCAACGGCTCCCACGACACGGTGAGAACTCCGTCGATGTCGATCAGTACCGCGCGCACGGATGCCATGCCCGGACCATAACCACGGACGGGTGGGAACGCCCGTTGTCGTGCGCCCCGGATGTCCCGCCGGAGGAGGGCGGCCCTCGGCCGAAGTCGCACACCCGCCCTGCCGCCGCACGCCCCCGACCTCGTACGCTTCCCGCCATGTCCCCGCACATCCTGATCCTCGGCGGCACCACCGAGGCCCGCGAACTGGCCGCCGCGCTCGCCTCGCGGCCGGGAGTGCGCGTCACCACCTCCCTCGCGGGGCGGGTGACCCGGCCGGGCGCGGTCGCGGGGGAGGTGCGGATCGGGGGGTTCGGCGGGGTGGAGGGGCTGGCCGGCTGGCTGCGGGAGGAGCAGGTCGACGTACTGGTCGACGCCACCCACCCCTTCGCCCGCGCGATCACCGCCCACGCCGCCCGGGCGGCCGCGGCGACCGGCGTGCCCTCGGTGGTGCTGCGCCGCCCGGGCTGGCGGCCCGGACCGGGGGACCGCTGGCATCCGGTCGACTCCCTCGACGAGGCCGCCGAGTTGCTGCCCAGCCTCGGCCGACGCGTGTTCCTGACCACCGGTCGCACGGAACTCGCCGCCTTCGCCCACCTCGCCGAACTGCACTTCGTCGTACGGTCGGTGGAGCTGCCCGAGCCGCCCATGCCCCCGCACACCGAAGTCCTCCTGGCCCGCGGCCCGTTCACGGTGGCCGACGAGTCGGCGCTCCTCCACGACCACTGCGTCGACGTCCTGGTCACCAAGGACAGCGGAGGAACAGCCACGTCCGCCAAACTCACGGCGGCCCGCGAACTGGCCCTGCCCGTGGTGGTCGTACGCCGCCCGCCCCTCCCGGACGGGGTGACCACCGTGCCCGACGTGGCAGGAGTCCAGCGGTGGCTGGACCTCAACTCGCCATGACCGAGCTCCGCATGCGGTCGATCACCCGGAGTACCTCGTCACGGTTCTTGGCACGTTTGACCCAGGAGGGCAGACGGGCGACGCAGGTCATCTTCCGGCCGTGCTCGTACCACGGGTCCCGCTCGCGCAGGGAGGCGGCCACGAACCGCCTGATCAGGTCAAGGTGGGCGAGGTTGTAGGCCCACAGTTCACCGTGCCTGGTCCCGGCGCACAGCCACAGGGCGGGCCAGGCACATCGGTCCACGGGCCCGCACAGGCCGCACGAGCGGCAGATCACGCGGGGTTCCGGGGACGTCCTCCGCTCGAAGTGGGCGATCCCGTCGCAGCGTGGACAGCGGACGAGGGCCGAGCCACTGAAGTCGAAGGCCGTCGAACCGGGGTCATGAAAACGGGCGGGCGCGGGGGGCATCCCCCGAGTATGGCGCCCACCCGTCCCGTCGGGCACACGGATTTTCAGGCGGTGGTGCTGCCCGCCAACTCCCTTGTGTGCTGCGGCAGTCCGGTGTTGAGGTCCTCCACCAGGAGGCGTTTGGCGATCGTGTCCACGGCGGCGCGCAGGTCCGTGCCCGAGGGGCGGCCGATGTCCTGCTGCACCCGGTCCGCCAGCCAGTTGCCCCACGCCGTGCTGATGACCCGGGCCTCGCGCGCGCCCGCCCGGGTGTGCGAGAAAAAATGGCCGTCGCGGGTCAGATAACCCTCCTCGACCATCCGGTCGAAGACCGGCAGCAGTACCTCGGGCGGCAGCCGGCGGCGCGCGGCGATCATGCCGAGACCGGCATGGCCGACCATCCGGGTGTGCAGTTCCACCTGCATCACGGCCCAGGCCCCGGCGACATCGAGCCGGGTGTCGGAGTCCGCCATGATCCGGCGCGCGGTGTCCAGGTCCGTACTGCCGATGATCTTCCCGACGGTGGCCTCCAGCACCCGCTGCGAGTCCGCCCCGGACGGTGACGCGAACCCCTCGCCCATGTCGGTCGAACCCGCCCGCGCGCTGTCGCGCAGCTGGACCTGCTTCAGGAACAGGGCGACGACGAAGCCGACCGCGGCCACTGGAACGGTCCACAGGAAGACGGTCTGGATCGTCTCGGCGTACGCCTCGATGATCGGTGCCGCGACGGCCGCGGGCAGCGCGTGCAGTCCCTCCGGGCTGGTCGCGGCCTTGGCCACACCGGCCGGGTCAAGGCCGCCGCCCGCCCGCACGGCGTCGGCGATGCCGTCCTTCAGGCGGGGCGTGAGGGAGTTGGCGTAGATGGTGCCGAAGACGGCGGTGCCGAAGGAGCTGCCGAGCGTACGGAAGAAGGTGACGCCCGAGGTCGCGGTCCCGAGGTCGGCGTACTCGACGGTGTTCTGCACGGCGATCGTCAGGACCTGCATGCACAGCCCGATGCCGGTGCCGAGCACGAACATGTACAGCGACTCCAGCCAGGCCCCCGTGGACGGCCCCATCAGGGACATCAGGAACAGCCCGAGCCCCATCACCAGGGAGCCGGCGATCGGGAAGAGCCGGTAGTGCCCGGTCTTGCTCACCACGTTGCCGCTCGCGACCGACGCGATGAGCAGGCCGATCACCATAGGCAGCGTCCGCACCCCCGAGACCGTGGCCGAGTCGCCGTCGACGTACTGGAGATAGGTCGGCAGATACGTCAGCGCGCCCAGCATCGCGAAGCCCACGATGAAGCTGAGGATCGAGCAGACCGTGAACACCGGGTTGGCGAACAGCCGCATCGGCAGCATCGGTTCGGCCGCCCGGGTCTCCACCCAGCAGAACAGCCCGAGCGCGATCACGCCGCCGACGAACAGGCCGATGATGACACCGGAACCCCACGTGTACTCGTTGCCGCCCCAGCTCGTCGCCAGGATCAGCGCGCCGGCGCCGACCGCTACGCACGCGATGCCGAGGTAGTCGATCACCGGCCGCACGACCGACTTGACCACGGGGATCGTGCGGGCGGCCGCGAAGACCACGACGATCGCGATGGGGACGTTGACATAGAACGCCCAGCGCCAGGTCAGATGATCGGTGAACAGCCCGCCGAGCAGCGGTCCGATGACCGTGGCCACCCCGAACACGGCCCCGATGGCGCCCTGGTACTTGCCACGCTCGCGCAGCGGGATCACGTCGGCGATCAACGCCATCGCCGTGACCATCAGACCGCCGGCCCCGACGCCCTGCATCGCCCGCCAGGCGATCAGCAACGACATGTTCGAGGCCAGGCCGCACAGGAACGAGCCCGTGATGAACACGATCGCCGAGACCTGGAAGACCACCTTGCGGCCGAACAGGTCACCGAACTTGCCGACCAGCACGGTCGCCACGGTCTCCGCGAGGAGGTAGGAGGTCACGACCCACGACATGTGCTCGGCACCGCCCAGATCCGACACGATCGTCGGCAGCGCGGTGCCCACGATGGTCTGGTCGAGGGCGGCGAGCAGCATCCCCAGCATGATCGTCACGAAGACGACGTTGCGGCGGCGAGCGTCCAGCACGGGCGGCTGGGCGGCGACGGGAGGTGCGGTGTCCTCGGCGACTGTCACAACGGCACGATCACACCGCTGGGCCATCCGTGCATGTCAGGGCGGTCCGCTCGGGTGCGGCCCCGGAGGCGGGTCTACCGCTGCTTCGGGTCGCGGCGCAGCAGATACGTGTCCATGATCCAGCCCTTGCGCTCCCGGGCCTCGGCCCGCAGCCGCTCGATCCGGGGTGCGGCCTCGGCGATGGGCCCGGAGACGAGGATCTCGTCCGGCGTGCCTATGTACGCGCCCCAGTAGATGTCGATGTCCTCGTCGGCGTACGCGCGGAAGGCCTGGTGGGCGTCGAGCATCACGACCACGTCGTCCACGCCCTCCGGGAAGCCTTCGGCGAGGCGCCGCCCGGTGGTGATCTGGACGGGCCGCGCGACCCGGTTCAGCCCGGTGCGATGCCTGGCCACCAGCGCCGACACACTGCTGATGCCGGGCACGACGTCGTACTCGAAGGACACCGAGCCCCGATCCAGGATCTCCTCCAGGACACCGAGCGTGCTGTCGTACAGCGCCGGGTCCCCCCACACCAGGAACGCGCCGCTCTCCTGATCGCCGAGCTCCTCGGCGATCAGCCGCTCGTAGATGTCGGCGCGGGCGCTGCGCCAGTCGCCGACGGCGGGGGAGTAGGCGGAGCCCCCCGCGGTGCGGTCCCGCTCCGGGTCCCGGGCCTCCACCACCCGGTACGACCCCTCCGGTATGTGCGCGTCCAGCATGTCCCGGCGCAGCTGGGTGAGATCGCTCTTCACCTCGCCCTTGTCCAGGACGAAGAACACGTCCGTGCTCCGCAGCGCCCTGACCGCCTGGAGGGTGAGCTGCTCGGGGTCGCCCGCGCCGATACCGATGACATGAATCTTTCGCACACCCCGAGTCTGCCGCACGCCACTGACAGTACGTACACCGCGTCCAGCGGGGCTGTCCGCGCAGCCGGGACGGTGGTCGAGGCGGCGAACGGTCCGCCGTGGCGCGGGTGGCTGCGACTCCCCAGAGACGCGGGCAACTGCGCGACCAACCCCCCGCTCACCCCACTCACCCGCACCCGCCCGACGACCAGACCCGGCCCCGACGAGGCCTATCCGCAAAGCCTCGGTGCCCGTGCCGCCGCGTCTACGCTCGCGCCGGTCTCCTCCACCAGGTCCGCGAGTCGCCGGGCCCAGTCCGCCAGCCCCGCAAGATCCATCCCGTACGGTCGTCCCCGTCCGGCAGCCGACGCGGCCCACTCCTCCACTGCCCCGGCGCCGCGCCGCAGCAGCCTCGCCCCGCCGGTGACGTTCCCCCGGGCCGCATGGGTCAGCCCCACCGCGAGCTGGGCCAGCCCCCGCCACAGGGCGCGCTCCTCGTCGGGACCAGACTTCCAGGCGTCCTCGAAGACCTCGTGCGCGTGGAACGGGCGCCCCGCGGTCAGCAGTTCCTGAGCCTCGGCCACGGTCTCCTGCGGGCTGCGCACCACGCCCTCCGGCTGCCGGGCGACGCCGTCGGCACCGTACGGAAGTGGCCGCCCGAGCCCGTCCCGGGGCCGGGCGTTGCGTGCCCGCCCCTCGCTGTCCCGGTCCCGCGCGCCCGTCTGCCGTCCTGAGGATGTACTGGCCATACGTCGATTGTGCCGCGCCCGGTGCCCGCTTCGGTCCGGCCCTCGGCGTGGGGTAAAGTTCGGTACGCGCGTTCCCGCGGTCGACCGCGGGGCAGCGCACCGGGACGTGGCGCAGCTTGGTAGCGCACTTGACTGGGGGTCAAGGGGTCGCAGGTTCAAATCCTGTCGTCCCGACGGTGCGAAGGGTCTTCGCGGGCGAAAGCCTGCGGGGGCCCTTTTCGTGTGTCCCGGGTTCGTGTGTTCCGGGTCCCTGTGTTCCGGGTTCGTGTGTTTCGGCCCCTCTGGACGGTCTCCCCCAAGGCGGCAACCTCGCCGAGGCCTGCGGCGACCTACAGGCGAAGTTCCGCAGCGTCTCCCCCCCACCCCGGCCGCCACGCGGTCCGGATCCGACGAACCGAGGAACCCCCACATGACCGACACCGAACGACCCGAGCCCTCCGGCTTACGGCGCCGCAGTGTCCTGCTCGGCGCAGCCGCCGGCGCAGGCGCGCTCGCCCTGGGCGCAGGGCCCCTGGCCACCCCCGCGCAGGCCGCGACATTCGTCAGGGGCGCCGACGTCAGCTGGCTGCCGCAGATGGAGGCGCAGGGCTACTACTGGAACAACAGCGCCGGAGTGCGCCAGGACCTGTTCACTGTCCTCAAGGGCTACGGCATCACCGCGATCAGTCTGCGGACCTGGGTCAACCCGTCCAGCGACCCGGCCAACGGGCACTGCTCCATCGAGGAGACGGCCCAGCTGGCGCAGCGGGCCAAGGACGCCGGCATGCAGGTCCTGATCGGCTTCCACTTCGGCGACACCTGGAACTCGGTCGGCGTGCAGAACCCGCCGGCGGCCTGGGCGGGCATGACCTACGGCCAGATGCTCGACGCCATGTACGACTACGTGTACCACTCGTGCAACGTCCTCAAGTACCACGGCGTCACCCCGGCCTGGGTGAAGATCGGCAACGAGACCAACTCCGGTATCTGCAGGCCGGTCGGCAGCGTCAGCCGCCCCGCCCAGATGACCGGCCTGCTGAACGCGGCGTACGACATGTCCAAGCAGGTCTTCCCGAGCACGCCGGTGTTGGTGCACCTGGCGCAGCCTCAGAACCTGGCGAGCATCCGGACCTTCCTCGACGCCTACCGGGACAACGGCGGAAGGTGGGACATCACCGGACTGTCCTCGTACGCGCAGGGCGGCAACGTGCCCGGCGTGCTGGCCAACATGCAGACCATCCAGTCCGGTTACGGCAAACCGGTCATGCAGGTGGAGTACGGCGGCCCGGTCGGCAAGCCCACCCAGGTGCGGGACTCGCTGAAGGCGTTCGTCACCGGGCTCCAGGGCTTCGGCGGCCTCGGCACCTTCTTCTGGGAGCCCGAGGGCTACCCCTCGTTCAACGGTTACAACAGCTCGGCCTGGGACGAGAGCACGCGGCGGCCCACGGCGGCCATGGACGGATTCCTCAACGGATGAACCAGGAGTCGACGATGAGTTCTGCCAAGCTCGCCGGGCGGGTGCTGCTGATCTCGGCGCTCGCCCTGAGCCCCCTCGCGATCCCGGCCAGTTCGGGCGCCGTCAACACCACGGCGGCGGCGAACGCCTATTACGTCGCCCCGGGCGGCAACGACACCTCCGCGGGCACACAGGCCGCCCCCTGGGCGACGATCGCCCATGCGCAGGCCGTCGCCCAGCCCGGCGACACCGTGTACTTCCGCGGCGGCACCTACCGCTACACCCGCGCCAACAGCAGTTGCACGAGCCAGACGGCCCGCGTCGACGCCATCACCCTGAACAAGAGCGGCAGTTCGGGAAGCCCGATCCGCTACTGGGCCTACCCGGGGGAGAAGCCGGTCTTCGACTTCTCGGGCATGACGGACGACTGCCGGATCAAGGGCTTCGACGTCACCGGGAGCCGGCTTCACCTCAAGGGGCTGGAGGTCACCGGGGTCCGCCAGAACAACAACCTCAACCACGAGTCCTGGGGCATCTGGATCTCCGGCAGCAACAACACCTTCGAACAGATCGACACCCACCACCACATGGGACCCGGCCTGTTCATCCAGAACGGCGGCGGCAACCTCGTCCTCGACTCCGACTCGCACGACAACTACGACACCAACTCCTCCAACGGCGCCGGCGAGAACGCCGACGGGTTCGGCGCGCACATCTCCGCGAACAACCCCGGGAACGTGTTCCGGGGCTGCCGCGCGTGGTGGAACGCCGACGACGGCTTCGACCTCATCAGCGCCTACTCGTCGGTGACCATCGAGAACTCCTGGGCCTGGCGCAACGGGTACAAGCCGGGCACGACCACCGCGGCCGGCAACGGGACCGGCTTCAAGGCGGGCGGGTACGGCGGCGACTACGACGCGAACGCCGTCAAGCACACCGTGCGCACGTCGGTGGCGTTCCTCAACAAGGCGTCCGGGTTCTACGCCAACCATCACCCGGTCGCCAACGACTACTTCAACAACACCGGTTACGGCAATCACCCCGACTTCAACATGCTGGGAGTCGACGCCGGCGGCGCCGACGCCGGTCGGGGAAACCTGCGCAACAACCTCGCCTACACCGGCACGTTGACGTCGAACATGACCGGCACGAGCGCCGCGAACAACTCCTGGAACCTGGGCGTCACCCTTTCGGACGGCCAGTTCCAGAGCGTGTCGACCTCCGGCTGGGACGCGCCCCGCCAGGCCGACGGGAGCCTGCCCGTACTGCCCCACCTCCGCCCCACGACCAACAGCACCCTGATCGACAAGGGCGTGAACGTCGGACTGCCGTACAAGGGCCAGGCGCCGGACCTCGGTGCGTTCGAGACCTCTTGAAGGGGGTGCGGTACGCGACGCGAGCCGCACCGAAATGGTAGAAGCGGTCATGACCAACTGGCACTTCTCCCGCTTCTCCTCCCGTCCGGCGGGTGTCCGATGACCGAGGGCGTCGACACCCCCGACCGCAGGGGCCGCACCGGACTCGACCGCACCGGCCTGGACCTGACCGGCAACCCGCGCGTCAGGGTCCGGGAGGTGAAACTGCTGTCCAGCCACTGGTACGTCGAACGGGCCACGACCTTCGACATCCAGCGCGCCGACGGGACCTGGAGCACCCAGCAGCGCGAGACCCACGACCGCGGCAACGGCGCCACCATGCTGCTGTACGACACGGAGCGCGAAACCGTCCTGCTCACCCGCCAGTTCCGCTTCCCGGTGTATGTCAACGGGCACCCCGACGGACTGTTGATCGAGACCCCGGGCGGGCTCCTCGACGACGATGACGAGCACCCCGAGATCGCCGTACGGCGCGAGGTCGTCGAGGAGACCGGGCACACCATCGGCGAGGTCCGCCACGTCTTCGACGTCTACATGAGCCCGGGGTCGGTCACCGAGCGCGTCAGCTTCTACGCCGCCGAGTACGCCTCGTCGACCCGTACCCACGAGGGCGGCGGCCTCCATGAGGAGGGCGAGGACATCGAGATCCTCGAACTGCCCTTCCACAGGGCCCTGGAGATGATCCGTAGCGGGGAGATCGCCGACGCCAAGACGATCATGTTGCTCCAATGGGCGGCGCTCGAGGGCCCGTTCGCCAAGTGAGCACGCGGGCCCTTGACTTGAAGTGCGCTTCAAGATGAACACTGCCGTGTGTGCCCCGAAGAAGGGCACATACGGGAGGAAATCACCATGCGATACCGCACCATCGGCACCGACCCGGCGACCCGCCGCGAGGTCAGTGTCCTCGCCCTCGGCGCGATGCTGTTCGGCTCACGGACCGACGAGGAGACCTCCTTCGCCGTCCTCGACCGCTATGTCGAGGCCGGCGGCAACTTCATCGACACGTCCGACAACTACGCGTTCTGGGAGGACGGCGGCCAGGGCGGCCAGAGCGAGGAACTGCTCGGCCGGTGGCGGCGCAGCCGCGGCATCGGCGAGGAGATCGTCATCGCCACGAAGCTCGGCGCCCGCCCCCTGGCCCCCGGCACGAGCTACTTCGACAACGGCGAGGGCCTGTCGGCCAAGGTGATCCGCGAGTCCGCGGAACGCAGCCGGGAACGCCTGGGCGTGTCCAGGCTGGACCTTCTCTACGCGCACATAGAGGACCACAAGGTCCCGCTCCAGGAAACGGTGGAGGGATTCGCCGAACTGGTCGCCGAGGGCACGGTGGGCCTGCTCGGCGTGAGCAACCACGCCGTGTGGCGGGTGGAACGGGCCCGTGCCCTGGCGGCGGCGGCCGGCCTGCCCGGCTACGAGGTCCTCCAGTACGCCCACAGCCACCTGCGCCCCCGCCTCGACGTCCCGGAGCCCCTGTTCCCCGACGGCAGCCTCGGCCACGCGGGCGCCGACCTGCTGAGCTATCTGCGCGCGGAGCCCGCCCTCACCCTGGTCGCGTACTCACCCCTCCTGAAGGGCGCCTACGCCCACCCGGACCGCCTCCCCGCGGACTTCGACCACCCGGGCACGCCTCCCCGGCTGCGCGTCCTGACCGAGGTGGCGAGGGAAACGGGCGCGACGGTCAACCAGGTGGTCCTGGCCTGGCAGCTCGGCAGCGACCTGCCCGTCATCCCGTTGGCCGGGGTGTCGTCGGTGGCCCAGCTGGAGGAGAACCTGGCGGCGGTCGACCTGGAGCTGACGGGGGAGCAGCGGGCACGGCTGGACGGGGTGAACTGAGCCCGTGCGCCGCTGCTCAGGGCCTGACCAGCAGCTGGAAGTCGAACGCGTACCGTGACGCCCGGTAGATGTGGCTGCCGTACTCGACCGGGCGGCCGGTGTCGTCGTAGGCCGTGCGCTGCATGGTCAGGACGGCCGCACCTTCCTGTTCGTCGAGGCGGGCGGCCTCCTCGGCGGTGGCGGAGCGGGCGCCGATGGTCTGGCGGGCGCTGTGCAGGGTGATGCCGGCGGTGCGCAGCATGCGGTAGAGGCCGGTGGACTCCAGACGGCCGCTGTCGAGGTCGAGGAGGTCGGTGGGCAGGTGGTTGCAGAGGACGGCCACCGGTTGGCCATGGGTCAGGCGCAGCCGCTCCAGCAGCGTGACCGGGCTGCCCTCCGGTAGGGACAGCGCGGCCGCCACGTCGGCGGGCGCCGGCACGGTCTCGTTGCGCACGACCCGGGTGGCCGGGCCCTGACCGGCCGCCTCCAGGTCGTCGTAGAGGCTGCTGAGTTCCAGGGGGCGCTTGACCTGGCTGTGCACCACCTGCGTGCCCACCCCGCGCCGGCGGACCAGCAGACCCTTCTCCACCAGGGTCTGGATGGCCTGGCGGACGGTCGGGCGGGACAGGCCGAGGCGGATCGAGAGGTCGATCTCGTTTCCCAGGAGGTTTCCCGGGGCGAGCACGCCGTGCTCGATGGCCTCCTCCAGTTGTCGGGCGAGCTGGTAGTACAGCGGCACCGGACTGCCCCGGTCCAGGGCGAAGGCCAGGCAGTTGAGCGCGGGAGTGGTCGCGGCACGTGAGGTGTCGCCGGGCTTCGCCATGGAGCTTCCTCCCTCGGAGACTGGGGCCGTCACAGGTGGGTGCGGCGGGCGGCGACCTGACGGTCGTACTCCGTCCTCGCCGCCACGGCGGCCTCGCGCGACGCCGTCTGCGCCACCGGCACGTCCCACCAGGCCTCCGCCGGGAGCGCGGTCGGGGTCGCGGTGTCCGTCTCCACGTAGACGCAGGTCGGGCGGTCCGAGGCGCGGGCCGTGGCCAGGGCCTCCCGCAGCTCACGTACGGTCTTGGCGCGCAGTACGTCCATGCCGAGGCTCGCCGCGTTGGCGGCCAGGTCGACCGGGAGCGGGGCACCCGTGTAGGAACCGTCGACCGGGTCACGGTAGCGGTACGCCGTGCCGAAGCGCTCGCCGCCCACCGACTCGGACAGGCCGCCGATGGAGGCGTAGCCGTGGTTCTGGATCAGGACCAGGTTGATCGGCAGGCCCTCCTGGACCGCGGTGACCAGCTCCGTCGGCATCATCAGATACGTGCCGTCGCCGACCAGCGCCCACACCGGCGTGTCCGGGGTCGCCTGCTGGACGCCGATCGCCGCCGGGATCTCGTAGCCCATGCAGGAGTAGCCGTACTCCAGGTGGTACTGGCGCGGACTGCGGGCCCGCCACAGCTTGTGCAGGTCTCCGGGGAGCGAGCCCGCCGCGTTGATCACCACGTCCTCGTCGCCCACGACCGCGTCCAGCGCGCCGAGCAGCTGGGTCTGGGTGGGGACGGCGTTCTCGTCGGCGGCGCGGTAGGCCCCGTCCACCACCTGCTCCCAGCGGTCCTTGCCGACGCCGTACTCGGCCTCGTAAGCCGTCTGAACGCGGTGGCCCGCCAGCGCCGACGCGAGTGCCTCCAGACCGGCCCGCGCATCGCACACGACCGTCCGCGCGGCCAGCTTGTGGGCGTCGAAGGCCGTGATGTTGAGGTTGAGGAAGCGCACGTCCGGGTTCTGGAAGAGGGTGCCGGAGGCGGTGGTGAAGTCGGAGTAGCGGGTGCCGACGCCGATGACCAGGTCCGCGGTCCGCGCGAGGTCGTCGGCGACCGCCGTGCCGGTGTGGCCGATGCCGCCGACGTCGGCGGGGTGGTCGTGGCGCAGGGAGCCCTTGCCCGCCTGGGTGGACGCGACGGGGATGCCGGTGGCGTCCACGAGCGCCTTGAGGGCGTTCTCGGCCTCGCTGTGGTGGACTCCGCCGCCCGCCACGATCAGCGGGCGCGCGGCCCCCCGGATCGCCTGAACCGCCTCCGCCAGCTCGACGGGGTCGGGTGCGGGCCGCCGTACCCGCCACACCCGCTCGGCGAAGAACTCCTCCGGCCAGTCGAAGGCCTCCGCCTGCACGTCCTGGGGGAGGGCGAGGGTGACCGCGCCGGTATCGGCCGGGTCGGACAGGACGCGCATGGCCTGGAGGGCCGACGGGATCAGGGCCTCGGGGCGGTGGACGCGGTCGAACCAGCGGGAGACCGGGCGCAGGGTGTCGTTCACCGACACGTCCGCCTCCGTCGGGTGCTCCAGCTGCTGGAGGAGGGGGTCGGCGGCGCGGGTGGCGAAGTAGTCGCCGGGCAGGAGCAGGACCGGGAGGCGGTTGATCGTCGCCAGGGCCGCGCCGGTGACCAGGTTCGTGGCGCCCGGACCGATCGACGTGGTGACCGCCTGGGCCGACAGGCGGTTGAGCTGGCGCGCGTGGCCCACGGCCGCGTGGACCATGGCCTGCTCGTTGCGGCCCTGGTGGAAGGGCATCGCGTCCTCGCCGGCCTCCAGGAGGGCCTGCCCGACACCCGCCACGTTGCCGTGGCCGAAGATGCCCCAGGTCCCGGCGATCAGCCGATGCCGTACGCCGTCGCGCTCCGTGTACTGCGCGGACAGGAACCGCACCAGGGCTTGGGCGACGGTCAGGCGGGTGGTGGTGCTCATCAGGACTTCTCCGGTGCGGGGTGGAAGGGCAGGCGGGGGGTGATCGGCCCACCGGGAAGGGGGCCGCGGCCGTGCGGAGGGAAGGTGTCGCTGGTGAAACTGTCGGCGACGGGGTGGGTCACGGTGCGACGCCGTTCAGGAGATCGTCGACCTGCGCCTGCGTGGGCATCGCGGAGGAGCAGGCGAGTCGGGCGGCGACGTGGGCGCCGGCCGCGTTGGCGTACCGGACGGTCCTCTCCAGTTCCCAGCCGGAGAGCAGCCCGTGGCACAGCGAGCCGCCGAACGCGTCGCCCGCGCCGAGGCCGTTGACCACCTCGACGGGGACCGGCGGGACCTCGGCCGTGGTGCCGTCCCGGTGCACGGCGAGGACGCCCTTCGGGCCCTGCTTCACCACGGCGAGCTCCACGCCCGCCGCCAGCAGCGCCTCGGCACAGGCCTGGGGCTCACGGAACCCGGTGGCGATCTCGCACTCGTCGAGGTTGCCGACCGCCACCGTCGCGTGCCGCAGGGCCTCGGCGTAGTACGGGCGGGCTTCCTCGGGGTCCGCGCAGGCCGGGCCGTTCCACAGGGCGGGACGCCAGTCGAGGTCGAAGACCGTGGTGCCCGCCTTGTCACGGCACTTCAGGGCGGCGAGTGTGGCAGAGCGGCTCGGCTCCTCGCTCAGACCGGTGCCGGTGATCCAGAAGATCCGGGCGGCACGGATGGCGAAGTAGTCGAGCTCGTCGGTGTGTATTTCCAGGTCAGGGGCCTTGGGGTGGCGGTAGAAGTACAGCGGGAAGTCGTCCGGCGGGAAGATCTCGCAGAAGGTCACCGGGGTCGGGTAGGCCTCCACGGGAGTCACCCAGCGGTTGTCGACGCCGAACTCCGTGAGGGTCTGGTGGAGATACGTCCCGAAGGGGTCGGCTCCGGTACGGGTGATGACCGCGGTGGAGCGGCCGAGCCGGGCCGCGGCGACCGCGACGTTGGCGGCCGACCCTCCGAGGGACTTGCCGAAGGACCGGACCTGTGCGAGCGGCACCCCGGACTGCTGCGGGTAGAGATCAACTCCGATACGGCCCATACTGATCACGTCGAACTGCTGGACTGGCTCGACCATGCGCGACGCTCCTCGATCCGACCTGGGGACGTGGGGCCCACGGGCCCGCTGCATCCCCAGGTGTAGGACTCGAAGGGCGACGCTGTCAATAGTTTGTACTTACATTCGGACCTGCTTGTGAAATGATGTCTTAACAAAGTATTGACAGCGGGCGCGCTCGGGGATTGGATTCCGTCCCAACGCAACTGCCGTGAGATCGCGGCACTCGACCCGGAACTCCCGAGGTCCCGGGCCCTGGATCCCGCCCCCTTTCCCGACGTTCTCCCCGTCGCACAGTGAGGTGCAAGGAAAGATGGACCGCTCTTCTCTCTCCCGTTCGCGGAGATTCGCTCCCGCCGTGGCCCTGGCTGCGGCCGCGGCCCTGACGCTCGCCGGCTGCTCCAGCAGTTCGGGCGGCAAGAAGTCCGAGGAGAGCGCGGACGGCGCTTCCGCGGGCAAGGCCACCACCCCCCGGATGACCATCGCGCTGGTCACCCACCAGTCGCCCGGCGACACCTTCTGGGACATCGTCCGCAAGGGCGCCCAGGCCGCCGCCGCCAAGGACAACGTCAAGCTGGTCTACTCCGCCGACCCGAGCGCGGCCACCCAGGCCAACCTGGTCCAGAACGCCATCGACCAGAAGGTCGACGGCATCGCGATCACCCTCGCCAAGCCGGACGCCCTCAAGGACGTCGTGGCCAAGGCGAAGAAGGCCGGCATCCCCGTCGTCGGCCTCAACTCCGGTGTCAGCGACTGGCAGAAGCTCGGCCTGATGGAGTTCTTCGGCCAGGACGAGTCCGTGGCCGGCGAGGCACTCGGCAAGCGCCTGAACGAGGCCGGCGCCAAGAGCGCCGTCTGTGTCATCCAGGAGCAGGGCAACATCGGCCTGACCCAGCGCTGCGACGGTGTGAAGAAGACCTTCACCGGCAAGCTGCAGACGCTGAACGTCAACGGCACCGACATGCCGTCCGTGAAGTCGACGATCACCGCCAAGCTCACCCAGGACAAGTCCATCGACTACGTCGTCACGCTCGGTGCGCCCTTCGCGCTGACCGCGGTGCAGTCGGCGTCCGACGCGGGCAGCAAGGCCAAGATCGCCACGTTCGACCTCAACAAGGACCTGACGGGCGCCATCAGCAAGGGCACCATCGAGTTCGCCGTCGACCAGCAGCCCTACCTCCAGGGCTACCTCGCCATCGACTCGCTGTGGCTCTACAAGAACAACGGCAACTACATGGGCGGTGGCGAGCAGCCGGTGCTGACCGGCCCGGCCTTCGTCGACAAGTCCAACGTCGACGCGGTGGCCGCGTTCGCCGCGAAGGGCACCAGGTGATGGGTATGACCCAGCACGCCGAGCCGGCGGTGACCACACCGCCGGCCCCCGGCCCCAGCAACGTCAAGGACGGCCGGACCACGGAACGGCCGCTTGCCCTACGGCTGTTGGCGCGCCCCGATGTGGGTGTGTTCCTGGGTGCCGTGGCGGTGTGGGTGTTCTTCCTGATCGCTGCTCCGCCGGTGCGCGAGGGCAGTTCGATGGCGAACATCCTCTACCAGTCGTCCACGATCGGGATCATGGCGCTGCCGGTCGCCCTGCTGATGATCGGCGGGGAGTTCGACCTGTCGGCGGGTGTCGCGGTGATCACCTCGGCGCTGACCGCGTCGATGTTCGCCTTCCAGCTGACGCTGAACGTGTGGGCGGGCATCTTCGTCGCCCTGCTGGTGTCCCTGGCGATCGGGTTCCTCAACGGCTGGCTGGTCGTCAAGACCGGTCTGCCCAGCTTCCTGATCACACTGGGCACGTTCCTGATCCTGCAGGGCGTGAACCTGGCGGTGACCAAGCTGGTCACCGGGAACGTCGCCACTGACGACATCTCGAACATGGACGGCTTCGACCAGGCCAAGAAGGTCTTCGCGAGCTCCTTCGAAGTGGCCGGCGTCCAGATCAAGATCACCATCGTCTACTGGCTCGTCTTCGCCGCGCTGGCGACCTGGGTGCTGCTGCGCACCAAGTACGGCAACTGGATCTTCGCCGTGGGCGGCAACAAGGACTCCGCCCGCGCGGTGGGTGTCCCGGTCAACTTCACCAAGATCAGTCTGTTCATGCTGGTCGGCTTCGCCGCCTGGTTCGTCGGCATGCACAACCTGTTCTCCTTCAACACCGTGCAGTCCGGCGAGGGCGTCGGCCAGGAACTCATCTACATCTCCGCCGCGGTGATCGGCGGCTGTCTGCTGACCGGCGGTGCCGGCTCGGCGATCGGGCCGGTGTTCGGGGCGTTCATGTTCGGCATGGTCCAGCAGGGCATCGTCTACGCCAACTGGAACCCGGACTGGTTCAAGGCCTTCCTCGGCGTGATGCTGCTGGGCGCCGTCATGATCAATCTGTGGGTCAGCCGCACAGCGACCCGGAGGTAATCCCACTCATGAGCACTGAACAATCAGGCACGCACGGCGCGATCCTCGCCGACACCCCCGAACCCGCCGCCGCGGACGGGGTGATCGTGGAACTGCGCGGCGCCGGCAAGTCCTACGGCAACATCCGCGCCCTGCACGGGGTGAGCCTCCAGGTGCGCCCCAGCCAGGTCACCTGCGTGCTCGGCGACAACGGCGCCGGCAAGTCCACCCTGATCAAAATCATCTCCGGCCTGCACCAGCACACCGAGGGCGAGTTCCTCGTGGACGGCACCGCGGTCCGCTTCACCACCCCGCGTGAGGCGCTCGACAAGGGCATCGCCACCGTCTACCAGGACCTGGCCGTGGTCCCGCTGATGCCGGTGTGGCGCAACTTCTTCCTCGGCTCCGAGATGACCAAGGGCCCCTGGCCGATCCGGCGCCTGGACATCGAGAGGATGAAGAAGACCGCCGACCACGAGTTGCGCGAGATGGGCATCGTCCTGGACGACCTCGAACAGCCCATCGGCACCCTCTCCGGCGGCCAGCGTCAGTGCGTGGCCATCGCCCGCGCCGTCTACTTCGGCGCCCGCGTCCTGATCCTGGACGAGCCCACCGCCGCTCTGGGCGTCAAGCAGTCCGGCGTGGTCCTCAAGTACGTGGCCGCCGCCCGGGACCGGGGTCTCGGGGTCATCTTCATCACCCACAACCCGCACCACGCGTACATGGTCGGCGACCACTTCAGCGTGCTGCGCCTGGGCACCATGGAACTGTCCGCGGCCCGCGATCAGATCACCCTGGAAGAACTCACCAACCACATGGCCGGCGGCGCCGAACTCGCCGCCCTCAAACACGAGTTGTCCCAGGTCCGCGGCGTCGACACCGAAGCCCTCCCCGAGGAGGACGACCTCACCGCGGCCACCACCGGCGAGGGGAAGTCCTGAGATGACGGCCTCACTCGACCGTATCCGCGTCGGTTCGGCCCCGGACTCCTGGGGCGTCTGGTTCCCCGACGACCCGGCCCAGGTGCCGTGGGAACGCTTCCTGGACGAGGTCGCCGAGGCGGGCTACTCCTGGATCGAGCTGGGACCGTACGGCTATCTCCCGACCGACCCGGCCCGCCTCACCGACGAGATCGCGCGGCGCGACCTCAAGGTCTCGGCGGGGACGGTCTTCACCGGGCTGCACCGCGGCCCCTCGGTCTGGGAGTCGACCTGGGAGCACGTCAGCCAGGTCGCCGCGCTCACCCAGGCGATGGGCGCGCGGCACCTGGTCGTCATCCCGTCCTTCTGGCGTGACGACAAGACCGCCGAGATCCTGGAGCCGCCGGAGCTGACCCACGAGCAGTGGGCCCACCTCACCAAGGGCATGGAACGGCTAGGCCACGAGGTGAAGGAGGTGTACGGGCTCGACCTCGTCGTCCACCCGCACGCCGACACCCACCTCGACACCGAGGACCACGTCGAGCACTTCCTGGACTCGACGGACTCCGAACTCGTCAACCTGTGCCTGGACACGGGCCATTACGCCTACTGCGGCGGCGACAGCGTCAAGCTCATCGAGACGTACGGCGAGCGCATCGGCTATCTGCACCTCAAGCAGGTCGACCCGGAGATCCTCGCGGACGTCGTGACGAACGAGGTGCCGTTCGGCCCGGCCGTGCAGCGCGGGGTGATGTGCGAACCACCGTCCGGAGTACCGGAGTTGGAGCCGGTGCTGGTGGCCGCGCAGAAACTCGGCGTCGAGCTGTTCGCCATCGTCGAGCAGGACATGTACCCCTGCGAGCCGGACAAGCCGCTGCCGATCGCGGTGCGCACCCGCAAGTTCCTGAGGTCCTGCGGCGCCTGAAGGGATGACCATGCCCCAGCGAGCCACCCTGGGCGTCGCCGTCATCGGCACCGGCAAGATGGGCGCCGACCACGTCCGCCGTATCCACGAGGTCGTCAGCGGGGCCCGGGTGAGCGCCGTCGTGGACCTCGACGCGGAACGCGCCAAGCAGATCGCCGCCCGTGTCGACGGCTGCACCGCCTACACCGACCCGGCCTCCGCGATGGCCGCGGCCGATGTCGACGCCGTGCTGATCGCCTCACCGGGCCCCGCCCACGAGGCGGCACTGCTCCAGGCCTTCGAGCACGACCTGCCGGTGCTGTGCGAGAAACCGCTCACCCCCGACGCGGCCTCCGCCCTGCGGGTCGTGGAAGCCGAGCGGAGACTGGGCCACCGGCGTGTCCAGGTGGGCTTCATGCGACGCTACGACGCCGAGTACATGAAGCTGAAGTCCCTGCTGGGCACAGGCCAGTTGGGGCGGCCGCTCATGCTGCACAACCGGCACCGCAACGCCGCGAGCCCGCCCTTCTTCACCAGCTCCATGCTGATCAGCGACTCCGTGGCCCATGAGGCCGACGTGACCCGCTGGCTTCTCGGACACGAGATCACAGGGGTCACGGTGCTGCGCCCGGCCCCGTCCGCGAACGCTCCCGACGACCTCCAGGACCCCCAGTTCGTCGTCTTCGAGACCGACGGCGGTGCCCTCTGCGACGTGGAGATCTTCGTCAACTGCGGCTTCGGCTACCAGGTCCAGGCCGAGGCGGTCTGCGAACGCGGCACCGCCCGCATCGGAGACGGCCACGCCATGGTCACCAACATGGCCGGACGTTGGGGCGGCACCATCGCCCAGGACTTCGTCGAACGCTTCGCCGACGCCTACGACCGCGAGGTCCAGGCATGGGTCGACGCCACCCGCCGCGGCGAGGTCACCGGCCCCAGTGTGTGGGACGGCTACGCGGCCGCCGCGGTGTGCGAGGCGGGCGTACGGTCGCTGAAGGAGGGGGGCCGGGTACCGGTGGAACTCGTGGAGCGACCTGCCCTGTACGGCTGACTCCGTGCTGTGCGGGGGGAGTTCGGCGAAGTTCCCCCGAGCTCGCTACCTGCTCGGTGAATCGCGGCGTCGGCGTGCCGCCCTGTGCGACCATGGCGCGGCTGTCCTCGGCGGGGCGGCGAGGGGGTGCGCATGGGACTCGTACGGATACTGCTGCCGGTGCCGCGTGCGGCGGCCAGGCTGTCGCCGGAGAAGGGCGGACCCCTGCTCGGGGCGGCCCTGCTGCACTGCGTCATGCCCAGCTGGGTCCTGCTGTGGATACCGTCGGCCGCCCGACGGCTCGCCTGGGCCGAAGAGGCGGTCGCCGTGTACGGCTCGCTGCCCGGCCGGACCGACGGGCTCAGCCGGGCCCAGGCGCTGCGGGCCTACGCCCTCCTGCTCGACCACCGCGCGGAGGAGGCGTTCGCTGCCGCGGACGCGGCCCTGGCCCTGCCGGACGCCCGACTGTCGCCGCCGCTGACCGCGTTCGTCATCCATCAGCGGGCGGGGGCCCTCGTGGAGGCCGGCCGGGTCGAGGAGGCCGTGGAGGCGGCCCGGGAGTCCGTGGAGCTGTACCGCGCCCACCCCGCCCCCGGGCGCCGGGAGCGGCTGTTCGGCACCCTGCCCGGCGCGTTGCGGCTGTACGGGCTGGTGCTCGCCGCGGCCGGTCGCCGGCAGGAGTCCGTGGCCGTGTACGAGGAGTGCGCCGCGCTCCTCGCCACCCTGTCGTTCCGGCAGTCGGTGCGAGTGGGGCTGGTGCGGCCCCGGGTCCTTGCCGAACTCGTCGGCGGACTGCGGGCGTCGGGGCGCTACGAGGACGCGCTCGGCGTGGGCCCCGAGGCCAGGGAGGCCGCGCGGGGCGCGATCTCCTGGTCCGTGCCCGCGATCATGCTGCCGCTGCGGGTTCGGCTCCTGGTCGACCTCGCCCGCTGTCACAGTGCCGTCGGCGACCCGGCCGAGGCTCACGCCTGTGCCGTGGAAGCGGTGGCCGAGGCACGGAAACCGCACGGCGCGAGCGCGTTGCCGGCGGCGCTGGACTGCCTCGCCGATGTGTTCGCCCAACTGGGTCAGACCGAGAAGGAGTCGAACACCCGACGCGAGCTCGCAGCACTGCGCGGGACGTAGGGGCAGCATTGCACCGGCCGCGAGACCGTCCGCACTACGACCCGGTCGCCGGCTCACCGATCCGCACGGGTGGGAAGTGGCGGCGCGCGAGGTCCTGGGCATGGGCCACGGCGCACTCGACGAGCTCGAACGCGGGCAGCCCGCCGACGTAGTAGGTGCGGTCATGGCCTTGCAGCGCGTCGAGTCGCTCCAGTGCGCCGTCCCGGAGGTCGGCGCTGCCGAAGTGCGGCATGAACGCCCACTCACGCCGGAGATGCACCTCGGCGAGGCGCCCGCCGAGGGCCGTGACGTCCTCCTGGAGCAATGCGGTGACGTCGCCGGGGCGGCCGTAGGAGTAGAAGGTCCGCACCTCGCTGCCCGGGTAGCGGTGGTGGTAGGAGACACAGTGGCCGGCCGTCTCGCGGCTCGCGGTGTGGGCGGCGAGGAAGTAGAAGGCGTCCTCCGGGAGGCCGGACGCGGCGGCGAGGGTGGTGTGGTAGGCGTTGCTGCGGATCCGCGCGGCCAGGTCGCGCTCCTCGTCGGTGGCGTCCAGGACCGGCAGAATCCGGTCCGGTGCGACGGCGAGCACCACGTCGTCCGCCTCGACCGGGCCCGAGTCGGTGTGCAGTCGTACCCCGTCCTCGCGACGCTCCACCGACGTCACGCGCACCCCGCACCGCACGTCCTTCAGCTCCTCCGCGACCCGGCGCCACAACGTGGCGAACCCGCCCACGACCGTGAAGTCGCCCGGATGGCCGAGGAGTTCGGGCCCGGGGTCCAACAGCCCGGTCATCTCCGCGTACTTGACGAAGTACAGCGCCGGTATGTCGTCGTCGAGATGGCCGTACCCGGCCGCCGTGTACCCGGTGCCGAAGGACTCGGCCATGGACCGCAGTCCGTGCACGGCGAGCCAGTCGGCGACGGGAGCGGCGAGCGCCCGCGCTGAGTGGGCGAGCCCGGGTTCGCCGATGCGGGGGAACTCCCGCTCCCGCAGGGCCCGGTAGCGCTGGATCCCGCCGTCGCGCAGGAACGCCATCGGCTGGCGGACGGCACGTCCCGCGGAATCCAGGACGCGGTAACGGCTGGTGCGCTCCGTCTCCACGTCCAGCTCGGTCAGCAACTGCGCGAGGCGCTCGTATCTGTTGGTGCAGATGTGGCCACCGAGGTCGTAGGCGTGCCCGTCGACGTGCACGCTCTGGCACTTCCCTGCCACCGTGTCCCGCTCCTCCAGAACGGTCACCCGGTGCCCGGCATGTTCCAGTTCCCGGGCGACCGCCAGGCCGCTCGGTCCTGCGCCTACGACGGCCACGGTCCGGGGGCCTGCGGTCTCGCGTAACTCCTGCATGCTCGTGTCTCCTGGGTCGGTCGGACGTGGGAGGCTCTCATGGTCGTACGGAGAGATCACGTGACCGTAAACGGGTGTCGCGGGCGGAGCGTTCAGCCGCCGGTGTCCCGGACGCGGGCGCCCGGGACACCGCGGCGGGTTCAGGCGGAGCGGACCTCGGCGATCGTCACCGGGCGGTGCTCGTGCAGGGAAAGCGTGCACGCCTCGGCGATCCAGCCCGCCTCCAGGGCGTCCGCGATGGTGCACGGCGAGGGCCGGCTGCCGGCCACGACCTCGGTGAACGCGGTGAGTTCGGCGCGGTAGGCCGCGGTGAAGCGGTCCATGAAGAAGTCGTGCGGGGTGCCCGCCGGGAAGGTCACCCCGGGTTCGACCGAGCGCAGCGGGAGCTTGTCCTCCAGGCCGACGGCGATGGAGTCGGTGAAGCCGTGGATCTCCATGCGGACGTCGTAACCCCGGGCGTTGTGGCGGGAGTTGGAGACCACCGCGATCGTGCCGTCGTCCAGGGTGAGGATCGCGCCGGTGGTGTCGGCGTCGCCCGCCTCCTTGATGTAGTCGGCGCCCCGGTTGCCGCCGACGGCGTACACCTCGACGACCTCGTGGCCGGTCACCCAGCGGATGATGTCGAAGTCGTGCACCGAGCAGTCCCGGAAGATGCCCCCGGACGCGGCGATGTACGCGGCCGGCGGCGGGGCCGGGTCCAGGGTGGTCGAGCGCACGGTGTGCAGCTTGCCCAGCTCACCGGCCTGGACGGCCGCGCGGGCGGCGACGAAACCGGCGTCGAAGCGGCGGTTGTAGCCGATCTGGATCGGTACGTCGCTGCCCTCCACCGCCCTGAGGACGTCGACGCCGTCGCTCATGTGCTTGGCGACGGGCTTCTCGCAGAAGACGGGGATCCCCGCCTCGACGCCGGCGAGGATGAGCCCGGGATGGGCGTCGGTCGCCGCGGCGACCACGATGCCGTCCACGCCGGCGGCCAGCAGGGCCTCGGGCGAGTCCACGACCTCGCCGCCGAACCGGTCCGCGGCGGACTTGGCGGCCTCCGCGAAGGGGTCGGTGAGCACGAGTGACTCGACCGCGTCGAGTCCGGAGAGGGTCTCGGCGTGGAAGGCGCCGATGCGGCCGAGGCCGAGGATTCCGATGCGCATGGGGGTGCAGCTCCTTGAGGGCGTTTCTGGTGAGCGGTGTCTCTGCGGGGTTCTCAAGTGGGGAGGGGAGGTCAGTCGAGGCCGCCGAGGACGTTCTGGTCCCAGTCGATCACCGATCCGGTCACCACGCCCGACCGGTCGGACAGCAGCAGGACCACGAAGTCGGCGATCTCGTCGGGCTGGCCGAGCTTGCCCATCGGGAGTTTGGCCGCGGCTTCCTCACGCCAGTCGTCGCCGGCGCCGTGGAAGGTCTTCTGGGTGGCGTCCTCACCCTCGGTCGCCGTCCAGCCGATGTTCAGGCCGTTGAT
This sequence comes from Streptomyces sp. NPDC005303, assembly GCF_040607335.1. Lineage (NCBI taxonomy): Bacteria > Bacillati > Actinomycetota > Actinomycetes > Kitasatosporales > Streptomycetaceae > Streptomyces > Streptomyces sp. NPDC005303. The sequence goes on along the minus strand of NZ_JBEXGM010000004.1, from coordinate 185,210 downwards.
CCGCACCCGGTCCCAGCGGTGCGCGTGCGCGGCGTTGCGGGTGAGGCCGATGAGACCGGCCTTGGCGGCCACGTAGGGCGCGAGGAACGGCTGCCCGCCGTGCGCCGAGGACGTGATGATGTTGACGACCGTGCCGGGTGCCCCCCGGCCGACCATGTCCGCCACCGCCGCCTGCATGGCGAAGAACGGCGCCTTCAGGTTGATCGCGATGTGCTGGTCGAACAGCTCGGGCGTGGTGTCGAGGAGGGTGCCGCGGGAGGTGAGCCCGGCGGAGTTCACCAGGCAGTCGACCCTGCCGTACGCCTCCACGACCCGGGTGACGGAGGCCTTGGCCTGTTCGGCGTCGGCGAGGTCGGCGCGCACGAACAGCGCCTTGCCGCCGGCCGCCTCCAGCTCCGCCACCAGCGCCTCACCGGGCTCCGCCCGGCGCCCGGTGACGGCCACGACCGCCCCTTCACGGACGGCGGCGCGGGCGATGGCGGCACCGACGCCCTGACTGCCGCCGTTGACGAGGACGACCTTGTCGTCGAGTAGTCCCATGAATGTGCCGGTCCCTTTCGAGTAGTGCGAAGCCGGTTCAGCTGGTGCGCCGGTCGGCACCCGCCCGCAGCTCGTCCCTGAGCGTGCGCGGGGTCCAGTCCTCGGCCAGTGCCCGCCGGACGAGGTCCGCCTGGGAGGGCGGGGCGAGTCCGTCGACCGGTGGGTCGCTGTCGAGGTTGGTGGGGAAGGGGTAGCCCTCGGCGCTCGCGGCGATCACGTTGTCCAGCCACTCCGCGTCGGCGCCCTCCGACTTGCGGCGCAGCAGCGCCGGGTAGACGGCGTTCGACACCGCCTCCCGGTCCACGCTCTCCATGGCGCGCCCGAAGGCCGAGGACACCTGGAGCAGGTTGGCCATGCGCCGTACGTCGGTGGTGCGGTTGGTGCCGGCCGCGTGGAACAGCGCCGGGTTGAAGAAGACCGCGTCGCCCTTCGAGAGCGGCAGCTGGACGTGGTGCTCCTTGAAGTACGCCTGGAACTCCGGCCGCCGCCACGCCAGATACCCGGGCTCGAACCGCTGCGAGAACGGCAGGTACAGCGTCGGTCCCGACTCCACGGGCATGTCGCAGTGCGCGATGGCCCCCTGGAGCGTGAGCACGGGGGAGAGGCGGTGGACGTGCGCCGGATAGGCCGCGGCGGCCTCGTCGGAGAGGAACCCGAGGTGGTAGTCGCGGTGCACGGTCTGCGCGAGACCGCCCGGGTTGACCACGTTGACCTGCGAGGTGACCTGGTAACCGGGGCCGAGCCAGGCCTCGGACACCAGGGCGACGATGGGGTTGGCGTAGTAGTCGGCGAACGCCGCCGGGTCGTAGAGGGCGGCCTTCTCCAGCGCGTTCCACACCCGCTCGTTGGCGCCGGGCTTCGCGAAGTGGTCGCCCGCGGTCGTGCCCGCCGCGTACTGCTCCCGGATCAGCGAGTCGAAGACCGCGGTGAACCGGTCCACGACCGCGTGATCGGGAAACGCCCCCTGGAAGACCACGACCCCGGGGCCGTCGGTCAGGGCGCGCACCAGTTCCTCCTGCACCTCCCGGCGGTCCTTGGCGCCGAGGACGCGCTCGGCGTCGTACAGAAGGACGTTCTGCTCCACGGCCGAGGCGTTCGGGTGGTCGGCGAGGTCGGCGGTCCGCTCGACGAGCGCGCGGAACGAGTCGAGGTCGCAGTCCTGCTCGGACAGCCAGGCGCGGCGGTGTACGGCGGTGAAGGACATCGGCGTCCTCTCGGTGACAGGGGCGACTCAGCGCTGTCATTCTTGTCATGACAAAGCCGTCGAACAACCAGCAGGCAGCCATCAAAAACCCCTCAAGGAGCAGTCGCGTGGGCCACCCCTTCCCGATCCGGGAAATCGCACGTCAGGCGGGGCTGAGCGAGGCCACCGTCGACCGGGTCCTGAACGGCAGGGGAGGGGTCAGGGAGAACACCGCCCGCGAGGTCCACCAGGCGATCACCGACCTGGACCGGCAGCGCACCCAGGTCCGGCTCGTCGGCCGCACCTTCATGATCGACATAGTGATGCAGACGCCGGAACGCTTCTCCACGGCCGTGCGCGCCGCCCTGGAGGCCGAGCTGCCCGCGCTGCACCCCGCCGTCCTGCGCTCCCGCTTCCACTTCCGGGAGACCGGGCCGGTGGCGGAACTGACGAAGACCCTCGACCGGATAGCCCGGCGCGGCTCCCAGGGCGTGATCCTGAAGGCACCCGACGTTCCCGAGGTCACGGCGGCCGTCGGCCGGCTCGCGGACGCGGGCATCCCTGTGGTCACCCTGGTCACCGATCTGCCCGCCACGGCCCGCCTCGCCTACGTCGGCATCGACAACCGGGCGGCGGGAGCGACCGCCGCCTACCTCATGGGCCAGTGGCTCGGCGACCGTCCCGGCAACGTTCTCACCAGCCTCAGCAGCGGTTTCTTCCGCAACGAGGAGGAGCGCGAGATGGGGTTCCGCAGCGCCATGCGCGCCCGGCACCCCGAGCGGGCGCTGGTGGAGATCGCCGAGGGACAGGGCCTGGACGCCACGCAGTACGACCTCGTCCGGGCCGCGCTGGAGCGGGATCCGGAGATCCGCGCGGTCTACTCCATCGGAGGCGGCAACATCGCCACACTCAGGGCCTTCGAGGACCTGGGCAGGGAGTGCGCGGTGTTCGTGGCCCATGACCTCGACCACGACAACGACCGGCTGCTGCGGGAACATCGCCTGTCGGCCGTGCTCCACCACGATCTGCGGCAGGACATGCGGGAGGCGTGTCACATCGTGATGCGGGCGCACGGGGCGCTGCCGCCGGCGGGGCCGACGGTGCCTTCGGCGATACAGGTGGTGACGCCGTACAACATGCCGTCGTAGGCCGCCCTTTCGGGGTGCCGATGCGCTGTCCGGGGGCGCGGGGCGCGGCGAGTGTCGTCGCGGCACGCCTCACACGGCCGGGACGGCCACGGGCACGGTCCGGCCCCCGTCCCGCATCGACGCGATCACCGCCTCGGCGACCGCGGAGGCGGTCAGCCCCTCCCGCGCGGAGGGCAGCGGAGAGGGCCGCGCGGCCACCACCGAGTCGATCCACGCCTGCAGCTCCAGCCGGTAGGCGTCGGCGAACCGGGGCCGCCAGTCGGCCGGGTGGGCGGTGGACCGGGTCCGCTCCAGATGGCTCACGACCAGTGCGGGCTCGGCGAGTTGGAGGGTGCCGCGTTCCCCGACGACCTCGCAGCGGACCTCGTAACCGTAACGGGCGTTGAGGAAGGTCTCGACCGTGGTGAGCGTGCCGTCGGCGGTGTGCAGCAGCATCACCTGGGGGTCCCGCAGACCAGGGGCAGAGCCGCCTTCCGGCGCGTGCCAGGACACCGCCGTGACGGGCGAGTCCAGCAGCCACGGCACCACGTCGAACTCGTGGACCGACGACCCGGTGACGCTGAACTCGCTGACCGCGCCCGGCGCCGAGGCCACCCCCCGGTGCACACAGTGCACCACGCGGGGCCGACCGCACCGGCCCTCTCCCAGCGCGGCCTTCAGCGCGACGTACGCCGGGTCGAACCGCCGCATGAACCCCACCGACACGAGCCCACCTCCCGCACCACCTCGGCGCACTCGGCGACCGTCGGCGCCAGCGGCTTCTCGCACAGCACCGGCTTCCCGGCGCGTACGGCGGCCACGGTCAGCTCGGCGTGGGTGGAGTCGTGCGAGGCGACGACCACGGCGTCCACGCGGGAATCGGCGATCAGCGACAGCGCGTCGGGGCTGACGAGCGCCCCCGGAACGCCGGACGCGACCGCCCCCGCCCCGCCCCGTCGAGGTCGGCCACCGCCACGACCCGCGCCGACGACACGAACCCGTGCAGCAGCCGCACATGATCGGCGCCCATCACACCGGCCCCGATCATCCCCACCCGGACCGTCATGCCGACACGTCCACCCACGAACCGCTCGCCGCGGACCGGGACATCGCGTCCAGTACGGCGGCGCTGTGCACGGCGTCGTCCAAGGTGGCCCCGTACGACCGGCCCTCGGCGACCGACCGCAGGAAGCGGTGGGCCTCCACGACCTTCAGGTCGTCGTAGCCCATGGCGTTGGCCGCGCCCGGCTGGAAGGCGCCGAACTCGCCGTCGCCCGGGCCGACGTACACCGTGCTGACCGGCTGGTCCTGGTAGCCGGTGCCGCGGCTGATGCCGAGCTCGCCCATGCGGCGGAAGTCCCAGAACACCGCGCCCTTCGTGCCGTGCACCTCGAACCCGTAGTTGTTCTGCTCGCCGACCGAGACCCGGCAGGCCTCCAGGACACCCCGGGCGCCGGAGGCGAAACGCAGCAGGCAGTTGACGTAGTCCTCGTTCTCGACCGGGCCCAGCTCCCCTGTCGCGAGGGTGTGCCCGGCGGTGGCCCCGGTGGGGCGGGCGCGCTCCGGCACGAAGATCGCGGTGTCGGCCGTGAGGGACACGATGTCGCCGAGGAGGAAACGGGCCAGGTCGGCGCCGTGCGAGGCGAGGTCGCCGAGCACTCCGCTGCCGCCGCGCTCGCGCTCGAAACGCCAGGTGAGCGCCCCCTGCGGGTGGGCCGCGTAGTCGCTGAGGAGCCGGACGCGGACATGGGTGACCGTGCCGATCTCGCCGGCGGCGATCAGCTCGCGGGCGGTCTCCACGGCGGGGGCGTTGCGGTAGTTGAAGCCGACCGCGCTTCGCACACCGGCCCTGGCCGCGGCATCGGCCACCGCCCGGGCGTCCTCGGCGGTCAGACCCACCGGCTTCTCGATCCAGATGTGCTTGCCGGCCTCGGCCATCGCCACGCCGATCTCCCGGTGCAGGAAGTTGGGCGCGGTGATGCTGACGGCCTGCACACGGGGGTCGGCGGCGACCTCGCGCCAGTCGCGGGTCGTCGCGGCGAACCCGAACTGCGCGGCGGCCTCCTCGGCCCGCCCCGGCACGTCCTCGGCGACGGTCACCAGCCGCGGACGCAGGGCGAGCAGTGGGTAGTGGTGCGGGACACGGGCGTACGCCTGGGTGTGCACCCGCCCCATCCAGCCGAATCCGATGACGGCGACACCGAGCGTATCGACCATGGGGAGCCCCTCTTTGGACCGGTCCATTTGCTTTCCAGGTCACCTTGGGTGCCGTATTTGCTCGCTGTCAAGCCTTTGACAAGCCGCACCCCCTCATGGAACGGTCCATTCTCATGAGGCCGCCGACGATCCGTGATGTGGCCGACCGGGCCGGTGTCTCGAAGTCGCTGGTCTCGCTCGTGCTGCGGGGCTCCGACCAGGTGCGCCCGGAGAAGCGGGAGGCCGTCCTGCGGGCCGTGCGCGAGCTCGGCTACCGCCCGAACGCCGCCGCCCGCAGCCTCAGCGAGCAGCGCACCCGCACGGTCGGCGTCCTCCTGAACGACCTGCGCAACCCCTGGTTCGTCGACCTGCTCGACGGCCTCAACTCCCTGCTCCACGACAACGGCCTGCGGATGCTGCTGGCCGACGCCCGCCTCAACCGGCGTACCGGACAGGACCCGGCGGGCCCCTTCCTGGACCTCGGTGTGGACGGCCTGGTCGTGGTCGGCACGCTGCCCGAACCCGCCGCGCTCTCAGCGGTGGCCGAACGCCTCCCGGTGGTCGTGGCCGGGGCGCGCGAACCCGTGCTGCCGGGGGTGGACGTGGTCGCCAACGACGACGAGCGCGGCGCCCGCCTCGTCACCGAGCACCTGATCGGCCTCGGCCACCGCCGCATCGCGCACATCGCGGGGTACGGGGCGGTCGGCGAGCTGCGCCGCGGGAGCTTCGAGGCGGCGATGCGGGCGCACGGTCTCGCACCGGAGGCGGTCGTCGAGCCGAGCGACATGACCGAGGAGGGCGGCTACCGCGCGACGGTCCGGCTGCTGAGCCGTCCCGTCCGGCCGACGGCCCTCTTCGCCGTCAACGACATCGCCGCGATCGGCGCGGTCTCGGCCGCCGAGGAACTGGGCCTGACCGTCCCCCGCGACCTGTCCGTCGTCGGCTACGACAACACGAGCATCGCCCGCCTGCGCCACGTCTGGCTCACCACCGTCGACAACGCCAGCCACGACGTCGGACGCCGCGCCGCACGCTGTCTGCTCGACCGTTTCGAGGGACGCGGGGGAGCGGGCCGTACGGATCTCGCCGCGCCGGCGCTGGAGATCCGGGGGACGACGGCGAGCCCGCCCGACGGCGCTCGAGACGCCCCCGTCAGAGGTTGATCGCGTACGCCTTCCGCAGCGTCTCGTGCACCGTCCACGTCGTACGGTCGCCCTCGCGCAGTACGGCCATGTCGCCGGGCCCCACGTGCAGTGTCGGGCCGCCCTCGACCTCGATGGTCGCCGAACCGCTGACGACGACGAACAGCTCGTCCGCCTCCGTGTCGGTGACGACCCCGGGAGTGATCTGCCAGATGCCCCGGATCTGCCGCCCGTCCCGCGACTCCCAGACCACCTTCCCGGTCACCTCGGGCGTACCGGAGACGATCTGCTCCCGTGCGAGGGGCTCGGACTCGAGCTCGGCGTCGGGAATGTGCAGTACGAAGCTGTGGTCCATGGGCTGACCCTAGCGAGATCGTTCCAGGGCCGTCCGCCGACAGTGTGTGGAGTGTCTGCGCAGGTGGGCGGACATGGTGTCGCGGACTGGCAGCACATCGCGGCCCGGGTGATCGTGGAGGACATGGCGGACACCGAGGCTGCCGCGTCCCGGCCGCAGCAGCACGACACCCGTGAGGCCGTCCTCTTCGGCGGCGTCTACGGCTCCGTCCTGGCCTGCTCCATGGTCGCCGCGCTCACCCAGTACGGGCACACCTCACGCGAAAGCCGCCGCTACGACGCCGCGTGGCTCCTGGTCACCGCCCTCGCCTCCGCCCTCGCGCACGGTTACGCCCACTACATCGCCGAGCGAGCCCCGCGCCGCCGCGGGGACGCCTTGCGCACCCTGGCCGAGGAGTGGCCCCTGATCGCCGCGGTCGTGCCGACGGTCCTCCTCCTGGCCGGGGCGGGTTGGGGCTGGTGGCCCGCGAACGGCGTCGAGTACGCGGCCTTCGCCCTCAACATCACCCTTCTGTTCACGCTGGGCCTGTTCACGGCCCGCTGGTCTCATCGCCCATGGCCGACCGCGGTCGGCATCGGGGTGGTGGACGCGATGCTGGGGGTGGTGGTCGTGGTGGCCAACGCGGTCATCAAGTAGGGGGTGTCGGGCCCTTGCGACTCCCGTCCAATCGGAGTGCGTCCGGGCTGGGGCAGCGGGCAGCATGGTGCCGCCCTCGCGACGCCGAGTGGCCCACGCTCCCTCCCGCGCAGGGCTGATCGGCCGACGCCCCCATGAGGAAGCGGCGGCCGATCGACCCGCTGCGGACCCGGCCCTAGGCCTTGGCGCCGACCTCCGTCGGCTCCGCCGTTCCGTCGGTCGTGGCCTGGAGCGACGTCGGGCGCCGGCGGGGGATGAAGGTCGCGACGGCGAAGGCGAGCAGCGCCGCTCCCGCGCCGATCGCCATGACGACCTTGAAGCCGTTCTCCGAGGGCAACGCGACGCCGCCGAAGTCGGTGGTCATCTGGGCCAGGATCACGCCGGCGAGGGCACTGGCGAAGGAGGTGCCGAGGGACCGCATCAGGGTGTTGAGACTGTTGGCGGCACCCGTCTGGGAGGGGTCCACGGCGCCCATGATCAGGGCGGGCAGGGCGCCGTAGGTGAAGCCGATGCCGGCGCCGATGACGCAGGAGACCAGGATGAGGTGCCAGACCTCGGACATCAGGACGATGTTGAGCCCGTAACCGGCGGCCACGATCAGCGCGCCGACCATCAGTGTGATCTTGGGGCCCTTGGCCTTGGTGAGGGCCGCGGAGACGGCCGACATCACCATCATCACCAGGCCTTGCGGGGCCAGCACCAGACCGACGGTCAGCATGGACTTGCCGAGACCGTAGCCGGTCTGCGAGGGCAGCTGGAGCAGCTGCGGCAGCACCAGGGACATCGCGAACATCGAGAAGCCGAGGGCGACCGAGGCGAGGTTGGTGAACAGCACCTGCGGCTTGGCGGTGGTGCGCAGGTCCACCAGCGGCTGCTCGGCACGCAGCTCCCACCAGCCCCAGGCCAGCAGGATCAGCACCGCGGCGGCACCGAGACCGAGCGTGGTGCCGCTGGTCCAGCCCCAGTCGCCGCCCTTGGAGACGGCCAGCAGCAGCGAGACCAGACCGGCCGACAGCCCCAGCGAACCGACCAGGTCGAACCGGCCCCCGGCGCGGACCTTGGACTCCGGCACGATCAGCAGGACGAGGACGAAGGCGACGGCACCGAGGGTGGCGGAGACCCAGAACAGGATGTGCCAGTTCCAGTTGTCGGCGATGAACGCGGCGGCGGGCAGCCCCAGGGCCCCACCGACACCGAGCGAGGCGCTCATCAGCGCGGTGGACCCGGCGAGCCGGTCGGCGGGCAGCGCGTCCCGCATGATGCTGATGCCGAGCGGTACGACGGCGGCGGCCAGACCCTGCAGGGCACGGCCGATGATCATCGGTACGAGGGAGTCGGCGAGGCCGCAGACCAGCGAACCGGAGACCAGCAGCACGATGCTGAGCAGCAGCATCCGCCGCTTGCCGAACATGTCCCCGAGCCGTCCGACGACCGGCGTGGCCACCGACGCGGCGAGGAGGGTGGCGGTGACCGCCCAGGCGGTGTCGGAGGCCTCCGCGTGCAGGAGCTTGGGCAGCTCGGGCACGATCGGGATGACCAGGGTCTGCATCAGCGAGACGACGATTCCGGCCAGGGCCAGCACCGCCACCACGGCGTTCGGCCTCGGCGGGGCGGACGTCCCCGCTTCGGCAGGTCGGGCAAGGGCGTCTGACATGGCGGGGCCTCCGTCGGGAAGGGCAGGATTGCTTGACTTACTCAAGTGAATAGCAATTGATTGACTTACGCAAGTTATGGGAAGGTCACCACGACCTTCTCCGCGGCCCCGGGAGTCAGCGCGAGCTCAAAGGCGTGGTCGACCTCGGCGAACGGCACCCGGTGGCTGATGAGTTTCGCGAACCGGTCCCGGTGCTCCACCAGCTCCGCCGTGACCTCGAAGATCTCCGTCGGATACCCCTGCGACGCGATGAGCGTGAGCTCGCTGCGCAGCATCCCGCCGAGATCCACCTCGCCCTTCTTCTGTACGGCGACCATGACGAGCTTGGCGTGCCACTTGGCGTTGGCGATCACGGAGTCGAACACCGCCGGTGCCCCCGCGGCGTCGAGGTAGATGTCGGTGCCGGCCCGCGGCTGCCCGAGCGCGTTCACGGCCTCGCCGTGCAGCTCCTTCAGTCGGCCCGTGAGGTCCTCCGTGGCCGAGTTGACGACCGCGTCGGCGCCGACCGCGAGGGCGGTGTCGAGGCGCTCGGGGATGATGTCGACCACCGTCACGTGCTCCACCCCGCGCAGCTTCAGCCAGATCGCGGCACCCAGGCCGATGGGCCCGGCGCCGAACACGACCACCTTGTCCGTGGTTCTGGCCCCGGAGCGGTTGACGGCGTGCCGGGCGACCGCCATGGGTTCGTTGAGGGAGGCGACGTCGAAGGGCATGTCGTCGGGGAAGACGGCGACGCTGGTGCCGACTTCGACGTTCTCGATGAGCAGGTACTCGTCCATGCCGCCGAGTTCGCCGCCGCAGCCGATGATGCCGGTGGGTGCGGCCTGCGGGTTGACGACGACCCGGTTGCCGACCATGAGACCCGCCACCTCGGCGCCCACCTCGACGACCTCACCGGCCGGCTCGTGGCCGAGCGGGATGGCCCGCATCGACCCGTCCGCACCGGCGGGCATGCCGCCCAGGTGGAGGAAGAAGGTGTCCGTGCCGCAGATGCCGCAGGCCCGGACCCGTACGAGGGCGTCCTTGGGGCCGGGAGCGGGCCGCTCGACGTCCACCACGTCGACCTTGTTCTTCGCGGCGAGGACGGACTTCATCGTGGCCATGGGGTGTCTCACTTTCTGGAGGGGATCCGAGGGGTGCGTGGCAGGGCCCGGTGGCGACCGGGGGGAGTGGTCCGCCACCGGGCCCGGCGACCGCGCCGTTCCCCGTCCCCACGGGGGTTGGGCGCGAGGACCCACGTCCGCTCGGCGCGGGCCCTGTCCGTGAAGGCTTGCTTGACTTAGGCAAGCACATGCAAGTTACTTAAGTCAAGCAAGTAACTGATCCGGGAGGCGGTCTCGGGTCGCGCCCACCCGGTGCGCGCCGACTCCGCTTCGGCGGGACTCGGGGAGGGCGGCTGCGAACTGGCCGTCGTACGGCGGTCGCTGGGCGACCGGCGGTTCGAGTCGGCGAGCGTCGGGCTCGAGCGGCGACTGCGCGTGAGGGTCGTGGGAGATCCGTCGACCCGTCGCCGCCCGGTCCGGTCGGCGGGCCTCGCCTGGCGCACATTGCTCGTGGACCGGCGGAAAGGGGTCACGCCCCCGCTGCTGTGGCGCGAGGGGGGTGTCCCGCCGTACAGGAGAGCCGGGATGTGGGCGGCGGGCTCACCGCGATCTCCACGGGCCGGTGTGTCGGCATGACGGTGGAGTCGCCTGCCGACCGGTGTCCGCGGCCCGGCGTCGTCCGTCGGCCGGTGCGGGGCGCCGAGCGGATTGCCGGCCTGCAATACGGCCGACAAAATTGTTGACAATGTTGTCTGGCTAGATTTAGGTTCGACAGGCACTCACTCAGGGAGGGCAACGATGCCGACAGAAGCCCGTCCGAGCACCGGGGAGCAGGCCAAGCAGCATGCGCTCGCGCAGCTGCGGCAGGCGATCCTGCACGGCGAGATGGCACCGGCCCAGCGGCTGGTGGAGAACGAGCTCGCCGAGCAGTTCGGTGTGACACGGGCCAGCATCCGGGCCGCACTCATCGATCTGGAGGCCCTGGGCCTCGTCGAGCGGATCCGCAACCGGGGTTCCCGGGTGCGGGTGGTGACCGTCGAGGAGGCGGTAGCCATCACCGAGTGCCGCATGGTCCTCGAAGGGCTGTGCGCGGCCAAGGCGGCGACCCTGGCCAGTGACGAGCAGCTCGCCGAGCTGACCGAGCTGGGCACGGCGATGACCAAGGCCGTGGCCGACGGTGAGCCGATGACCTACTCCGAGCTCAACCAGGAGCTGCACGCCAAGGTGCGGGAGTTCTCCGGCCAGCAGACCGCCGTGGATCTGCTGGAGCGACTCAACGCCCAACTCGTGCGACACCGCTTCCAGTTGGCGCTCCGGCCCGGACGCCCGCAGCGCTCCCTGCACGAGCATCTGGCGATGATCGAGGCGATCGGGGCCAGGGACCCCCAGGCGGCCGAGCGGACCGTCCGTGCCCACCTCGCCAGCGTGATCGAGGCGCTGCGCGACTGAGCCGCACGAGGCGGGCGCGCACCTGTCCACTCCGAGGAGATGTCCGTGATGACGCAGTCAGGCGCGCCCGCCGCTCCACGTTCGACACTGGTGATCACCGCGCATGCCGGGGACTTCGTGTGGCGGGCGGGCGGAGCCATCGCCCTGGCCGCCTCCCGGGGCGAGAAGGTCACCATCGCCTGTCTGACGTTCGGTGAGCGCGGGGAGTCCGCGAAGGCCTGGCGCGAGGGCAGGAAGCTCGACGAGATCAAGGCGATACGCCGGGGTGAGGCCGAGCGGGCCGCCGCCACCCTCGGCGCCGAGGTCCGTTTCTTCGACGCCGGCGACTACCCGCTGGTCGCCACCGCGGAGTTGACCGACCAGCTCGTAGAGGTCTATCGGGCCACGCAGCCCGATGTCGTGCTCACCCACCCGGTCGAGGACCCGTACAACGGCGACCACCCGGCCGCCAACCGTATGGCGCTGGAGGCCCGGATCCTCGCACAGGCCATCGGCTATCCGGGCGAGGGCGAGATCATCGGCGCCCCGCCGGTCTTCTACTTCGAGCCCCACCAGCCCGAGATGAGCGGCTTCAGGCCCGAGGTGCTCCTCGACATCACCGAGGTCTGGGAGACCAAGCGCAAGGCCATGGAGTGCCTCGGCGCCCAGCAGCACCTGTGGGACTACTACACCGACCTCGCCGTGCGCCGGGGCGTCCAGCTCAAGCGCAACGCGGGCCCGAACCTGGGGCTGGCCCACAAGACCATGGCCGAGGCGTACATGCGCCCCTACCCGCAGATCGCGAAGGAGCTGGCATGAGCGGCGTGATCGTCACCGACCCGCCGAAGGCGGACCTCAAGGACGTCGACGCGCTCGCGCGCTACGGCGTGGCCACCGTCAGCGAGGCAATGGGTCGAACGGGCCTGCTGGGCCCGGCGATTCGCCCCGTCCAGCAGGGCGTACGGGTCGCGGGCACGGCCGTCACCGTGATCGGCTGGCCCGGCGACAACCTCATGATCCACGCGGCCGTCGAGCAGTGCGGCGAGGGCGACATCCTGGTCGTCACCACCACCTCCCCGTGCACGGACGGCCTGTTCGGCGAGCTGTTCGCGACCGCTCTGCAGCGGCGCGGGGTGCGCGGGGTCGTCACCGGCACCGGCATCCGTGACACCCAGGAGCTGCGCGACATGGGCTTCGCCGCCTGGTCCCGCGCGGTCTCCTCGCAGGGCACCGTCAAGGCCACCGGCGGCTCGGTCAACGTGCCGATCGCCATCGACGGCCAGGTGATCCGCCCGGGCGACGTGATCCTCGCAGACGACGACGGCGTCGTGGTCGTCCCGCGCGAGCGGGCGGCTGAGACAGTGGAGAAGGCGGAGGCCCGCGAGGCCAAGGAGGCCGCCACCCGCGCCGCCTTCATCGACGGCCAACTCGGCCTGGACCGCTACGGGTTGCGCGAGACACTGCGGAACCTCGGTGTCCAGTACAGGTCCTACGAGGAGTACACAGGGGAGGGGTCGTGACCCCGCTGCCCGAGGAGGTGCCCTGCATGCTGATGCGGGGCGGCACCTCCAAGGGCGCCTACTTCCTCGCCGACGACCTACCCGCCGAACCCGCCCTGCGCGACGGCCTGTTGCTGCGCATCATGGGCAGCCCGGACGAGCGGCAGATCGACGGACTGGGTGGCGCGCACCCCCTCACCAGCAAGGTCGCCGTGATCTCACCGTCCGCCGACCCAGAGGCCGATGTCGACTACCTCTTCCTCCAAGTCGCGCTCGGCCGCCCGGAGGTGAGTGACCGTCAGAACTGCGGAAACATCCTCGCCGGTGTCGGCCCGTTCGCCGTGGAGCGCGGACTCGTCCCGGCGGGGGAGCGACGGACCTCCGTCAGGATCCGCATGGTCAACTCCGGCGACCGTGCCACGGCGACCTTCCCGACCCCGGGCGGCCGCGTCGACTACACCGGGGACGCGGAGATCTCGGGCGTGCCGGGCACGGCCGCGCCCGTGGTGATCGAGTTCCCGCCGGGCGCCGGGGAGTTGCTCCCCACCGGCAACGCCGTCGACGTCATCGACGGCGTCGAGGTGACCTGCGTGAACAACGGCATGCCGACTGTCCTCATCCCGGCGACCTCCCTCAAGGTGACCGGCTACGAGCTGCCCCGGGACCTGGAGGAGGACGTGGCCCTGGCCGACCGCCTGCGCACCATCCGGTTGGCGGCGGGCCGGCTGATGGGCCTCGGTGACGTGTCCGACGCCCCCGTGCCCAAGCTCACGCTGCTCGCCCCACCGTGCGACGGCGGCGCGGTCACCACTCGCACCTTCATCCCGGTGCGCTGCCACACCTCCATCGGCGTCCTCGGCGCCGCGAGTGTGGCCGCGGGCCTGCGGATCAACGGGGGTGTGGGCGCCGGGCTCGCCGTGATCGACCCCGGAAGCGACCGCGTCCGGATAGAACACCCCACGGGATTCCTGGACATCGAGAGCAGCGTGGTCGCCACCCCCGACGGTTCGCCCTCCGTCCGCCGCACCGCCGTGGTCCGCACGGCCCGCAAGATCTTCGACGGCACCGTCTTCCCCCGGGCCACCGACCGACCCACAGGAGGTCGCTGATGACTCCGCCGCTCGGCGACATCGCCCACATCGGCCACACCCAGCTCTTCACGCCGGACCTGGACGCCAGTGTCGCCTTCTTCACCGACTTCCTCGGCCTGACGGTCAACGGCCAGGACGGCGACACGGTCTGGTTGCGGACCTACGACGACTACGAGCACCACAGCCTGGTCCTCACCGCACGCGAACAGCCCGGCCTCGGCCGGCTCGCCCTGCGCACCTCCAGCGAGGAGGCACTTCACCGCCGGATCAAGGCAGTTGAGGAGGCCGGCGGCACCGGCACCTGGGTCGAGGACGAACCCGGTCTCGGCAAGCTCTACGTCACCACCGACCCGGACGGCCACGAGCACGCCCTCTACTGGGAGAGCGAGCACTACCGGGCCCCCGACGAGTTGCGGCCCGCGCTGAAGAACCAGCCGCAGGCCAAGCCCAACAGGGGAGTCGGCGTACGGCGGTTGGACCACATCAACTTCCTCGCCGCCGACGTGCTCGCGAACGCCGAGTTCCAGCAGAACGTGCTCGGCGCCCGGCCCACCGAGCAGATCCGGCTGGACAGCGGGAAGATCGCGGCGCGCTGGCTGACGTACACGAACAAGTCGTACGACGTCGTCTACACCTCGGACTGGACCGGCAGTGCGGGACGGCTGCACCACATCGCCTTCGCGACCGACACCCGCGAGGACGTCCTGCGCGCGGCCGATCTCGCCATCGACACGGGCGTGTTCATCGAGACCGGCCCGCACAAGCACGCCATCCAGCAGACGTTCTTCCTCTACGTCTACGAACCCGGCGGCAACCGTATCGAGCTGTGCAACCCGCTCACCCGACTGGTGCTCGCGCCCGACTGGCCGCTCGTGACCTGGACCGAGGAGGAGCGGAAGAAGGGGCAGGCCTGGGGTCTGAAGACCATCGAGTCGTTCCATACACACGGGACGCCGCCGGTGGCCTGAGCTGCGCTTTCCCAGCTGATCCCAAGATGCCGACGAGATTGTTGACACTTGAACGGCCGCCCGCGCGGCGGATCGTCGCGGGGACCACGGATGTCCGCGAGACCGTCGCCACCCGGGGCCGACGTCCAGCCAGTCGGTCCGGCCGTGGGCGTGAGGTAGGGTTTACCTGCGCGATCACACGGAACACCCGTGGAAATCGCGGCCGGGACGTGGCGCAGCTTGGTAGCGCACTTGACTGGGGGTCAAGGGGTCGCAGGTTCAAATCCTGTCGTCCCGACAGTACGAAGGGCCTCGCGGGCAACAGCTCGCGAGGCCCTTTTTCGCCGTCGTACGGCGGAATCTCCCCGCCTTCCTCGGCCGCCTGTGCCTGGACCAGCCCGACGAGGGGATCCGGGAGACGCGGGGCGGCTCGGGCGGGCCCGGTACGCCTTCGACGAGATGCTGACGTACGCGAGTGCGCGGAAAGGGGGCCCATCGGCCCCCCGCAGGGCGATCCGGTCTCTCTGGAGGGACAGGTTTGCCCTCTGCGTCAGGTGAATGTTCGGGAAGCATGTAAAGCTGAGTTAAGGGGGGAGCGCTGCCCATGACCTGACGAGACATGGTGGTGAGTGCCGTGGTCACAGGCGACAGGCACACCGCGGTCACGGCCGGAGGCCGTGTCGATCCGCTCGGGGATCCGTTCTTGCGTACGCGATTCGCGGTGCCGTCGCGGCCCGCCACCTTCCTGCCCCGCCGACGCCTGACCCAGCACCTGGACGAGGGACTCCGGACACCGCTGACCATGGTCAACGGCTCGGCCGGCGCGGGAAAGACCCTGTTGGTCGCCGACTGGACCGCGAGCCTCGACCGGCCCGTCGCCTGGCTCACCGTCGAGGCGGAGGAACAGCGCCCGGGCACGTTCTGGGCGTACTTCCTCCAGGCTCTCAGCATCTCCGGCACCCCGCTGTTGGACCGGGTCCACTGCCCGGTCGACCCGAGCCGGGTGAGCCACAAGGTGCTCTCCGAGATCGCCGAGGACCTGGTCGGTCGCGACCCCGCCCCGGTCGTCGTGCTCGACGAGTTCGACCGGGTGAGCGCGTCCGAGGTGGCGGAGCAGCTGGAGTTCGTGCTGCAGCACGCCGGTTCCGGGCTGCGTCTGGTCCTCGTCACCCGCAACGAACCGATGTTCTCCCTGCACCGGTACCGAGCGGCCGGGACTCTGACGGAGATCCGTGACGCCGAGCTCGCCCTTGACCCCGAGGAGGCCGCGGCGCTGCTGGAACTGCACGGTCTCAGCCTGCCCGCCGACGCGGTCCGCGCCCTCGTGGAGCGCACCCGCGGCTGGGCCGCCGGTCTGCGGCTGTGCGCCCTGGCCGCGCAGGAGAGCCCGGACCCGGAGACGTACCTCAAGGAGTTCGAGGCCGACCACAGCACGGTCGCCGACTTCCTGCTGGCGGAGGTCCTCCGACGCCAGCCCCCTGAGACGCAGGACCTGCTGTTGCGCGTCAGCGTCCTGGACCGCTTCTGTCCCGACCTGGTGAACGGGCTGACCCACCGGACCGACGCCGGCCTCATCCTGGCCGACCTGCACCGGGACAACGCCTTCGTCGAACAGCTGGGACAGGGGTGGTACCGCCTGCACCCGCTGTTCGGGGAGATACTCCAGACCCATCTGCGGGTACGCCACCCCGGCCTCGAACCCGATCTGCACCGAGCGGCGGCCCAGTGGATGCGGCGCCGGGGCGCCCTCCCGGAGGCACTCGCCCACGGAGCCGCCGCCGCCGACTGGGACTTCACCGCCGCCGCTGTCGTCGACGACCTCGCGATCGGAGAGTTCTTCACCGGTCTGCGCTCCGACGACCTGAACGAGCTGTTCTCCCGGATGGGGCCCGAGGCCAAGGGCCCGGCGACCGAGCTCGTCCGGGCGGCTCGCGACCTCGCCCACAACGACCTCGACCACGGTGTGGCCCACCTGCACCACGCCGAGGCATGGCTGTCGGTCGACGAGGAGGATCCGGCGGCCGCCCACCTGAGCTGGGCCTTCCTGGAGGCGTTGGCCGCCAGGCTGACCGGCTCTCCCGCACGGGCCGAACAGGCCGCAGAGACCGCCGACGAGGTACGGCAGGAGGTCCCCTCGCACCTCCTGGACAAACACCCCGAACTTTCCGCCCTCCTGCTGACCCATCTGGGCTCCACGCGCCTGTGGGCCGGACGCTACGAGGACGCGCGCGCCGCTCTGTCCGAGGCGGCCGACTGTCCCGGCGGCATCCTGACGGTCCTGCCCCGAGAGGAGTCGATGGGCCACCTGGCACTGATCGACTACCTGAACGGCTGGCCCGGCAGAGCCGAGGACCAGGCCCTCGCGGCGATGACGGAGACCGAGCGGTTCAACCTTCCGCAGCCCTCCGGTTCCGGCATCGAACGGCTGGTGCTGGCCGCCGTGGCGGTCGACCGCCACGAACTGGGCCGGGCCCAGGCCCTCCTCGACGAGGCCGAGGAGCTCGACCTCGACACCCAGGACCCGGTGAAGGCCGCCGGGCGGGCGATCGCCACGGCCCGGCTCCACCTGGCACGGGGCAACGCGCGAGCGGCCATGGAGTCGGCGACCCCGGCCCTGTCCACCGCCGTGGCCTCACCGTGGGCGGACAGCCTGGAATGCCTGGTCACCTCCACCGTCCATCTGGCCGAAGGACGGTCCGAGACAGCCGCCGAAGTGGTCCGGCACCTGCCGGGCGACCAGCCGGCGTGGGCGGTGGAAGCCGCGCGCATCCAGCTCGCGGCGGGCAGACCGGGTGACGCGATCGACCTCCTCGACAGCATGCCCGCCGACAATCGGCCCGGACCCGCGGTGACCGTGCGGGCGGCGCTGGTGAGAGCTCAGGCCGCTCAGCTGGCGGGTGACCCCGAGACAGCCCGCAGGTTCGTCGCGCAGGCCCTCCTCCTCGCCCGGCGCGAACGACTGCGCCGCCCCTTCCTCGACGCCGGGCGCTGGATCAGGCCGCTTCTGGCCGCTGCACCCCTGCGATCGCTGGCCTCCGGATGGCTGATGCCCGGCCCCGCACCCGGCGACGGACCGGAGGCGACCGCCCCGCGCCCCGCACCGATCGTCGTGGAGGAACTGAGCGAGCGCGAACGCGACGTCCTGCAACGGCTGGCGCAGATGATGTCGACGCAGGAGATCGCCGTCGACCTGTACCTCTCGGTGAACACCGTGAAGACCCACCTCAAGAGCCTGTACCGGAAGCTGGCGGTGAACCGCCGCAGCGAGGCGGTGCACCGCGCACGGGACCTGCGGCTCCTGTGAGCACACGCCAGGTCCCCCACGGCGGGTGAGGCACCGGACGCCCCTGCAGCGCTCCCATGGGAGCAGCGGCCGCCGCCAGCGCCGCTGCGCGAACCGACCTGGCGAGGTGGTCCCCACGAGGCGGCCGCAAGAGCCGTACCGGGGCCTGGGGGAGACGGCGGCGTCGGCCCCGTCGGCCGGACCGACCCGCTGACCCACAGGGAGCACCGATGTCCACGACCGACCACACGACGGTTGGTGGGACCGGCAGCGAGTGCCGGTCCCGCGCCGACTACACCGGCGGCGTCTACGGATCCATGCTCGCGGCCTCCGTGGTGATCGGCGCCGGCACCCTGGGCTCGTTCCCACGCCTGGAGCTGGTGGCGCTGTTGCTGCTCACCGGTGTGGCGTTCTGGATCGCCCATGTGCACGCCCAGCTGTTCGGCGCGCGCCTGGCACAGGAACCGCTCGACCGCCGGGTCGTCTTCCACGCCTGTCGGGAGGAGTGGCCGATCGTCAAGGCCGCCGTACCGCCGGCTGTGGCGGTGGCCGTCAGCCCGCTGCTGGGCCTGGACGTGCAGGGTGCCCTGTGGCTGGCGTTGTCCGTCGCGGTGGCCGGGCAGGTGGTGTGGTCCGTGGCCGCGGCCCGTAGTGCCCACGCCACCTGGCGGCTGGTCGCCGCCACCGCCTCGGTCAACCTTCTGCTCGGTCTGCTGATCATCTCCTTCAAGGTGTTCCTGAAGCACTGACCCAGATCGCCGGAGCCGCCGGACGGCGGATCACCTTCGCCGGGTGAGGCCACCGGGCACTCTCCGAGCGGACCATCGCAGGACAGGGCACAGACCGCCTTCCCGGCAGCCCTCGGGAGTACAGCCCATGCGCTATGAGATCCGAGTCGACGGACACATGTCGGACATACTGGCCGAAGCCTTTCCCGAACTGGAACGCGTGGTCATGTCCGGGCAGACCGTCCTGTTCGGCTCCGTCATCGACGAGGCGCAGTTGTTCGGCCTGCTCGCCCGCTGCCAGTCGCTGGGCCTGCACGTGGTGGAGATGCGGCGGTTGCCCGACTGAGTGTGCGGGCGTTGTCCGCCCGAGGCCACGGACGGAGGGGCGACTTGGGGATCCCGCCGTAGCGGATGGGCGCCAACTCCGGTACTCGCGTGGCCGACTGACGTCCTACCGCCCCGACCGGGTCGAATCGCGCCCCTGGCCCGCCTTGAAGTGGCCGCGACTCGAAGTGGCCGCGACTTGAAGTGGCCGCGACTCGAACGAGGCGCACGGGCAAGGGCGTCGGAGCCTACCGCCGCCCACCTCGGCTCCCAGCTCACCGGACCGGACCGGACCGGCACGGCCTGGACCGGACCGGACCGGCCCGGCGGGTCACCCGTGACGGGTGACGCGGCCGGGGACGGTGCGCGGGACGCTGGGCCGCATGATGGGCTCCGTACCGCCCCGGCGCCACGGAGACGACCCGTCCGACGGTGCGAGGAGGAGCCATGACCGTGCCGCGTGGATCGGCACCGCCCACAGCAGCCGAGCGCAGCCCCTACGGCGGCGCCCCCGACCGCACGGCCGTAGGCGCGGACGTACTGGCGCGGCTCGGCCGTTCCTGGACCTGGATCCTGGGTTCCGCGATCGCCACGCTCGTGCCGGGCGTCCTCGTGCTGGTCTGGCCGGACGAGACCCTGCACGTCCTCGCCGTCCTCATCGGCCTGTACCTGCTCGTGACCGGAGCTTTCCGGTTCGTCGCAGTCTTCTCCCGGGGCACGCCCGGCGAACGGCTCCCCGGTCTGCTCACAGCCGTGCTCTGCGTCCTCGCCGGGGTGCTGTGTCTGCGCAATCCGCTCCAGACCATCGCAGCGCTCTCCCTGATCGTCGGAGTGGTCTGGCTCGTGTCCGGGATCCTCACCCTCTACACCGCGATCACCGTCGAGGACCTGCCGCACCGCGCCTTCGTGGTGGGCGCGGCGGTGATCGGCATCGTCGCCGGGATCGTGGTGCTGGCCCTGCCCGCCGAGTCGGCCCGTGCGCTGACCCGGCTGCTCGGCCTGTGGCTCGTACTGCTCGGCCTGTTCGAGCTGGTGCTTGCCCTCGCCTGGCGGGCCGCGCTGCGCAGGTCGGCCATCACGGACCGCGAGGAGCCCGCGGCCGACGGCTGAGACGTAGAGCCCGTTCCCGCTGGTACTGCTCGCTCCGCTCACAGACCCGGCCGAGGCGCCCGCTCACCCGCGCGGGGTGAAGTCGCCCGCCTCTTGCCGTGGGCACGCTGAGGGCGGCACAGACAGGCGGCCGGGCGAAGGCCCCGGACGGAGGAGAGTGACATGAGTGCGTCCACGTACCTCGCATACGACTATCCGCTGCTGAGCGTCTTCTGGTCCATGCTGTGGTTCTTCCTGTGGATCATGTGGTTCGTCCTGCTCTTCCGGGTCGTCGTCGACATCTTCCGCGACGACGCCCTGAGCGGCTGGGGCAAGGCCGGCTGGCTGGTGTTCACGATCGTCCTGCCCTTCCTGGGCGTCTTCGTCTACGTCATCGCCCGCGGCAGGAACATGGGGCATCGCGAGGTCGCGCAGGCACGGGAACAGCAGCAGGCCTTCGACTCGTACATCCGGCAGACCGCCAAGGACGGCGGTGGCACCACCAGCGTCGACGAACTCGCCAAACTCTCGGAGATCCGGGCCAAGGGCGACATCACGGACGCGGAGTTCGCCCGGGCGAAGGAACTGGTCCTGAGCGGACACGGTTCCGGGACATCCGCCGACGCCGCCGCCACGTCCCGGCACTGAGCACACCGGCCGAAAGAGCCGAAAGAAACGAGGGGTCAGGATGACCGCCACACACACCACCCACCGGTCCACGGCCAAGCAGAACTGGGCCGCCGGCACGATGGTCTTCGCGGGCGTCATGCTGATGCTCGCCGGACTGCTCGACATCTTCCGGGGCATCATGGCCATCGCCGAGGACGACGTCTTCGTCACGACGCGCAACTACGTCTTCGAGTTCGACCTGACCAGCTGGGGCTGGATCCACCTCGCCCTGGGAGTGCTCGGCGTGGTCGTGAGCCTCGGGCTCTTCCGCGCGGCGACCTGGGCGCGGGTGGCCGGGGTGGCCATCGCCGGACTCATCATCATCGCGAACTTCCTGTCCCTGCCGTACTACCCGGTCTGGTCGGTCGTCCTGATCGCGTTCTCGGCATTCGTCATCTGGGCCCTGTGCACGGTCCGGCGTGACGACTCCTTCGAGCCGTTCGAGAGTCCCGGGCGCGACATCTGACGATCTGTCTGTCACTCCCGGCCCGCGGAACGGCACTACACCGGGAGGAGGGCGAGGAGATGGGACGGCACCAGAGCTCCGGTGCGCAGACCGGCAGCGTCCTGCGGGCCCGTCTCGCTCTCCTGGCCCTCCTGTGCAGCATCCTGGTGCCGCTCCTCCTGGCCGGGTTGCGCAGTGTGCTGTGGGCCCTCGTCGGCATCGCGGGGCTGGCGCTCGCCGCCGTCGGGGTGTGGTGGACGCTGGCCCACACCGGCGCCTTGCGTGTCCTCGGGCTGGTGCTGTCGGTGACCGCGCCGCTCACCGTGCTCTCCCTGTACAGCGCGTCGGGGATGCTGGGGCCGGCCTGTCTGTCCCTGGCCCTGTGGATGCTGGCCGTCGTCTCGGCACGCACGGCCCTGGCGCCACCGCGTGCCGTGGCCGAGCGTGTCGAAGCTCCGCACGATCCCTGGCTCGTGATGAACCCGCGTTCCGGCGGCGGCAAGGTGGAACGCTTCGGCCTGGTGGACAAGGCCCGGGCGGCGGGCGCCCGGGTCGTGCTGCTCGACGGCCACCAGGACGTGGTGGGCCTCGCCCGGCAGGCCGTGGCCGAGGGCGCCGATCTGCTCGGGGTGGCCGGTGGCGACGGCACCCAGGCCCTGGTGGCCGAGGTGGCGGCGCGCCACGATGTGCCCTTCGCCGTGATCCCCGCGGGCACCCGCAACCACTTCGCCCTCGATCTCGGCCTCGACCGCGACGATCCCGCGGCGGCCCTGCAGGCCCTCACCGACGGCGTGGAACTCCGCGTGGACCTCGGATTCGCCGCCGACCGCGTCTTCGTCAACAACGCGTCCTTCGGGACGTACGCGTCCGTCGTGGCCGACCCCGCGTACCGTGACGCCAAACTGCACACGACACTGCGGACCCTCCCCGGTCTCCTCACCGGCGAGGACGCCCCGGGTCTGCGGATCCGGGCAGGCCCCACGCACGTCGGTGCGCTCCAAGCGCTGCTCGTCAGCAACAACCCCTATCTGCGGGCGGTCGACGCGGCCCGTCCCGGGCGCCGTGAACGGCTCGACTCGGGGCTGCTCGGTGTGCTGGGCGTGCGGGTGGCCAACACGGCCCAGGCGGCTCGCCTGGTGCGCGGTGCCCGCTCCGGGGCTGTCATGCGACTGCGGGCCGACGAGGTCGTCGTGGACGCGGACACCGCTGACATCGCCGTCGGCATCGACGGAGAGTACGTCGTGCTGCCGACTCCCGTGGTGTGCCGGACCGCTCCCGGAGTGCTGCGGGTCCATGTGCCACGCCATCGCGCCGGAAGGCCGGTGACCGGGGCGCCGGCCGACTGGCGTCGCGTGGCACGGCTCGCTCGGGCCGGGCTGCCCAGGTCCCGGCGAAGGGCCCCGACGGCCGAGCCGGACGCCGACCGGGAGCGGGGCGGCCGACCGGGCGGGGCCCTGAGAGCTCGTGGCGACGGTCTCGGCTGAGGGCTCCGGGCGGGGGCGGGGCACCCGGCCGGACGGCCCGATCAGGGCGCGATCACGTCACCGTCGAAGTCGAACCGTGCGACGCGCGGAACGCCGCCGTGCGAGGACCGCCTGCTCGGTCAGCCCTCCTTGCGCACCAGCCCGTCATAGGCGTCGCCCAGCCTGCTCGCGAGCTGCTCGACACCGAGGGTGTCGAGGCCCCGTTGCCCGGACACCGCGGCCCTGGCGGCCGTGCGCGCGCCGGCGAAGAGGGCCCAGGAGTCGGCCGTGTAGTCGGTCCGTTCCGGGGAGCCCACCGCGTCGAGAGCTGCCCGGACCGGCATGGTGTCGACCCGCCCGTCCACGTCGCCCGAGAGCGCGGTGAAGGCGTCGAGGACGATCTTCCCCGACTTCAGGGTGAACGTCACCGTGTGCCTGCCGTCGGGCAGACCTCGCAGCGAGTACGTCGCCTGGCGCTTGTCGGTGGCGGTGGTCCTGGCATCCCGGGCGACGGGCCGGCCGTCCACCGAGACGTCGAGGACGGCAGTGCCGTCGTTGCCGCCGACGACGTCGACGCCCGTGCCGCGGAAGGGCACGGTCACGGTTGCGCCGGCGGTGGTGCTGGTCGATGTCGACCGGTACCAGTTCATCGCGTCACCGAGGGCGGCGTTGCGGCTCCAGGTGCCGTCGTAGCCGACCGAGCCGTCCATGTTGTCGGTCAGCGTGTCGGCGTACGGGGTGTATCCGGCGACCTTCTCGACCTTCAGGTTGTCGAACGCGGTCCGGTGGAAGTCGGTGCCGAGCTTGACGCGCCCCTCGGTCACCGGCGCCGGGTCCTGGTAGGTGGCGACGGCCTGTCCGTCGACGTACGCGGTGACGGTCGCGCCCGTGGCCTCGACGGCGAGGCGGTAGCGGTCGGACGCGGCGACCGAACCGGTCCGGACGGCCGTGCCGTACCTGTACAGGGTCCAGCCGCCGGACGGGCCGATCCCGACGCTGTACGCGGCGTCCGTCGCCGCCATGCCCTTCTGCTGGCGTACACCGAGGGTGGCGAGGCCGCCCTGCGGGTCGGGGAAGGACACGTCGACCGAGGCCCGGTAGTTCTCCCAACGGAAGTCACCCACCGTGGTGTTGGGGGTGTTCCGGTTCCAGGCGCCGGTGTCCTTCATGGACTGGTCCAGGTACTGGTACAGCACGTTGTCGCCGTCGGCGTCCTTGCCGACCTCCCACGCGCCGGTCTGGTCGACCAGGTAACGGGGCTGGTTGCCACGGGACTTGAGGTACGCCTGGGACACCTTGCGCGCGCCGTTGCCGGTGCCGACCTCGACCCGGCCCTCCTCGTCGTACCCGAAGTCGTCGGCGTACAGGACGGAGTCGTGGGTGTCGTGCCTCTTGCCCGTCGCGTCGGTGTCGAGCACCGTGCGGGCCGACGAGGAGGGCAGCCGCTGGTTCGTCGCCTTGTCGCGGCTGCGGTCCAGCGTGGTGAACGTGACGATCGAGCGGGGCTTCACCGGGTAGGTGTAGTAGCCGTCGCCGTCGGGGCGGATCTCGGCGGCGAGGTGCTTGAAGTTCGCGTCGTAGGCCTGGCCGGGGTCCGCCGCGCGGGTCTCCCAGACCTCCATGGTGGGATCGCCGCCCAGGTCCATGTTCTCGGCCTTGATGCGATAACTCTTCGTCGCGTCACTGTCGTTGACGGCGATCGTCGAGAAGTCCTTTTTCTCCGGGTCGGCGAGCGTCATGTAGCTGGGCGCGCCGTTGGAGCCGTCGACGTTCTCGGTGCCGCTCACCCCGCTGTAGCTCGCCTCCGGCACGGTGCGCCAGATGCCGGCCGTGTCGGTGTCGTTCTCCCAGCCGGTCTTCGCGAACTGGGTGAAGTGCTGCATCACGTAGACGGCGGCGTCGTAGTGGATGCTCCCGGACCATGGGTCGCGGGCGCTGACCAGCTCCTTGTGGCTGTACTGGGCGCCCTCGTAGAAGGCCCCGATCGCCGGCTGGAAGATGTAATGGGTCCGCTTGGAGTTGGCGTAGCTCTTCACGGAGCGGTTGGCGATGTCGAGGGCGCTCTGCACACCGCCGATCCCGGTGCTCGCGCCGCCCGGGCCCTCGGTGTTGGCCACCCGGTAGTCCGTCCAGCCGAAGGATCCGACGCCCTCGCTGTACCAGACCTCCTTGTCCTGGCCGCGGGCGTTGTCACCGGTCGCCAGCTTCGTGTACGGCCGGTAGCCGGCGCTGTCGGGGGTGCCGTCGAGTCGGTCCTCGGTGGTGTAGTGGTAGCCCACCGCGTCGACCGTGCCGAAGAGTTCGGTGTCCGTGAGCATCGCCGGGCCGATGTTCTTCGTGGTGTTCTCGTCCGAGGCGACGATCTTGATGGCGTGGTACGCCTTCGCGGCGGCCTGCTGCTGACGAGGCGTCAGGCCATAGCGTGGGTCGGCGAATTCGGTGTCGTTCACCAGGGCGTTCTTGTACCACTTGACGAAGGAGATGTCGGGTTTCGTGGTCTCGTTGGTGTCCGGATTCACGTAGTCGACCATGTACCCGTACTTCTGGTACGCGTCGAGGATCGTCTCCTTGTACCACTTGTACATCTCGTCGGTGCCGGTGCCCTTGTTCCACTCGCTCTGGACCCACTGGGGCATGACCCAGCGCAGGATCGAGACCTTGAGCTCCGGGTTCACCGTCTTGGCGTCGGCGGCGAGTTGGAAGCCGGGGGAGCGGGACGCGTCGGCGAGTTCGTCCGCCGTGCGCATGGTCGCCGGATCGGAACCGGTCGACGTGTTGGTGTCCGAACCCATCTCGATCTTGACATGGTTGATGAGCGGGTTCCTCCCGCCGAACAGCACTCCGATGAGCTGCCAGTACCGCTCGGGGTGCTCCGCCTTGTAGTCCATCAGCAGATTGCTCGTGCTGTTGCAGCTGAGCAGACCGAGGCCCTTGTAGGTGAGGCCGTTCACGTTGTCGGCGCGTACGTCACTCCCGTCGACCACGATCTGCACGGGGTCGTCCGCGGAGTGGGCGGCGGGTGCCGCGGTCACTCCTGCCGCCAGTGCCATGGTGGTCGCCGCGGCGAGCGAGGCCCAGCCGAATCTTCGCTGCATACCCATTCGGGGGACCGTAGATTGCAAGCGCTTTCTACGTCAATCCCCTTGCGGTGCTTCAGATTTGGCGGTCGTTGCGACGGTTCCCGAGGGTGACGACCTGCCGAAAAACGCGTGGACCGCGAGGCCGTCGCCGCGGGACACTGCCGAACTCGGACCGCAACCCCCCAGACACACAGGGTAATAATGCAGACGCCTGAGGCACCGAAGACCACACCGCGCAAGGGCGCGGTGCTCCTCGCACTTCGCTACTACGGACGGGAGTTGGCCCGGCTGCGGTGGCTGACCCTGCCCGCCATGCTGCTGTCCGCGCTGGGCAGCACCGGCATCAACTACATCGCGCCCCTGATCGTCGCGAAGCTCGCCGGCGACATCGCCGACGGCGACGAGTTCACCGTCGGTTCGGCGCTGCCGTACGTCCTGGGTTTCGCCGGTGTCCTGCTGCTCGCGGAAGCGCTGTGGCGGGTCGCCCTGCACTGTCTCAACCGTCTCGACGCCCTCGGCATCGAGCACCTGTACGTGATCGGGATGGACGAACTGTTCGCCAAGGACGCCTCGTTCTTCCACGACAACTTCGCCGGGTCGCTGACCAAACGCGCCCTGAGCTTCGCCACCCGTTTCGAGCCGTTCGTCGACACCCTGGCGTTCCAGATCGTGGGCAGCCTCGTGCCGCTGCTGTTCGGCTCGGTGGTGCTCTGGCGCTACGAACCCCTGCTCGTCGTAGGGCTGTTGGTCATGATCGCGGTGACGGCGCTGTGTGCGGCGCCGCTCATCCGACGCCGCCAGGAACTGGTCGCCGAGCGCGAGGCGGCCGTCGCCCGGGTGGCCGGGCACGTCGCTGACAGTCTGATGAACATGGACACGGTCCGGGCCTTCGGCGCCGAGGAGCGCGAGGCCGCCGAACACCGCTCCCGCGTCGCGGTCTCACGCCGGCTCACGCTCAGGTCGTGGGACTACGGCAATCTGCGCATCGACACCTTCGTCGCGCCGATGTCCGTGCTGACCAACGCGCTCGGACTGCTGCTCGCGGTCGCCCTCGGTGGGGGCGAGCACGGCGTCGAGGCGGTCGTCGTCGCCTTCACCTACTACTCCAACGCGACCCGGATCATGTTCGAGTTCAACCAGATCTACCGTCGCCTGGAGAGCTCGATGACGGAGGCCGCGCAGTTCACCGAGCTCCTCCTGTCCCCGCCGACCGTGCTCGACCCGCCGTCCCCGGAGCCGCTGCTGCCCGGGAGGGCCGATGTCCGCTTCGAGCAGGTGAGCTTCGCCCACGCGGGTGCGGAGTTGCTCTTTGAAGGGCTCGACCTGGTCGTGCCCGGTGGGACGAAGGTGGGGCTCGTCGGCCGGTCGGGCGGCGGCAAGACCACGCTGACCCGGCTGCTGCTGCGGATGCAGGACATCGACGGCGGCCGGATCCTGGTCGGCGGACAGGACATCAGCAGGCTCCGCCAGAGCGACCTGCGCAGTCTCATGGCCTACGTTCCGCAGGACCCGGCCATGTTCCACCGGACCCTGCGGGACAACATCGCCTTCGCCCGGCCGGACGCCACCGACGCCGAGATCCGCCGTGCCGCCGAGGCGGCCCACGTCACGGAGTTCGCCGACGCGCTGTCGGAGGGGTTCGACACCCTCGTGGGAGAGCGCGGCGTCAAACTGTCCGGCGGGCAGCGCCAGCGCGTCGCCCTCGCCCGGGCGATCCTGCGCGACGCGCCGATCCTTCTCCTGGACGAGGCGACCAGCGCGCTGGACTCGGAGAGCGAGATCCTGGTCCAGGAGGCGCTGTGGCGGCTCATGGAGGGGCGGACCGCGCTCGTGGTGGCCCACCGGCTGAGTACGGTCGCGGGCATGGACCAGCTCGTCGTCCTCGACCGCGGGCGGATCGTCGAGCAGGGCAGCCACCAGGAACTGCTCGCCCTGGACGGCCCGTACGCGAAGCTGTGGCACCACCAGTCGGGCGGGTTCCTCGAAGACGACCCGGTGGAGGCCGAGTTGCACTGAACGGGCGAGTGTAGACAAGGAGGTCAGGTGACCGGGGGCGTCCTGTGCGGGGCGCCGCGCGGGCCGGTGAGCGGTGACGCCGACCGTGAGGCGCTACGGGCCGATCGCCCCAGCCTCCAAAGCGGCATGACCACACGGTCGTTGAGGTGGGATGCCGGCCGGACCGGCGGCCTTCGGCCGGACTGGCGGGAACGTCGGGGCTGGTTTCCGCCCTCTGGCCGGGCTGAGCCGGTTCGTGTCCACTTCTGCACCGTTCTCACCCCACTCCGTACGCCGAGGGCAGCGCGCCGGTTTCGCAGGAGGCGTTTTTTGGCCTTCCGTCGGCGGCGTCTTGATCGGCTGCGCCGCCCGGCGGTCCCTCCGCGGGATACCGTCCTGCAACCCGAGACTGCTGTCTTCGCAGGTCACGAGGACCGCCTTGGTGGCTGAAGCGTGTGCGGCGGTGACGACTCCAGTGCCTCATCTTCAAATCGTAAGCACATATTCCACACATGCCCCCTTGCAGACGGGTCTTGATGGTCTAGATTGACCTTGCTGCCCATGGTGGGACACGGGGCGACAAATAGTGATCTATGGGTCTGACGCTGCGGCCAGTGAGCAGAAACGTCTCGGCGTCAGTCTCGGGGGTGGTTGGCTCTTGGAACCCGAGGGGGGCTTCGGGTGCGGGGAGCATCCGAGGTTTCAGTGGGTTCCCGAACAGCTCGAGAGTCTGGCGGAACGTACAAGTCTGCTGCTTCCTGGGCGAGTTCTTTACTCAACGTTGACCTAGGCATGTCACCTGGGGCCTGCTCGGAGAGCAACAGCGCAGGGCGGGGCCTGCGAGGAACGGTGCGGGAGGCGGGGGCCTCCCGGAGGGGGGAGGAACGATGTCTGGCAATCACGTCGTACCACTGGGGACCGGGGGGCTTCCGTGCCGGATGGGGGAATAGTCGAGCCCTTTCCGGCGGCGCACGCGCTGACGGACGGGGCGACAGGCCAGTCGGCGAACGACTGGGAGCAGCGGTACCGCCGTACCGTGATCACCAGCGACACCGTGACCACCGCCTTCGTGGTGGCGGCGATCGGCGAGTTCTTCGGCGCCCGGGACGCGGCCAACTGGCACGAGAAATGGGGAATCCTCGCCTTCGGCACCGAGCTGCTGGTGCTGGGAGCGTTCGGGGTGAGCCGGGCGTGGGCTCCGGCCGTTCTCGGCCAGGGTGCCGAGGAATTCCGTCGGCTGGGGCGCTCGCTGTTCGCGGCGACCGTCGTGCTGGCGCTCGGCGGGATCGCCCTCACCTCGCGCAACATCAAGCTCTGGATCTTCGTCGCGATCCCCGCGATCGCGCTCGTCACCATGACCGCGCGGTATCTGCTCCGCCTCGGGCTGCACAAACAGCGCAAGGAAGGGCAGTGTCTGAGACCGGTGCTCGCTGCCGGGAGCCCGGCCACCGTGCGCGACCTGATCAGCCGCACCCGCAAGTTCCCGCACCTCGGATGGCGAGTGGACGGGGTGTGCACGACGGACGGGCGCGGGCTCGACGGTGACGAACTGGACGGAGTGCCGGTCCTCGGCCAGCTGACGGACGTCGCCAAGTACGTGGAACACGACGGCTATCGTGTCGTCGCGATCACCCCGGATCCGTACTGGACACCGGAGCGGCTGCAGCGGCTGGCCTGGAACCTCGAGGGCAGCGATGCCGAGATGGTCGTGGCCCCGGTGCTGATGGAGGTGGCCGGCCCGCGGCTGCACGTCGACGCCGTGCTCGGGATTCCGCTGCTGCGGGTCAGCATGCCGACGTTCACCGGGGGCCGCCGGGCGATCAAGGCGGTCGCCGACCGGCTGGGCTCGGCGATCCTGCTGATCCTGTTCGCGCCGCTGATGCTCTTCGTCGGACTGCTCGTGGTGACGGACAGCCGGGGCGGGGCGTTCTACCGCCAGCGCAGGGTCGGCAAGGACGGCCGCGAGTTCACCATCCTCAAGTTCCGCACCATGGTCGTCGGGGCCGACCTGGCACGTGCCGAGTTGGCCGACCGCAACGAGGGCGCGGGGCTGCTGTTCAAGATGCGCCGGGATCCGCGGGTGACCCGGGTGGGAACAGCGCTGCGCCGGTACTCGCTCGACGAACTCCCGCAGCTGTTCAACGTACTCACCGGATCGATGTCGCTCGTCGGTCCGCGCCCTCCGCTGCCGGAGGAGTCCGCCGCGTACGGCCCGGACATCCGGCGGCGACTGCTGGTCAAGCCCGGCCTCACCGGCCTGTGGCAGATCAGCGGACGCAGCGACCTGCCGTGGGAAGAGGCCGTCCGCCTCGACCTGCGGTACGTGGAGGACTGGTCGCTCGCCCTGGACGCGGTGATCTTGTGGAAGACGCTGCGCGCGGTGCTCTACGGCCAGGGGGCCTACTGATGTGCGGGGGGCGCCGTTTCGACGGCGGGCGTACCGCAGGCCACAAGGGCCTGCCTGGGGGGAGGAACGGGTCATGAGAATCAGCGTGTTCGGGCTCGGCTACGTGGGCTGCGTGTCGGCCGCGTGCCTGGCCGGCATGGGGCACGAGGTCATCGGCGTGGACGTCAACCAGGTGAAGGTCGACCTGGTCAACGACGGCAAGGCGCCGGTGGTCGAGGAGCGGATCGGCGAACTCACCGCCGACGTCGTGCGGACCGGTGCGCTCCGCGCCACCACCGACGTCCGTGAGGCGATCATGGACAGCGAGGTGTCGCTGATCTGCGTGGGCACCCCGTCGGAGCCCAACGGCAGCCTGTGCACCACCTACTTGGAGCGGGTCACCGAGGAGATCGGCGCCGCGCTGGCCGAGCGGGGCGGGCGGCACACCGTGGTGTTCCGCAGCACCATGCTCCCGGGCACCTGCCTGAACCTCCTGGTGCCGATCCTGGAGAAGAACATCGGCGGTACTGCCGGTGTGGACGTCGGGGTCGCGGTCAACCCGGAGTTCCTGCGCGAGGGCACCAGCGTGCGGGACTTCTTCGACCCGCCCAAGACCGTCATCGGCGAACTCGACCCGGCCAGCGGCGACGTGGTGGCCGCGCTGTACGAGGGCCTGCCCGGCGAGGTGTTCCGGGTGCCGGTCCCGACGGCCGAGGCGATCAAGTACGCGGACAACGCGTTCCACGGCCTCAAGATCGGCTTCGCGAACGAGCTGGGCGCGGTGTGCCAGGCGCTCGGGGTGGACTCGCACCAGGTGATCGACGTGTTCCTGGCCGACCGCAAGCTGAACATCAGCCCCGCCTACCTGCGGCCCGGCTTCGCCTTCGGCGGCTCCTGCCTGCCCAAGGACCTGCGCAGCCTGGTGTACGCGGCACAGCGGGCCGACGTCTCGGTGCCCATCCTCTCCCACGTGCTGCCCTCCAACTCCGACCACCTCCAGCGTGCCGTGGACCTGGTGGAGCGCACCGGCAAGCGGAAGGTGGGCCTGTTCGGGCTGTCCTTCAAGCCCGGCACCGACGACCTCCGCGAGAGTCCGCTCGTCGAACTGGCGGAGCGGCTCCACGGCAAGGGGTACGACCTGCGGATCCACGACGCCAACGTGAGCCTCTCCCGGCTGATGGGTGCGAACCGCGAGTACATCGAGACCCGGCTGCCGCACCTCGCGCAGCTGCTCGCGGACTCCGTCGAGGAGGTGCTCGACCATGCCGAGGTGTGCCTGGTCGGGACCAAAGACCCGGCCGTCCTCGCGGCCCTGCCTCATGGCAGCGGCCCGGTGATCGTCGACCTCATCCGCCTTCCCGACGCCGAGACGCGCCGGACCGAACCGGGATACATGGGCCTTGCTTGGTAACGAAGTCAGCGGCGACGGCTCGGGCCGGCGCGCGCTGATCCTGGTGGAGAACCTGTCGGTGCCGTTCGACCGACGGGTGTGGCAGGAGTGCACGACGCTGCGCGACGCGGGCTGGGACGTGCACGTCATCTGTCCGCAGGGGGAGAAGCGGGACACGGAGCCGGAGGCGGTGATCGACGGGGTGCGGATCCACCGCTACCCGTTGCGCGCCGCCACCGGAGGACCGGCCGGCTACCTCAAGGAGTACGGATCGGCGCTCTGGCACACCGCCCGGCTGGCCCGCAAGGTCGGCCCGGTCCACGTGGTGCACGCCTGCAACCCGCCCGACCTGCTGTTCCTGTCGGCCCGTTGGCTGCGGCGGCGCGGCGCACGGTTCGTCTTCGACCAGCACGACCTGGTGCCCGAGCTGTACCTCTCCCGCTTCGACCGCGGCAAGGACCTGCTCTACCGCGCCGTGTGTGCGGTGGAACGGCGGACCTACCGTGCCGCGGACGTGGTGCTCGCCACGAACGAGAGCTACAAGGACGTCGCCGTGAGCCGTGGCGGCAAGCGGCCGGAGGACGTCTTCGTGGTGCGCAGCGCGCCCCAGATCGAGCGGTTCCAACCGGTGCCCGCCGAGCCGGAGTTGAAGCGCGGCAAGTCCCATCTGCTGTGCTATCTGGGCGTCATGGGTCCGCAGGACGGCGTCGACTACGCCCTGCGCGCCCTCGCCAAGCTGCGCGACGAGTTCGGGCGGACCGACTGGCACGCGGTGTTCGTCGGCTCCGGCGACGCCTTCGACGCGATGGTGGAGCTGTCCCGGCAGCTCGGGCTCACCGAGCAGGTGGAGTTCACCGGGCGCATCCCGGACGCCGATCTG
This sequence comes from Streptomyces sp. NPDC005303, assembly GCF_040607335.1. Taxonomy (NCBI): domain Bacteria; kingdom Bacillati; phylum Actinomycetota; class Actinomycetes; order Kitasatosporales; family Streptomycetaceae; genus Streptomyces; species Streptomyces sp. NPDC005303. Next base: position 152,637 of record NZ_JBEXGM010000004.1, on the reverse strand, counting down.
GTGCGCTACCTGTCCTCCGCGGACGTGTGCCTGTCTCCCGACCCGCGCAATCCGCTCAACGACGTGTCGACCATGAACAAGGTCCTGGAGTACATGGCGATGGGCCGGCCGATCGTCTCGTTCGACCTGAAGGAGGCGCGCGTTTCCGCAGGTGACGCCGCCGTCTACGCGCCGGCCAACGACGAGGCCCAATTCGCCGAGCTCATCACGGTGTTGCTGGACGATCCGGACAAGCGGGCCCGGATGGGCAAGATCGGCCAGGAGCGGATCGGCGGGCAGCTTTCCTGGCCCAACTCGCAGGCGTCGCTGCTCGCCGCCTATGCCGCCGCGTGCCGGGACCGCAATGCGGTGTCTGCACGCGGTCCGGTGCGCACAAGGAAGAAGAGGCAGCGCAGTTGAACGAAGACACCATCCGCCTCATCACGATCGGGCGGATACTCCGTCGGCGGTGGCGGCTTCTGGCCGTCCTCGCCGTGGTGGGCGCACTGTTCGGTTACGGCACCTCGGTGCTGGTGTTCCCGCCCCGCTACACCGCCTCGGCACCAGTGCTGCTGCCAGGGGTGTGGGAGGAGCGAGAGCTGCTCACCCAGGTCGACATCGCCACCAGTCTGACCGTGGTCGACCGTACGGCCGACGCTCTGCACTGGTCCGACGTCAGCCGCTCCGAGCTGCGGGACCGCGTGAGCGCCACGGCCGGCGACGGGAACATCATCACGATCGCGGGTACGGCCGACACCCCGGAGCGAGCACAGCGGCTCGCCGACGGGGTCGCCCAGCAGTTCGTGCAGTTCGCCGCGGAGGTCGCGGGCAGCGGCGCCGACGCCTCAGCGGTCGCGCGGACCGAGGCGCTGCGCAAGCAGGTCGCGGAGACCAACCGGCGCATCTCCGAACTGGCCAAGGCGGCCGATCCGGGCCAGACCGTGGAGAGCGTTCAGTCCCGCACGGCGCTCGAGAACCTGCGCACCTCGCTGGAGGCGGCCATGAAGAAGCTGCAAGAGGCCGACCCGTCGAGCAACAAGTCAGGCATGGTCGTCATGGGGCAGGCCGCCCGTCCCACCGGTGAGGCGCCTCCGACGAGGATTCAGCTCATCGTGGGCGGGGCGCTGGTCTTCTTCCTGCTCGCGCTCGTCGGCCATCTCGTCGCCGCCCGGATGAACCGCCGACTGCGCACCGAACCCGAGATCGCCGCGGCACTGGGCTCGACGCCGCTGGGCGCCGTGGACGTGCCCGGTGAATGGCCCGCGCTCGGGACGGACGGCGTGGGCCGGGGAGCCCGGATCCGCCGCCTCCTCGGCGCCGACACCCCGTGGAACGTACCGGCCCTCGAGAAGTCCGGCGACGAGGCCGGCCGACGGCTCCGTTACCGGCGGGTGTGCGCCCGCCTCCGGGAGCAGCTGCCGGCTCCCCGGCGGCTGCTGGTCGTCGTACCGGACGGCGACGAGATCGCCCGCCGGGCCGCCGGGCAGCTGCTCGGCGAGGCCAAGAACGATCCGCTGCTGCGGGTGGTGGAGGTGTCGGTGGACCGGCCGATCGTGCCGGACCGAGGGACGGAGAACGGTGTCGTGGTGGTCCTCAGCGCCAACAGCTGGACCGCGGAGGAGCTCGCCGGCATCGCCGAGGCGTGCGCGGACGGCCGGCACGAGGTCGTCGGCGTCGTCGTCGCGGGCCCGGTCCAGGCCCGCCCCACGCGCTCTGCCGCCGACCTGCCGGACGACGCCACCCTCACGTTCGCGGTTCCCGGCCGCGCGACGGGAGGTCGGGCGTGACGACGAACACGACTTCACCCGAGTCGGCCGCCACCCCGCTCCTGGACCTTCAGGCGCTGGTGGTGTCGGTGCGCAGGCGCCGCCGCCTGTGGTGCGCCATGGCGGTCCTGGGCTTGCTGGCCGGCGCGGCAGTGGCGGTCCTGATGCCGCCGCCGCCGAGCGCGACGACCAAGGTGCTGGTCGCCCACGCGGAGGACCAGCCCAACGACACCGGAACGCTGATGCGCACCGACGTCGCGCTGCTGCAGACCACGCGGATCGCCGACGCGGCCCTGAAGTCCCTCAAGTCCCCGGACAAGCCTGAGGACTTCATGAAGGACTACCGGGGCACCGGCCTGACCAACAACCTGCTGCAGATCGAGGTGACCGGCGACGACGACGCGCAGGCGGTGGCCCGGGCCAAGGCGCTGGCCGACGCGTTCGTCGCGGACCACGTGCAGCGGATGAAGGCGACCGCGCAGGCCGAGTCCAAGGCCCTGCTCGACCAGCGTGACCGCACACGCGACGAGCTCGCCACGGTCAACAAGGAGATCAACGAACGCGCCACGGCGGGCGAGACGACGGGGGCGGCGAGCATCGAGTCGCTCTACGCCCGCCGGGCCGAACTGAACTCGCGGATCTCCGACTTCGACCAGCGCGCCGCCGAGGCCCGCACCGGCACGCCCGCGGTCGTCGCCGGCACGCAGATCGTCGACGACCCGAGCCCGGTACGGCACTCCCTGCCCAAGGCCGCTGCCACCGACGCCGCGATCGGTCTCGTCCTCGGGCTCTTCCTCGGGCTCGCGCTGGCCGCGGTCGGCGTGGTGGTCGGGGACCGCCCCGTACTGCGCCGGGACATCGCGGCGAACCTGGGTGCCTCGGTCATCTCGGAGCTGCCCCGCCGGTCGGGCAGGCCGTGGCAGCGCCGGCGGACCCGGCTGGCACGCGAACGGCTCACCGCGTCCCTGGCCCGCACCGCGCGCGGCTCCGCGGAACACCTGTCGCTGCTGGAACTGGGCTGTGCGCGCAGCACCAGCGCGATCGCCCTGAACGTCGCCCGGGCACTGGCGAGCGACGGGCCCGTGGTCGTCGTCGACGGTCTGCCGGGCTCGGAGCTCTCCGGCCGCCGTCCGAAGCCGGGGGATCCCACCGTGGTCAGCGGTCAACAGGCCGCGGCCGTGCCGGACCACGGGCGCCTGCTCGGCGTCGGCTCGGTGGCACCCGGCACCGCGTGGACCGACCTCCAGTACCTCGGTACCCAGACCGTGCTCGTCGTGCGTGCCGGGCACGGCAGCGCCGCATGGCTGCACACCGTGGCGCGGCAACTCGCGGACCAGCGCATCACGGTGGTCGGCGTGGTGCTGATCGACCCCGATCCGCGGGACCGGACCGACGGCACGCTCTGGGACGGGCTGCACGTCGCGCTGCGGGGGCACAGCGAGCGGACGGCCCGGCAGAACGGTGGGGGTACCTCCCACGCCGTTCAGGCAGTGGGGGACGGCCAGGTGAAGACGGAACGACAGCCGATGTGGGCCGCACGAGTCCCGGACAGCGACCAGGAGGTGCGGTAGGACATGTGTGGCATCGCAGGGACGTACCGATGGCCGGACGGCAAGATCGTCACCGACCGGCTCACCGACACCCTCGCCCACCGCGGCCCGGACGGGGCGGGCCGCTACGGCCACCCCGTCGGTGACGGCGAGGTGCAGCTCGGGCACCGCCGGCTGTCCATCATCGACCTGTCCGACACCGGCGCCCAGCCGATGGCCAAGGACGGGCTCGTCCTGACGTACAACGGCGAGCTGTACAACGCGCCCGAGCTGCGGGCCGAACTGGCGGCCGCCGGGGTGCGCTTCCGCGGTACCTCCGACACCGAGGTGCTGCTCGAGGCGTGGCGGCGCTGGGGCACGGACTGTCTGCCCCGGCTGCGCGGCATGTTCGCGTTCGGCATCTTCGACGAGCGCACCGGCGAACTGGTGCTGGTCCGCGACCAGTTGGGCATCAAGCCGCTGTTCGTGCTCCGGCGCGGCGAGGGCCTGATGTTCGCCTCCGAGCTCAAGGCGCTCGCCGGTGCGGCCGGCGGCAAGCTGGAGGTGGACCACGCGGCGCTGGTGGCCTCACTGCTCTACTACTGGGTGCCGGACTCACGCTGCGCCTTCCGCGAGGCGGAGAAGCTGCCGCCGGGCAGCTGGCTGCGGTGCCGGCCCGACGGCCGGGTGGAGCGCGGCCGGTTCTGGAACCTGAAGGACGTCGCCGCCGAGGGCCAGGAACGGGCCCGGGCCGGTGAACGCCCGGATCTGGCCGCCGTCGTCGAGGAGTCGACCCGCCGGCACCTGCTCTCCGACGTACCCGTGGCGACCTTCCTGTCCGGGGGCCTCGACTCGAGCTGGCTGACCGCCCTCGCGGCCCGTCACCAGCCGGGGATCTCCGCCTATACGATCGGGTTCCGCGCCGAGGACGCCAGGTTCGAGGCCATGCCCGACGACCTGCGCTATGCCCGGCAGGTGGCCGAGCAATTCGGCGTCGACCTCCACGAGATCGAGATCGCCCCGAACGTGCTCGACCTGCTGCCGCAGATGACGTACCACCTGGACGAGCCGATCGGCGACCCCGCCGCGATCAACACCTTCCTGATCTGCCAGGCCGCCCGGGAGGCCGGGGTCAAGGTGATGCTCTCGGGGATGGGCGCCGACGAGCTGTTCGCCGGGTACCGCAAGCACCTGGCCAACCTGCTCGCACTGCGCTACCAGCGCGTCCCGCGACCCCTGCGGCGCGGGCTGTCCGCGGCCGTGGACCGGCTGCCGGTCGCCACGTCCCGCAGGGGCCTCAGGTCGGTTCGCTTCGCGAAGCGGTTCCTCTCCTTCGCCGATCTGCCGGAGGAGACCGCGTTCCGGCGCAGCTACACCATGTACGACCAGAACGATCTGCTCGCCCTGATCGATCCGGACCTGGCGGGGACGGTCGACGACGTGGTGACCGAGCATGCCGACATCTACCAGGACAACGAGCTCGACGACTTCGTCAACCGCATGTGCCTGGCGGACTCCCGGATGTTCCTGCCGGGCCTGAACCTGGCCTACACGGACCGGTCGAGCATGGCCGCGTCGACCGAGGTGCGGGTGCCGTACGTGGACGTCGAGGTGGTCAAGGCGGCGTTCACTGTGCCGGGCGACCGCAAGATCGTCGGACGGCAGGGCAAGGCCGTCCTCAAGGAGGCGGCCACCTCGATCCTGCCCCGGGAGATCGTCTACCGGCCCAAGGGCCTGTTCAGCGCCCCGCTGCGGGCCTGGATGAGCCGGGATCTGGCACCGCTGGTGCGCGAGGTGGTCAACGACGGCGAGCTCGTGCGCTCCGGGTTCCTGCGCAGGGACGCGCTGAAGCGGATGGTCGCCGAGGACGCCGCCGGGCAGCAGGACTTCTCCAAGCATCTGTGGCATGTGCTGACCCTCGAGTACTGGTATCGCGACGCGACCTCCGGGTCCGGCCAGAGCACTCGGCAAACGGCTTAGGAATCAGGGGACTTCGGTGAAACAGGTAGTACAGAACTACAAGAGCGGCGAGCTTGCGGTGCTCGACGTGCCGGTACCGGGGTGCAAGCCGGGCGGTGTGCTGGTCCGCAGTGCCTTCTCGCTGATCTCCACCGGCACCGAGATGATGAAGGTGTCCGAGGCCGGCATGTCGATGCTGGGCAAGGCCCGCTCCCGCCCTGACCAGGTGGCCAAGGTCATGCAGAGTGTCGCCACCAACGGGGTGCCCGCCACCTACCGCAAGGTGATGGGCAAGCTGGACTCCTACACACCGCTGGGCTACTCGTTGTGCGGGGTGGTCGAGGAGGTCGGCGCCGGGATCGACGACGTGAAGGTCGGCGACCTCGTGGCCTGCGCCGGCAACGAGCACGCACTGCACGCCGAGCTGAACTGGGTGCCGAAGAACCTCTACGCACCGGTGCCGGACGGCCTCGCGCCCCGGCACGCGGCCTTCGGCACCGTCGGGTCGATCGCGATGCAGGGCGTCCGCCAGGGCGAGCCGCAGCTCGGCGAGGTCGCGCTGGTCATCGGCCTCGGGCTGATCGGGCAGCTGGTGGTGCAGCTCCTCACCGCCGCGGGAGTCCGCGTCGTCGGCGCCGACCCCGACCCCTCGCGCTGCGAACTCGCCGAGAGCCTGGGCGCCGCGGCTGCCGGCGACCCCTCGTCCGCGGCCGTGGAGGCCGCGGTGGCCGAACTCACCGACGGCCACGGCGTCGACCAGGTGTACCTGGCCGCCGGCGGCGGCAGCAACCAGCCCGTCGAGCTGGCCGCCCGCCTCTGCCGGGACCGCGGCCGGGTCGTCGACATCGGCAAGTGCCGCCTCGACCTGCCGTGGAACGCGTACTACGAGAAGGAACTCGACGTCCGCTTCTCCCGCAGTTACGGCCCCGGGCGCTACGACCCGTCGTACGAGCTGGAGGGGCGCGACTACCCGATCGGCTACGTGCGCTGGACCGAGCGCCGCAACCTGGCGTGCTTCCTCGACCTCATGGCCCGCGGCCGCGTCGACGTGGAGCCCCTGATCTCCCACGTCGCCGACTTCGACGACGCCGTCGAGACCTACCAGCGCCTCAAGGAAGGCGAGCTGAAGGCCATCACCGCGCTGTTCCGGTACCCCGAACAGGATGCCCAGGAGGCCGAGGCCCCGTCGGTGGCGCTGCCCGCGGTGAACGTGAAGCCGAGCCCCGCCGCCCGGACCGCCAAGACCCCGGTACGTCTCGCCTTCGTCGGCGCCGGCAACTACGCGACGTCGATGCTGCTGCCGCACCTCGCCCAGCGCGAGGGCGTCGAGCTGTCGACCGTCGTCACCACGACGTCGCTGTCCGGGGCCAACGCGCAGCGCAAGTTCGGATTCAAAGAGGCGACCACCGACCTCGACGCCGTGCTCGGCGACAAGTCCATCGACGCGGTGTTCGTGGTCACCAGGCACAGCTCGCACGCCGAGCTGACGCGGCAGGCACTGCTGGCCGGCAAGACCGTGTTCGTGGAGAAGCCGCTGGCGCTCACCGAGGACGAACTGGCCGGCGTGCTCGCGGCGGTGGAGGAGTCCGGCAACGACCGGCTCCAGGTGGGCTTCAACCGCCGGTTCGCGCCGCTGCTCCAGGAGGCCAGGACGCAGTTCGGCACCCGGACCGGCCCGGCACACCTGCGCTACCTGGTCAACGCGGGCCGCCTCACGCACGGCAGCTGGTACCTCCAGCAGGGCACCGAGGGCTCGCGGTTCGCCGGAGAGGGCGGCCACTTCATCGACACGGCGAGCTGGCTGCTCGACGCGGACCCGGTCTCGGTGTACGCGACCGCCACGTCCGGCAACGAGGACCTCCAGGTCGTGCTGCGCTACCCGGACGGTTCCACCGCCACGATCAGCTACGTCACCACCGGCCCGTCCGGCTTCCCCAAGGAGACGCTGGACCTCGTCGCGGACGGCCGCGCGCTGCGACTCGACGACTTCGTGCGTGCCTCGGTGTACGGCCGCAAGAAGTGGGTCAGTTCGAGGCTGCCCAAGGCACGGGACAAGGGCCAGAACGCCGAACTGGCCGCGTTCATCAAGGCGGTTCGGACCGGCGGACCGATGCCGGTGCCGCTGGAGTCGCTGGTCGCCACCACGGCGGCCACCCTCGCCGTGCAGGCCGGCCTGGCCGGTGGCGTGCCGGTGACGTTGGCGAGGTCCAAGTGACCATGAGCGTGGGCTGGTACCTCCGGCGGCTGTCCCGGATGGGGCCGCAGGAGGTCGCGGGCCGGGTGGGCGACACGGTGCGCAGACGGCGCTGGCGGTCGGCGCCGCCCGACTGCCCGAGCGTGATCGGCGCCCGGTTCACCGCCGTGCTGCCCGCCGGGACGATCGCCGCCGTACCCGCCGACGCCGCGAAACGCCTCGTCGCCGAGGCGGACCGGCTGATGGACGGGCACGCCGAGTTCTTCGGGGTGGTCCGCGACGACCTGGCCGACCCGGACTGGTGGCGCGATCCGAAGACCGGGCGCCGGGCCCCCTCGGGGTACGCCTTCGACGTGCCGTACCGCAGCGAGGACGCGGTCGGGGACATCAAGCAGATCTGGGAGCCGTCCCGGCACCAGTACCTCACCCAGCTCGCGGCCGCCTACGCGATCACCGGGAACGAGCGGTACGCCGAGCGGGTGGCCGAGCACCTGCGGTCGTGGTGGTCGGCCAACCCGCCGCTGCGCGGCGTCCACTGGATCAGCGGCATCGAGCTGGGCATCCGGCTGCTGTCCTGGGTGTGGATCCGCCGACTGCTCGACGGCTGGCCGGGCGCGGCCGACCTGTTCGAGGGCAACCCGGTGGCGCGCAACCAGATCTGGCACCACCAGCGCTGGCTGGCCGCCTTCCCCAGCCGGGGCTCCTCGGCGAACAACCACGTCATCGCCGAGGACGCCGGACAGTTGGCCGCGGCCTGCGCGTTCGACTGGTTCCCCGCCTCGGCGCGCTGGCGGGCCGACGCCCTGCGTTCGCTGGAGCGGCAGCTGCGTGGCAACACCTACCTCTCCGGACTCAACCGCGAGCTGGCCACCGAGTACCACGGACTGGTCCTGGAGCTCGGCCTGGCCGCGGTGGCCGAGGCGGACGCGGCCGGAGTGCAGGTCCCCGCGACCGTCCGTCTGGTGCTGCTGCGCATGACCGACGCGCTCGCGGCCGTCGTGGACAACCGGCTCCGGCCGCCGCGTCAGGGGGACGCGGACGACGGGCACGGTCTGATCGTGGACGGCGCGGGCACCGACCGCTGGGCCTCGCTGCTGGCCACCGGAGACGCCGTGTTCGGCCGGCTCGACTGGTGGCCGCAGGTGACCGCCACCGATGTGCGCACCCCGCTTGTGGCCGCGCTCGTCAAGCGCACCGAACCGTCGGTGACCCGCCCGGAGAGCCGGCCGGCCCACTTCGCCGACGCGGGCATGACGATCCTGCGCGGCCCGGAGGAGATCTGGTGCCGCTGCGACGGCGGTCCGCACGGCTTCCTGTCCATCGCCGCGCACGCCCACGCGGACGCGCTGTCCGTGGAGGTCCGGCACGACGGAGTCGACGTGCTCGCCGACCCGGGGACGTACTGCTACCACGGGCAGCCCGAGTGGCGGCAGTACTTCCGGTCGACCCTCGGCCACAACACCCTGCAACTGGACGGCGCCGACCAGTCCGTCTCCGGCGGCCCGTTCCTGTGGACCCGGCATGCCCAGACCCGTGTCCTGACCGCGGACCCGTCCGGCGAGCCGGCCCGCTGGTCCGCCGAGCACGACGGCTACGAGGGTTCCGTGCACCGCCGCAAGGTCGAACTGACCGCCGAGACCCAGGAGTTGCGGCTGGTCGACGAGGTGAGCGGCCCGCGCCGGACCGTGCGGCTGGCGTTCCACCTCGGCCCGGCGATCACCGCCGACCTGGTCGGAAACCGGGCCCGGCTCACCTGGACCCGCGACGGCGAGGACCGCTCCGCCGTACTCGACCTGCCCGAGGGGCTGTCCTGGCAGGCGCACCGCGGCGAGAGCGAGCCGCCGCTGGGCTGGTACTCCTCCGGCTTCGGGCGCAAGGAACCCGCCACCACCCTGATCGGCACCGGCTCGACCGACGGCACGGCGGGTTTCACCACCGTGCTCAGGTTCCGCGGCTAGGGGGGCACGTGGGGAACAAGAGGCGGCCCTGGGCGTTGGCGGTGGCACCGCTGACGCTGGCCCTGCTGGCGGCGACCGGCTGTGACAGCGGCACGCCAAAAGCCAGTGCGAACCCGACCGCCGTGCCGACCACGTCCGGGGCCCGGTCCGAGTCCCTGGCCCGGGTGTGCGCCAACCCCGCGGCCGGGCCGGCCAAGGCACCCGCGGGCGCGGTCACGGTCGACCCCGCGAAGGTCGGTGACCTGGCGGCCAAGACCAAGGGCAACCCCCCGAACACCACGTTCTGGCTCCGGCCGGGCAAGCACAGGCTCGACCCGGACCGCTTCGCCCAGGTCGTCCCCAAGAAGGGGGACCGCTACCTCGGTGCACCGGGCGCGGTGCTCGACGGCGGGAAGAAGAACCAGTACGCCTTCAGCGGCAGCGCCAGCGACGTCAGCATCCGCTACCTGACCGTGCAGCGTTTCGCGGCACCTTCCGACGAGGGCGTGGTCAACCACGACTCGGCCGACGGATGGGTGATCGAGGACTCGACGATCCAGGACAACGACGGTGCCGGGCTGATGGCCGGTGCCCGCCAGCAGGTCCGCGCCAACTGCCTCAAGAACAACGGCCAGTACGGCATGAACGCGTACAAGGGCAATGGCCGTATCACCGGTCTGGTGGTCGAGGGCAACGAGATCGTGGGCAACAACACCGGCGACTGGGAGCGGCGCAAGCCGGGCTGCGGCTGCACCGGAGGCATCAAGTTCTGGGCCGTCGACGGCGCCGACATACGCGGGAACTGGGTGCACGACAACCGGGGAACCGGGTTGTGGGCGGACACCAACAACAACGACTTCCTCATCGAGAACAACGTGATCGAGGCCAACGACGGTGCCGCGCTGATCTACGAGATCAGCTACAACGCGATCATCCGGAAGAACACGATCCGGCGGAACAACTGGGTCGAGGGCCGCAAGGCGGCCGACGCCGGCGACAGCTTCCCGTTCGCGACGATCTACCTCTCCGAGTCGGGCGGGGAACCACGGGTCAAGGCCCGCACCGACAAGATCGAGATCTATCAGAACATGCTGGAGAACAACTGGTCCGGGATCACCCTGTGGGAGAACGCCGACCGGTTCTGCAACAGCCCGGCGAACACCTCGTCCGGTGACTGCACGTTGCTGGTGAAGAAGACCGGCAGCTGCGCGAAGCCGGCGATCGCCAAGGCGCCGCTCTACGCCGACTGCCGGTGGAAGACGCAGCGGGTGGACATCCACGACAACCGCTTCGTGCTGGACAAGTCGGTCGTCAAGTGCACGACGAAGTGCGACCGGATGGCGGTGCTGTCCAACTACGGCACCTATCCGGACTGGTCGCCGTACAAGGGCGAGAAGGTGGCCGACGCGATCACGCAGAAGCAGCACAACCGCTGGCACGACAACGTCTATGTCGGACCGTGGAAGTTCGTCGTCCACGACCCGAGCAAGCTGCTCGAATTCCCGAGCTGGCAGGGCATGCCGAACCAGCAGGACACGGGCAGCACCCTCGACTCCGACCCGAAGGCCGGTGGTTGAGATGGAGACAGAGCGCACGCCGAAGATCGTCGGGGTGGTCTGGGGGCTGCTGGTCCTCAACACGCTCGGCTCGGCCGGGGCGAAGACCATCGTCCCGTTGCCCCGCTCCCTCATCCAGATGGTCACCATGGGCGCACTGGTCCTCGCGTTCGCGCTGGCGCTCGCGGTCAATGCCCGGTTGCGCATTCGAGGCAGCGCATACGTGTTCCTGCTGACCCTGCTGCTGGTGACGAGCGTGGTCTCCAGCGCTCACCTGGAGTCCGGGTTCGGCGCGCTGTTCCGCTGCTTCAGGCTGATGCTCTTCGTCGGCACGCTGTGGCTGCTCAGCCGCTGGTGGGACGGCAGCCTGACGTTCGTACGGCACCACATCCGGATGTACTTCGCGGTGCTGGGATCGGTGGCCCTCGGCCTGGTCGTCTCCCCGGGCGCGGCCCTGCCCGAGCTCTACGGCGGGCGGCTGGTCGGCGCGCTGTGGCCGCTCACCCCGCCGCAGATCGGCCAGTACGCCGCGGTGATCATCGGGCTCACCGTGCTGCTCCTCGTGGGCCGCCGGACCGACAGGACCAGCGCGGCGGTGGTCATCGTGCCCTCACTGGTCCTGCTCGCCCTGACCCATACCCGCACGGCCACGCTCGGCCTGCTCCTCGGGCTGGTGCTGGCGATCGGCTCGCTCCTGCTCACAAGCGCCGCGGCCCGCCGCTTCTTCACCTGGGCGGTGGCGATCGCCACGGTGGCCGCGGTGGGGTTCGCCTCCGCACTGCAAGCGTGGTTCCTGCGCGGACAGAGCAAGGACAACTTCTCCAGCCTCACCGGTCGCGCCAAGGTCTGGGACGCCCTGCTGGCCGCGCCCCGGACGACCGGGGAGAAGTGGTTCGGCGTGGGTCTGGGCGACAAGTCGTTCGGCGGCCTGCCGATCGACAACAGCTGGCTGGCCGTCTACAACGAGCAGGGCCTGATCGGTGTCACCCTCGTCGCGGCGATCATCATCGTGCTGGGCGGCGTCGCGCTGCTGCGGCCACCGTCGCTGCAGCGGGCCTGCGCGATCTTCCTGATCAGCTACTGCGCGATCGCGTCGTACACCGAGGCCGGCCTCGGCGACGCCTCGCCGTATCTGCTGCATCTGGCCCTGGCCGCCGCGCTGTTGGTGGCACCTGCCGAGGCCACCTCCCTCGCGACGCCCGCCGTCCCCCGACAACGCATCCCGCGCTGGGCCCAGAGAACGGAGGTGAGGTGAGCATGCACGTCCTCGTGGTGCACAACCGTTACGGCTCGGCGCAGCCGAGCGGCGAGAACAAGGTCGTCGACCAGGAGGTGGAGCTGCTGCGCGAAGGCGGCCACCGGGTCGAGACGTTCGAGCGGCGCAGCGACGACATCGGCGCCATGTCCCTCCTCGCCAAGGTCGCGGTGCCCCTGCGGGTGCCGTGGAACCCGGCGGTCCGTACGGAACTAGCCACCCGGCTGCGCACCGAGCGGCCGGACATCGTCCACGTCCACAACGTCTTCCCGCTCCTGTCGCCCGCGGTGCTCGCCGCCTGCGCCGACGCCGGCGTGCCCGCCGTGGCGACGCTGCACAACTACACCCAGGTCTGCCCGCCCGGCACCTTGCAGCGGGACGGCCGGCCGTGCACCGAATGCGTCGGGTCGACGCCCCTGCCCGCCGTCCGGCACGGCTGCTACCGGGGCTCCCGCCTCGCGACCGTGCCGCTCGCGGTCAGCCTGTCGGCCAACCGGCGGCGGTGGTGGTCCGGCGTGGAGCGCTTCCTGTGCATCTCCGCGGCGCAGCGTGACGTCCTGGTGCGGGCCGGGATGCCGGCCGAGCGGATGGCGGTGAAGCACAACTTCGTGCCCGACCCGGACGCGCGCCGCACGGACGCCGGCGAGCATGTGCTCTACCTCGGCCGGCTCGCGGAGGCCAAGGGCGTACGGCTGCTCATGGCCGCGTGGGACGAGATCGCGGCGAGCGGCGGTGTGGGGGTACCGCTCGTGATCGCCGGCACGGGACCACTGGAGGCGGAGGTCACCGCTTGGGCGGCGGGCCGGGACGACGTGCGGTACGTCGGCCTGTACGACACGGCGGAGTGCCAGAAGGCCATCGCGCGGTCGGTCGCCGTGGTGGCTCCCTCGACGTGGCTGGAGGCGTTCGGCCTGGTGGTCGTGGAGGCGATGGCGGCCGGGGTCCCGGTCGTCGCCGCCGGCCACGGCGCCTTCGTCGAACTCGTCGAGGACGGGGTGACCGGGCTGCTGCACAAGCCGGGGGAGTCCGCCTCCCTCGCGTCCTGCATACGCCGGATCGCGGCGGAGCCGGACCACAACCGGGAGATGGGCGAGGCGGCCCGGCGCCGCTACGAACAGGGTTTCAGCCCGACGGTCGGCCTTGACCGTCTGGTTGACGAGTACCGCACCGCGATCGCGGTGCGGTCAGCACAGACTCGCGGCGGGGACATCCGCGCGAGCAGGGGGGATGGGGACAACAGATGACACGATGCCGACTGTGCGGCTCGGAGGCGATGGCGAGCGTCGTCGACCTCGGGGCGACGCCACCGTGCGAGAGCTTTCTCGCCGCGGACCAACTCGACCAGCCGGAGCCCGCGTACCCGCTGCACCTGCAGGTCTGCACCGACTGCTGGCTCGCGCAGATCCCGCCGCTGATCACGCCGGAGGAGACGTTCAAGGAGTACGCGTACTTCTCCTCGTTCTCGACCTCCTGGGTGGAGCACGCGCGCACGTTCGTCGCCGACGCCGTGGAGCGCGTGGGTCTCGACGCCGACGGCTCCGACGCTTTCGTGGTCGAGGTCGCGAGCAACGACGGGTACCTGCTGAAGCACGTGGTGGACCGGGGGATCCGCTGCCTCGGCATCGAGCCCTCGGTGAACGTCGGCGCGGCGGCACGGGACAAGGGCGTGCCCACGCTCACGGAGTTCCTGAGCCCGGAGACCGGTTCGGCCGTGCGCAAGGAGCACGGCCCGGCGAACCTGGTCGTGGCCAACAACGTGTACGCGCACATCCCCGACGTGGTCGGCTTCACCCAGGGGCTGCGCGCCCTGGTCGCCGACGACGGCTGGGTCTCCATCGAGGTGCAGCACCTGCTGACCCTGATCGAGGAGAACCAGTACGACACGATCTACCACGAGCACTTCCAGTACTACACGGTCGCCTCCGCGATCCAGGCCCTCGCGAGCGGCGGACTGACGCTCGTGGACGTCGAGTTGCTGCCCACGCACGGCGGCTCCATCCGGCTGTGGTCGCGCCCGGCCGAGGTGGCCGGGGAGCCGACGCAGCGGGTGGCCGACGTGCTGGCCCGCGAGAAGGCCGCCGGGCTTCAGGAGCTGTCGGGCTACACCGAGTTCTCCGCCCGGGTGGCCAAGGTACGCAGGGACCTCCTGAAGTTCCTCATCGAGGCGGCCGAGCGCGGCGAGACGGTCGTCGGCTACGGCGCCCCCGGCAAGGGCAACACCCTGCTCAACCACTGCGGCATCCGGCCCGACCTGCTCGCGTACACGGTCGACCGCAACCCCTACAAGCACGGCAGGTTCACGCCGGGCACCCGTATCCCGATCCTGCCGCCCGAGCAGATAGCCGCCGACAAGCCGGACTACGTGCTCGTCCTCCCGTGGAACCTGCGGGCCGAACTCACCGAGCAGCTGTCCTTCGTGCACGAGTGGGGCGGCCGGCTCGTCTTTCCCATCCCGGAACTGAGCGTTGTCGAGGTCGCGTCGCGAAAGGTCACAGCATGAAGGTCGTTCTGTTCTGCGGCGGTTACGGGATGCGGATGCGCAACGGAACCTCCGACGACGTGCCCAAGCCCATGGCGATGGTCGGCCCCAGACCGCTGATCTGGCATGTCATGCGCTACTACGCGCACTTCGGGCACACGGAGTTCATCCTGTGCCTCGGCTACGGGGCCCACCACATCAAGAACTTCTTCCTCAACTACGAGGAGACGACGTCCAACGACTTCGTGCTGCGCAAGGGACGGACCGAGCTGCTGTCCACCGACATAGCCGACTGGACGATCACCTTCGCGCAGACCGGCATCGAGTCGCCGATCGGGGAGCGGCTGCGTCGCGTGCGTCACCACCTGGACGGCGACGAGATGTTCCTCGCCAACTACGCGGACGTCCTCACCGACGCCCCGCTGCCCGAGATGATCGAGAAGTTCTCCCAGCGTGACGCCGGCGCCTCGATGATGGTCGTGCCGCCGCAGTCCTCCTTCCACTGCGTGGAGCTGGGCGAGGACAGCCTGGTGGGCGGCATCACCGCGGTGAGCGAACTGCCGCTGTGGGAGAACGGCGGCTATTTCGTGCTCCGCCAGGAGGTCTTCGACCACATACCCGAGGGCGGGGACCTGGTCGCCGACGGATGCGCCGAACTGGCCAAGCAGGGACGGCTGGTGGCGCACCAGCACCGCGGCTTCTGGAAGCCGACCGACACCGTGAAGGAGCGGGCCGCGCTCGACGCCGCCTACGCCCAGGGCGACCGCCCGTGGGCCGTGTGGGAGCAGGGGGTGCGCGCGTGATCCGACTCGGGGCCGGGTCCCCGGACCGGATCGTCGCCGTGGGCGCGCACTGCGACGACATCGCCATCGGCGCCGGCGGCACGCTGCTCGCCCTGTGCCGGGCGCGGCCCGGTCTCCGGGTGGACGCGCTGGTGCTCTCCGGCGGCGGCACCGAACGCGAGCAGGAGGAGCGGGCCGCGCTCGCCGCCTTCTGCCCGGGCGCCGACCTGCGGCTGACCGTGCTCAAACTGCCGGACGGCCGCATGCCCGTGCACTGGGACGAGGCCAAGGCCGCGGTCGAGGAACTGCGCGCGCAGACCGACCCGGACCTGATCCTCGCCCCGCGCACCGACGACGCCCACCAGGACCACCGCGGCCTGGCACAGCTGATACCCACCGCCTTCCGCGACCACCTCGTGCTCGGCTACGAGATCGTCAAGTGGGACGGCGACCTCGGCCGCATGGCGGCCTACCAGCCCCTGTCGACGGAGATCGCCGAACAGAAGGTGCGGCTGCTGCAGGAGCACTACGCCTCGCAGCGCCACCGGCCCTGGTACGACCGGGAGGCCTTCCTCGGCCTCGCGCGAATCCGCGGCATCGAATGCCACGAGCGATACGCCGAAGCGTTCGCCGTCACCAAACTCACGCTCAACCTGGGGGGTTGACCCATGCGCGTACTGCTGACCGGACACCAGGGATACCTGGGAACCGTCATGGCCCCGGTCCTCGCCGCCGCCGGACACGAGGTCGTCGGCCTCGACGCCGGCCTGTTCGCCGACAGTGTCCTCGGCCCGACGCCCGCCGACCCGCCGGGACACCGGGTGGACCTGCGCGACGTCACGGCCGAACACGTGGCCGGCGTCGACGCCGTGATCCACCTGGCCGCGCTCTCCAACGACCCGCTGGGATCGCTGGCGCCGGAACTCACCTACGACATCAACCACCACGCGTCGGTACACCTCGCGCGGCTGGCCCGCGAGGCCGGAGTGGGGCGCTTCCTGTACGCGTCGACCTGCTCGGTGTACGGCGCCGCCGGCGGCGAGGACCTGGTGGGCGAGGACGCCCCGCTGCGCCCGGTGACGCCGTACGCGGAGTCCAAGGTGCGGGTCGAGGACGACCTGCACGAGCTCGCCGACGGCGACTTCACGCCGGTGTTCATGCGCAACGCCACGGCCTTCGGGTTCTCGCCCCGGCTGCGCGCCGACATCGTGCTGAACAACCTGGTCGGCCACGCGCTGCTGTCCGGCGAGGTACTGGTGATGTCCGACGGCACGCCCTGGCGCCCGCTGGTGCACGCCGTCGACATCGCGCGGGCCTTCACCGCCGCGCTGACCGCACCGCGGGAAGCGGTGCACGACCGGGCGTTCAACATCGGCAGCGAGATCAACAACGTCACGGTCGCCGAGATCGCCGAGCAGGTCGCCGAGGCGGTGCCCGGCTCCAAGGTGAACATCACCGGGGAGAACGGCGCCGACCCGCGGTCCTACCGCGTGGACTTCTCCCGGTTCCGCGCCGCGATCCCCGGCTTCGACTGCGAGTGGACGGTGAAGCAGGGCGCGCTCGACCTCGCCGACGCCTACCGCCAGCACGGCCTGACCCGGGAGGCCTTCGAGCAGCGCTTCACCCGCCTGGCCGTGCTGCGCGCCGCCTCCGAGGCCGGCACCGTCGACGACACCTTGCGGTGGCGCGGATGACCACGGGCGGCGAACAGCCGACGACCTCGGCCGGCGACGAGATGTACGCGCTGGTGGAGCGGCTGTACCCGCTGTGCCGCAGCATCACCGGCGACGGTGTGCGCGCCACCCTCGACATCGTCGGCGAGTACATCCCGCTGCAGGTGCACGAAGTGCCGACCGGGACGCAGGTGCTCGACTGGACGGTGCCGCAGGAGTGGAACATCCGGGACGCGTACATCGCCGACGCCGCCGGCAACCGGGTCGTCGACTTCGCCGAGTCCAGCCTGCACGTGCTCGGCTACAGCGTGCCGGTGTCGGCGACCATGCCCCTGTCCGAGCTGCGCGGACACCTGCACACCCTGCCGGACCAGCCGTCCTGGGTGCCGTACCGCACCAGCTACTACAAGCCGGAGTGGGGCTTCTGCCTGGCCCAGGACACCCTGGACGCGATGCCGGACGGCGAGTACGAGGTGCGCATCGACTCCACGCTCGCCGACGGTCATCTCACCTACGCCGAGCACGTGGTCCCCGGGCAGGTCCCCGACGAGGTGATCGTCTCCTGCCATGTCTGCCACCCTTCGCTGGCCAACGACAACATGGCCGGCGTGGCGGTGGCGACGTTCCTGGCGCGGGAGTTGGCGGAGCGGACGCCGTACTACACCTACCGGTTCATCTTCGCGCCCGGCACCATCGGGGCGATCACATGGCTGGCCCGCAACAGGGAGCGGGTGGAAAGGGTCAAGCACGGCGTCGTACTGGCCTGCGCCGGCGACCGGGGTCACCTGACGTACAAGCAGAGCAGGCGCGGCGACGCCGAGATCGACCGGGTGCTGCGGCATGTGCTGGCCGCCTCCGAACGCCCGCACCAGGTCAACGAGTTCACTCCGTACGGTTACGACGAGCGGCAGTACTGCTCGCCCGGGTTCGACCTCGGCGTCGGCTCGCTCACCAGGACCCCGTACGCGGGCTACCCCGAGTACCACACCTCTGCGGACAACCTGGACTTCGTCTCCCCGGAGGCGATGGCGGACACCCTCGCGGTCTGCCGTGAGGCGTTCGCCGTCCTGGACCGCAACCGGCAGTACGTCAACCTCAGCCCCTACGGCGAACCGCAGCTGGGCCGACGCGGGTTGTACGACGCGCTCGGCGGGCGCAGCGACACGAAGCAGGCCCAGATGGCCATGCTCTGGGTGCTCAACCTCTCCGACGGCGAGCACAGCCTGCTGGACGTCGCCGAGCGGTCCGGGCTGCCTTTCGACACCGTGGCCGACGCGGCCGACGCCCTGCACGAGGCAGGGCTGATCAAGACATGACCTCCATGCCCGTCGAGGGGGAGAACGCGCCGACAGCGGCGCCACCGGCCCGGTCCGCCAAGCGGGCCCTCGTCGGCCGGCTGTCCTGGGGGCTGGCCGACCAGGCGGCCTCCAGCATCAGCAACTTCGCGGTGGGCATCTACGTGGCCCGCTCCCTCGGGGTCACCGCGTTCGGCGTGTTCAGCCTGGCCTGGGTGACCTACGGCGTGGTGCTCAACGTCTCCCGGGGCCTTGCCACCGACCCGCTCGTGGTGCGCTTCAGCGGCGTCCCGGAGGCGTCCTGGCGCGGGGCGGTGGCCCGGTCGACGGGTACCGCGTTCGGTGTGGGCACCGCCATCGGTGTGGTGTCCCTGGTGGCCGGGCTGGGGCTCGGCGGCCGGCTGGGGCCCGCGTTCGTCTGCCTGGGCGTCATGCTGCCGGGGCTGCTGCTCCAGGACGCCTGGCGGTTCTCGTTCTTCGCCGCGGGCAACGGGCGCAAGGCCTTCGTCAACGACGTCGTGTGGTGTGTGGCGCTCGTCCCGGCCATGGTGCTGGCGGCCCACGCGGGCACCGTGGCCGCCTTCGTCCTCGCCTGGGGCGCCTCCGCCGCGGTGGCCGCCGCGTACGGCTGTCTCCAGTCCGGCATCCGGCCCCGGTTGACCGGGGCGCGCGGATGGCTGCGCGAGCAGCGCGATCTCGGCTACCGGTATCTGGTCGAGAACGTCAGCCTCAGTGGCGCGAGCCAACTGCGGGCCTACGGGCTCGGCGCGATCGTCGGGCTCGGCGCGGTGGGCGCGGTGCGGGGCGCCGAGCTCCTGATGGGCCCCTTTCTCGCCGTACTGATGGGGCTGTCCCTGGTCACCGTCCCGGAGGCGGCACGGGTGCTGCGGCAGTCCCCGCACCGCCTCGGCACGTTCTGCCTTCTGCTGGGCGGCGGACAGGCCGCGGCCGCGCTGCTCTGGGGCGGGTCGCTGCTCCTGCTGCCGAACCGGCTCGGCGACCTGTTGCTCGGCAGCGTCTGGCACTCCTCCTCGCATCTCATCGTGCCGATCACCTTCAGCGTCGCGGGCGCCGGCCTCGGCACCGGCGCGGCGGCCGGGCTGCGCGCCCTCGGTGCCGCCAAACGCAGCCTGCGCTCCCAGCTGTTCGCATCCGTCTGCTACGTCGGCGGCGGACTCGGCGGAGCGGCCCTCGCCGGCACGGTCGGCTCGGCCTGGGGCGTCGCCGCCGCGACCGTCAGCAGCTCGGCCGTGTGGTGGCTGCAACTGCGGTCCGCCCTGCGCGAGCGCCACACCAACTCCGTTCCCGAAGTGAGGACTTCATGACCTCCCAGCCCAGGCTGACGATCGGCCTGCCCGTCTACAACGGCGAGGAGTACCTGGCCGAGTCGCTCGACGCGCTGCTCGGCCAGACCTACGAGGACTTCGAGCTGGTCATCTCCGACAACGCCTCGACCGACGGGACCGAGGACATCTGCCGCAAGTACGCGGCACAGGACGCACGCATCCGGTACCTCCGGCTGCCCCGGAACATCGGCGCCACGCCGAACCACAACCGCGTCCTCGCCGAGTGCCGCACCGAGCTGTTCAAGTGGGCCTCGCACGACGACCTCTACGCCCGCGATCTGCTCCGGCGCTGCGTCGAGGCGCTGGACGAGCGGCCGGACGTGATCCTCGCCCACGCCGACCAGGCGGTCATCGACGGCGACGGCCAGGTGAAGGTCCCCTATGAGTACACCCTCGCCACCGGCTCACCGCACGCGCCGGAGCGCTTCCGCAGCATGCTCTTCGAGCCCGGCGGCGACGACTTCTACGGAGTGTTCCGGGCCGACGCACTGCGCCGGGTGAAGCCGATGGACAGCTACCACCACGCGGACCGCACGTACGTCGCCGAGATCGCCCTCCACGGGCGCTTCCACCAGGTGCCGGAACTCCTGTACTTCCGCCGCGACCACCCCACCCGCGCCGAGCGGGCCAACCCCTCCAAGCGCTCCCGGTGCGTCAACCTGGACCCGCGCCGGGCCGGCCTGCTGCACCCGACGCCCCGGCTGCTCGCCGAGTACGTCTGGGGCTTCGTCTCGGCGATCCACCGGGCCCCGCTGTCCGCGGCCGACCGGCGCGAGTGCTACCGCCATCTGGCCGCCTGGATGACCAGCCGGGCCCGGCCCGGCGCCGGCGAGCGGGTCGAGGACCGCGCCCCGGTCGACCCGGCCAAGCTGACCGTCTCCGTGGACGACCTCGTCGCCGGCCGTGAGGGGAGGCGGGCATGACGTCGGCGGACGAGACCCCGGTGCGCGTCGGGGTGTTCGGCCTGCTCGGCTCCGGCAACCTCGGCAACGACGGGTCGCTGGAAGCCGTCCTCGGCTACCTCCGCGCCGAGCATCCGGACGCGGAGGTGGACGCGCTGTGCGGCGGTCCCGAGGCGGTGACCGCCAAGTTCCGGATCCCCGCGACGCGGCTGCACTGGAACCGCGCGGAGTACCGGACCGCGTCCCGGGCGAGCGCGATCGTGTGGAAGGGGCTCGGTAAACTCTTCGACGCCTACCGCACCGCCGCCTGGGTGCGCCGGCACGACGTGGTCATCGTGCCGGGCATGGGCGTCCTGGAGGCCACCCTGCCGCTGCGGCCGTGGGGCTTCCCGTACTCGCTGTTCCTGCTCTGCGCGAGCGGACGGCTGCTGGGCACCCGGGTCGCGCTGGTCAGCGTCGGCGCCGCCGGGATCAGGAGCCGGCCGACCCGGGCCCTGGTGCGCTGGTCGGCACGGCTCGCCGCGTACCGGTCCTACCGGGACGAGCAGTCCCGCGACGCGCTGCGCGCGATGGGCGTGGACACCTCGCGCGACGAGATCTACCCCGACCTCGCGTTCTCCCTGCCGGCACCGCCGTCGAGCGCGCCCACCGGCACACCGGGTCCCGTCTGCCTCGGCGTCATGGACTTCCACGGCGGCAACGACGACCGCGACCGGGCCGAGGAGATCTACCGGCGCTACCTCGACGGGACGATCACGTTCGTGCGCGCGCTCGTCGAGGAGGGCAGACCGGTCCGGCTCCTCACCGGCGACCAGTGCGATCTGTCGGTGGTCGCCGCGGTCCTCGACGCCGTCGACTCACCGCTGGTCACCGCGGCCGAACCGGCCTCTCTGGCCGACCTGATGAACGAGACGGCGGCTGCCGACACCGTGGTGGCCGTCCGCTACCACAACCTGATCTGCGCGCTGAAGACCGGTACGCCCGTGCTCGCCCTGTGCTACGCGGCGAAGAGCAACGCGCTCATGGACCGCATGGGCCTCGGCGCGTACTGCCACCCGGCCCGCGAGGTCGACGCCGACCGGCTGCTCGAACAGTTCCGGGACCTGGAGAAGCACATGGCGGAGGTACGGCAGACCCTCACCGAACGGAACCGGGTCGTCGCCGAGCAACTCACCCAGCAGTTCACCGACTTGACCACGACCCTGTTCCCGGCGAACGCCCACGCACCACGGAAGGCTCCATGAAAGCGACCGAAGTCCCCGAGATCGCCGGCGCGTACCTGTTCGAGCCCACACCGTTCGCCGACGAACGCGGCTTCTTCTGCCGCACCTTCGACGTCGACGTGGTCCGCTCGGTGGGCCTCGACCCGCACGCCTTCGTCCAGGACAGCGTCTCCCGCTCGGTCCGGGGCGTGCTGCGCGGCCTGCACCTGCGCTCCGGCGCCGGCGAGGCCAAGCTGGTGCGGTGCTCGTACGGGCAGATCTTCGACGTCGTCGTGGACCTGCGGCCGGACTCGCCGACGTACCTCGGCCGGGCCTTTTTCGAGCTGTCCGGTGAGACGCAGAAGACCGTCTACATCCCGGCGGGATGCGCTCACGGCTTCCAGGCTCTTACCGAAATCGCGGACACCTCTTACCGTATCGACCGAGAGCACGATCCCTCCGAGGACGTGACGATCGCCTTCGACGACCCGGAACTCTCGATTCCCTGGCCACTGCCGGTCACGTCGATGTCCCAGCGGGACCGGGAGGCGCCGAGCCTCGCCGAGGTCCTGAGCACAAGGAAGGTTGACGTCGGTTGACCCACGAACACACCGAAGAGGCCGCGGAGTTCCTCCTGCCCCGGTCGCGGACGGCGAACGAGCGGCTGCACGCCCTGATCCCCGGGGGCGCGCACACCTACGCCAAGGGTGACGACCAGTACCCCGAGGACCTGGCCCCTGTCATCAGTCATGGCCGCGGTGCCCACGTGTGGGACGTCGACGGCAACCGCTACATCGAGTACGGGTCCGGCCTGCGGTCGGTCAGCCTCGGACACGCCCACCCTCGCGTGACCGAGGCGGTCCGGCGGGAGATCGAGCGCGGCAGCAACTTCGTCCGGCCGTCCATCGTGGAGGTCGAAGCCGCGGAACGCTTCCTGGCCACGGTGCCGACCGCCGAGATGGTGAAGTTCGCGAAGAACGGCTCCGACGCCACCACCGCCGCGGTACGCCTCGCCCGCGCCGCCACCGGGCGCCCGCGGGTGGCCCTCTGCGCCGACCATCCGTTCTTCTCCACCGACGACTGGTTCATCGGCACCACACCGATGTCCGCCGGCATTCCGTCGGCGACCAACGAGCTCACCGTGGCGTTCCCCTACGGGGACCTGGCCGCCACGGAGGAACTGCTCACCCGGTACCAGGACGAGGTCGCCTGTCTGATCCTCGAACCCGCCACTCACGCCGAGCCGCCGCCCGGCTACCTCGCCGGCCTGCGCGAACTGGCCGACCGGCACGGCTGCGTACTGATCTTCGACGAGATGATCACCGGCTTCCGCTGGTCCGAGGTGGGCGCCCAGGGCCTGTACGGCGTGGTCCCCGACCTCTCCACGTTCGGCAAGGCGCTGGGCAACGGATTCGCCGTCTCCGCGCTGGCCGGGCGGCGCGAGCTGATGGAGCGCGGCGGGCTGCGTCACTCCGGCGAGCGCGTCTTCCTGCTGTCCACCACGCACGGCGCCGAGACGCACTCCCTGGCCGCCGCGATGGCCGTGCAGACCGTCTACACCGAGGAGGGCGTCACCGCGCGGCTGCACGCCCTCGGCGAGCGGCTGGCCGCCGGTGTCCGCGAGGCCGCGGCCGGCATGGGCGTCGAGGAGCACGTCGTCGTCCGGGGCCGGGCCAGCAACCTGGTCTTCGCCACCCTCGACGAGAACGGGCAGCCGTCACAGGAGTACCGCACCCTGTTCCTGCGCCGGCTCCTCGCGGGCGGGGTGCTGGCCCCGTCGTTCGTGGTGAGCAGCGCGCTCAGCGACGCCGACATCGACCACACCGTCGACGTGGTGGCCCAGGCCTGTGCGGTGTACCGGAAGGCACTGGACGCCGCCGACCCCACGCCCTGGGTGGGCGGACGACCGGTGAAGCCCGTGTTCCGTCGCCTGGCGTGACGTGATGTGACGTCAGCGAGCGTCCCGTTGCCCGGCGCCGGCCGTCCGGTCGGCCAACCGGTCGGCCGCCCGGTCGACCAGCCACGCGGTCGCCGGAACCACCGCCAGCGCGGTGCACCAGCCGCCCAGCGCGTCGGTGGGATAGTGCGCGCCCAGGGCGACCTCGGCCCATCCCATCGCGGCGCCGGCCAGGAGCGCCGCGCAGAGCACGAGTGACGTGCCGGCCGTCCTGCCGAGGCCGAGCCGGTCCGTCGCGAGCAGCGCCACGACGAGGGCGAGTGCGGTGAAGAAGGAGGTGTGCCCGCTCGGATAGGACAGGTTGTCGGCGCCGTGGATGGTGCGCCCCACCAGATGCTTGAGCAGCGTCGCCGTCCCCACGACCACGGCGGCGCCGGCGACGGCGAGCACCGCCGCGCGTGGACGGCGAAGCAGCAGGCAGCCCGCCACGAGGACCATGACCAGCAGCACCGATCCGGCAGGCTCTCCCAAGAAGTCCAGAGCCAGAGCGACGCGCCGCCATGGCGGCCGCACACTGTCCGCCGTCGGCGCGACGATCCACCTGTCCACCCTGCCGGGCAGGCTGTGGCCGGCGTACAGGGCCCCGATCACCAGGACCACCAGCGCGGCGAGGGCCGCGACCAGCCCGAGCGGCGCGCGCAGCGACGGGGGCAGCACCGCGGGCGTCGGCCGGCCGGTCACACGCCCACCGCGTCCGCGGGCCGAAACGCATCCCGGACGCGGTCCCCCTTGCCCCTGATCTCGTCCGTGATCACGGTCGACACGTTATAGGACGGCAATGGGCAGCCGTGTCCGGAACGAGGACGAACAGGACACACAGGCGGTGTTTCGACGGGAAACGTGCGTCATAGGCGCTCGACGAGGTGGCCGTCCCGCTCGTCGTGCAGCGCACCCGTCTCGGGACACTCCCAGACCCCCGGCTCACCCTCCCGCTCGACCAGCCGTACGCCGGCCCGCCCCACCCAGCCGATGCGGCGCGCCGGAACGCCGGCCACGAGGGCGTGGTCGGGCACGTCCCGGGTCACCACGGCGCCCGCCGCGACCAGGGCCCAGCGGCCGATCCGTACCGGTGCCACACACACCGAACGGGCCCCGAGGGACGCCCCTTCGGCCACCTCGACCGCCACGGCCTCCCAGTCGCCGCCGCGCTTGGGGTTGCCCTCCGGGTCCACCGACCGCGGGAAGCAGTCGTTGGTGAGAACCGCCGCGGGGCCCACGAACACCCCGTCGCCGAGCACCGCGGGCTCGTAGACCAGTGCGTAGTTCTGGAGCTTCACGTTGTCGCCGATCCGCACCCCGGGGCCGACATAGGCACCCCGGCCCACGACGCACCCGCTCCCCAGCCGGGCGTGCTCGCGGATCTGGGCCAGGTCCCAGACCGTCGTCCCCTCGCCGATCGCCGCGCTCTCGTCGACCTGCGCGGTCGGCTGCACCTTGATTGCCACCGGCTCGAATCCCTCAGACCGAGCCGGGATCGACGTGGATCTTCGGGCCCGGCCCGGCGCCGGGCGGACGCTCGCCCGCGAGTACGGGGCCGATCGCGTCCAGCGCCACGGTGGCGGCCACCAGCGGCCTCGGGTCGACGACCTTGTCGGCGTACGCCCTGATGGTGGCGTCGAGCCCGGGGGAGGCCGACAGGACGCCGACCGCCGTCACGTCCTTCAGGACCAGCGCGCGGGTGTCGATCCTGCTCGGCTCACCGGCCAGCCCGATGTAGACGAGACGCCCGCCCGGTTCGACCAACTCCTGTGCCAGGGCGGGCAGATGGACCGCGTTGGTGGCGTCGACGACCGCGTCGAACGGCAGGTCCGGCAGCGTGTCCTCGCGCCAGGCGTGCGGAAAGCCCAGCGAACGTGCGAAGGCGAGCGAGTCCTCGGTGGCGCCCATCAGATGCACCTCCGCACCGGCGGCGCGGGCGAACAGCGCGACCAGCAGACCGATGGTGCCGGGGCCCAGCACCAGGACCCGGTCACCCGGCCCCGCGCCGGTGGCCTGCGCGGCCCGCAGGGCGTTGCCGCCGGGCTCGACGAGCGCTCCGAGCACCGGGTCCACGGAATCCGGCAGGGCGTGCAACGAGCCTGCGGGAACGGCGAGTTGCTCGGCCAGGGCGCCCGCTCGACCGCCCCGGATGCCCACCTCCTCCCGCTGCTCGCACACATGCTGCCGACCGCGCCGGCAGCGGCGGCAGGTCCCGCAGCCGAGCATGGTGTCGCCCATGACCCGCCGTCCGACCCAGCCGGGATCGACCCCGGCGCCCACCGCACGCACCCGGCCGGCCCACTCGTGGCCCAGCCGCATCGGATAGCCGGCGTGTCCCTGGTGCAGATAGGTCATGGCACCCGTGAAGAACTCCAGGTCGGTGCCGCACACGCCGACCCGCTCGACATCGACGACGACCTCGCCGGGAGCGGCGACGGGCTCCGGTACCTCCCGCACGGCGAACTCGCCGGGAGCCGTGAGGACGAAGGCACGCATCAGAAGGGCTCCTTCAAGGGGCCGAGTACCTCGCGGATCTCCTCCACGGCGTCCACCAGCGCCCGCAGTGAGGTCCGGTACGCCAACGCGCTCACGCTCACGGCCCCGGAGGGGACCCGCGGCGAGGTGCCGTACACGGGCAGGGCAAGGCAGTTGACGCCGGTCTCGTTCTCCTGGTCGTCCAGGGCGTACCCCCGCTCGCGCGTGTCCCGCAGCTCGCGGTGCAACTCCTCGGCCGTGCACAGAGTGCCGGGTGTCCGGCGTCCCAGGGGCACTTCGCCGATCCATCGCCGTACCGCGTCCAGGGTGCCCAACTCGTGGGCGAGCAGCACCTTTCCGACCCCCGTGGCGTGGGCGGGGTTGCGGCCGCCGACCGTGGAGGTCAGCCGGACGGCACCGGTGGGCGGGTCGACCTTGGCGCGGTACACGACCTCGCGGCCCTCGAGGACGGCGTAGTGCGCCGTCTCGCCGAAACGGTCGGCCAGTGTCTCCAGCAGTGGCCGCACCCGCACGTGTTCGGGGCGGGCCTCGTGATGCGCGAAGGCCATCCTCAGGAACTCGTCACCGAGCAGATAGCGGCCGCCCGGGTCCTGTGCGGCAAGACCGGCCCGGCGCAGTGCGGCCAGAGCCCGGTGCACGGTCGGCTTGGGACTGCCGATCGCCCGGGTGAGCTCGTCCAGCGCCACCCCGTCCGGATGCCGGGCCAGCTCCTTGAGCACGGCGAGCACCCGGTCCGATCCCACCAGACGGTCGCCCTCCGCGCGGTGCGTGACGGGGGCTGCCGAAGCGGGGAACCGCTGCGTATGCTGCATGGCGTTCCGGATAGTAGACCGCCGTACCGATTACCGGAAAGAGTCCCAGCGATGAACCTTCGCAGCGCGCAGTGGTACGCGGGACAGGACCGCAACGCCTACATCCACCGGGCCTGGATGCGCCGGGGCGTCCCGGCCGACGCCTTCACCGGCCGGCCCCAGATCGCCATCGCCAACACCGCCTCCGACCTCACGCCCTGCAACGCCCACCTGGACGAGGTGGCCAGGTCCGTGCGCGACGGCGTGTACGAGGCGGGCGGCATCCCCCTCGACCTGCCCGTGGTGTCGCTGGGCGAGACCAACGTGCGGCCCACGGCCATGCTCTGGCGCAACATGGCGGCGATGGCCACGGAGGAGATGCTGCGGGCCAACCCCCTGGACGGCGTCGTCCTGCTGGGCGGCTGCGACAAGACGATCCCCTCCCTGCTGATGGCCGCCGCCTCGGTGGACCTGCCCGCGGTGGTCGTGCCCGGCGGGCCCATGCTGACCGGCACCTTCCGCGGCACCCCCCTCGGCTGCGGCACGGACGTGTGGCGGCTGTCGGAGGAGGTCCGCGCCGGGACCCTGTCCCAGGAGGAGTTCACCCGCTCCGAGTCGTCGATGATCCGCAGCCGCGGGCACTGCAACACCATGGGGACCGCCTCCACCATGGCGCTGGTCGCCGAGGCGCTGGGCACGGTGGTCCCCGGGGTGGCCGGCACCCCCGCTCCGGACAGCAGGCTGCTGGAGGCCGCGCACGGCACCGGACGGCTCGCGGTGGAGCTGGTGTCCGGCGACCGCCGCCCGAGCACCTTCCTGACCAAGGGGTCCTTCCACAACGCGATCGTGGCGCTGGCCGCGATCGGCGGTTCCACCAACGCGGTCGTCCATCTCCTCGCCATCGCGGGGCGACTGGGCGTCGAGCTGACCCTGGACGACTTCGACCGCATCGGCTCCCGGGTGCCGGTCCTGGTGGACCTCCAGCCGGCCGGACGGTTCCTCATGGAGGACTTCCACCGCGCCGGCGGACTGCTCGCCGTGCTGCGCGAGGTCGCCGACCTCCTGGATCCCGACGCGCTGACCGTGACCGGAAGGCCACTGGTGGACCACCTCACCGACGCCCCGATCTGGGACGCCGAGGTGATCAGGACCCGGGCCCGTCCCCTCGTGGAGGAGGGCGGGATCGCCGTCCTGCGCGGCAGCCTCGCCCCCGACGGGGCGCTGATCAAACCCGCGGCGGCCTCAGCACACCTGTTGCGCCACCGGGGCCGGGCGGTCGTCTTCGACAGCATCGAGGACTTCCACGCCCGCGTCGACGACCCGGACCTGGACGTCGACGCCGACTCCGTCCTGGTCCTGCGCGGCTGCGGGCCCAAGGGCTACCCGGGCATGCCCGAGGTGGCCAACATGCCGCTGCCCACCAAGCTGTTGGAGCAGGGGGTGCGGGACATGGTGCGGGTCTGCGACGGCCGGATGAGCGGAACGGCGTACGGCACCGTCGTGCTTCACGTGGCCCCGGAGGCGGCGGCGGGCGGCCCGCTCGCCCTCGTACGGACCGGTGACGTCATCAGCCTCGACGTCGAGGCCCGCCGCATCGACCTGGAGGTGCCCGCGGAGGAACTCGCCGCCCGCACCCCGAACGCGGCCACCGTGGACGGCTTCGCCAACCCGAGGCGAGGCTGGGAGCGGCTGTACGTCGACCATGTCCAACAGGCGGACCAGGGCGCGGACCTGGACTTCCTCGTCGGCTCCAGCGGCTCGGAGGTCAGCCGCGAGTCACACTGACCCGGACGGGGGAGGCGGGGCCCGCCCCGTCCCCGCCCACCTCGTGGACGCCCTCTTGACGTGCGCCCCGGCCCGATCGACACTCCAGATGGGAATCCTAGTGAACAGGTAGGGAAACATGGGGCGCGTTGCACCGGCCGCCGACCGAGAGAGCCGTACACCTCGGCCTTCGCCCCTTCTGACCTCCCGCCTGCACATCGACCTGCTGCGCGTCTGCAGCGCGATCAGGCCCCTGGGCTGAACCCGGCCGCCGCCGCCCCCTCCCTGTCCTGGCCCGCACCTTCGGCCCGACGACGCTTCCGCCGCGCGTACGTCTGCGCACCGACACCCCGGGGAGACCCATGTCCGTCACTTCGTTCGCCCACGTCCCCGCCGCCCACCCGGCCCCCGCCTTCCGGGGCAGGATCGGACAGGACGCGCGCAGCGGGCACTACGCCGTGCCGCGCCGCTACCGGCTCCACCTGGCCGCCGCCTGCGCGGACGGTCTGCGCATCGCCGTCGTACACAGCCTCCTGGGCCTCGACGAGGTCTGTCCGGTGACCTTCCTGGACCCGGTCCCCGACTGTCCCGACGGAGGCCACTCCGCGCTGCGCCCGCTGTACGAGGCCAGTGCCCACCGGTACTCCGGCGCGGCCGTCGCGCCGGTGCTCAGCGACGACTGGTCGGGGCGGATCGTCAGCACCCACGCCGCCGACATCACCCGCGACCTGGCCCGGCACTTCGGTGGCGGCCGCCCGGCGCTGTACCCGTGCGGAGCGGAGTCGGAGACCGAGGCCGTCGAGCGGATGGGCAGGGCCATCGCGCAGTCCGCCCAGCATGCCGGGTCGGCGGGCGGTGACGACGTGAACCGGGCCGCCGCGCTGGAACGACTGCTGGACACCCTGGGCTCGTTGGAGCGCTGGCTGGTGGGGCGGGAGTACCTGATCCGCGATCACCTCACGGCCGCCGACGTCGAGTTGTGGGTCACCCTGGTGCAACTCGACACCGTGCACCGCGACCACCTCGACGCCGCCGCGGTGCAGCGCATCGCCGACCACCCCACCCTGTGGGCCTACGCGCGCCGTCTGACCGCCCACCCGGCCTTCGGCACCCACCTCGACCTCGACGGCATCGCCCGCCGGCACCACGCCCACTGCCGAGGCCTGGAGGCCGCCGGCGCCGCCGTACAGATCCTGGACTGGTCCTCGCACACCACCCGCACCCCCTGACCATTCCCCCTGACGGGCCGGCATCGACACCGGTAAGTCCCGTGCGATCAGCGGCGAGCTGCTCCGGCGGAGGCGAGATCGCTCACTCCTCCCAGTCGAGCTGATGCTCGGGCGTACCCACCGAGCGCCCGTACGCCACCGCTTCGGCGCGGCCCGCTTCGTCGCCGCGCCGGCAGCGGAACACTTTGCCCGCGAAGACGACCACGTGCTCGTCGCCGGCCGTGAAGTCGGCGTACCAGCCGTTCTCGGGCTCCAGCGCCGAGGCGAGCGCGTCCGCGAGCGCGCCGGCGTCCTCGCTGTCGGTCTCCCACTCGACGAAGGTCCACACGGGCGGCTGCGTGTCGCTCGCCCCGCCGACCTCGACCCTGCTGACCTTGCGCAGTCGCAGTCCGCGCGCCTCGAACACCGCGCCGGACCGGAGGCTCTCGCCGATGACGTATCCGGTGATCATGTGCTGTCTCCCTGCTGCTCTGGGGCTTCACGGATGACGCTACGGCCGTATGGCTGACATCCTTTGTCAGTCATACGTCGACGAGGTGATCGCCCGATGCGAGCCGACCGGCTGCTGTCCCTCCTGCTCAGCCTGCAGTCCCGCGGGCAGCTGACGGCCCGCCAACTGGCCGCGGAGCTGGAGGTGTCGGTCCGTACCGTCTACCGGGACCTGGAGGCGCTGAGCGCGGCGGGCGTCCCGGTGGTGGCGAGCGGGGGGCCCGGTGGCGGCTGCCGTCTCCTGGAGGGCTGGCGCAGTCCGCTGCTCGGCATCAGCGCGGAGGAGGCGACGGCGCTGCTGGCGGCTGCCTCCGGAAGCGGGCCCCTGGAACGGATCGCGCTCGGTGACGCGCTGGCCCAGGCGCGCCTGAAACTCCTGGCCGCACTGCCGGCGGCGGGCCGCGAGCAGGCGAACACCACGGTGAACCGCTTCCACATCGACACCCAGGCCTGGTTCAGGCCACCCGAGTTGGTCCCGCACCTCCCCGTACTCGTCGATGCCGTACGACAGGACATGCGGCTGCGTCTGACTCACGCGAGCCGCTCCAGTGCCACGAGGACGGTGGACCCCTTGGGCCTCGTCGCGAAAGCGGGCATCTGGTACCTGGTCGTCCGGTCCGCCCGGGGTGTCCTCGCACACCGCGCCTCCCGAATCACGGCGGCGGAACTCCTGCCCGAGCCCTTCGTCCGCCCCACCGACTTCGACCTGTCGGCCTACTGGGGCCGTTGGACCGCCGAGTTCGAGGCGAGCCTGGACCGACTCGCGGTCACCGTACGCCTGACACCGGCAGGCCTCGCCGCACTGCCCCAGGTGCTCGGCGACACAGAGTCGGCAGCTCGGGCCACCGTCGATCCGGATGAGCCCGGCCGGCACCGCCTGATGCTCCACTTCGACGACCGGCAAGCAGCCTGCCGCCGTCTGCTCGGCTTCGGCCCCGACGCCGAGGTCCTCGAACCGGCGGACGTCCGCGAGGAGTTGGCAGCGACCGCGCGCCGCACGGCGGCCGTCTACCGCGACGCGCCCGGCGTCATGCCATGATCGGCGCCATGGCCGTTCGTATCGACCTCGCCGATGTCGGCGACCTGCACCAGGTCCTGGAGGACCACGCCCGCTACTGGGGCGACCGGGACCTTCGGGCGCTCCATCTCACCGCGTTGGTGCGGGAGTTCGGGTCCACATGTCTGGTCGCCAGAGCAGAGGACGGCATCCGCGGCTACCTCTTCGGATTCGTCACGCCCGACCGCACCGGATACGTCCACCTGATCGCCACCCGCGACGACGCCCGCGGCACAGGCCTCGGCCGTACCCTCTACGAGGCCTTCACCGAGACCGCCCGCCTCCAGGGAGCGGTCCGTCTCAAGGCGATCACCTCCGTCACCAACGAGGGCTCCATCGCCTTCCACCGCGGCCTCGGCTTCGACGACCGAGTGGTCGAGGACTACGACGGTCCCGGCCGCGCCCGTGTCGTCTTCACCCGTGAGCTTCGGTCCCAGGATGTCGACGACGCGCGTGACTCCCGCTGAACGCCGTGTGGCCGGAAGTACGTTTCCCTCCCCCGAAGGCTACGTACTTCCGGCCATTCCCCCGGCGCCGGACAGTGGTCCAGCCTCGCCCGTGCGGCCCGTCTGTGCTGTCACCAGCACATGACCGCGGTTTCCCCCGAACCCCACGCGGAGTACAGGCGCACACGGACGAAGTAACGGCGGCCCTTCACCAGACGGGCCCTGATCGTGGCGCTGTGCGCAGTGCCCGCGTCGTCCCGGCCGCAGAGATAGCGGGGTTCCCCGTCCCGCTCCTCGAAGACCACGACGACGGTGTCGCTGTCGCCGAACGTGTCCACCGTGTACTCGCGGGTCTCCGGCGGTTCCACGGTGAAGTCGGCCTGCTCACCCGGTCCGAGCCCGAGTGGCGCGGACCGGAAGGGCACCAGCTCCGGCGTCCGGACCTGCCCGGTCGGCGGATACCAGCGCAGGACGTACTCCTTGTCGGAGGCCGACAGGGTGCCGGGCGGGTTGAGGCCCGCACGGTACTGCTCCGGTTCCAGGACCAGCCCCGCCTCGAAGGGATACTCCATGATCGACTGCGGGTCCCAGACGGGGCCGTTGACCTCGTCCGGGTCCAGCTTGCGCAGGACGTTGAAGAACGTCCGGTCCCGGCTCCAGAAGTTCGGCGGACCCGCCAGATCGGCGTAGACGGCCTCGTCGTCCCAGTGGATCCCGGCGAACGGACTCTGGTGCTCGTGCAGCATGCCGAGCGCGTGCCCGATCTCGTGCAGGACCGTCCCGCGCTCCCCGGGCGCGGTCAGGTCCCAGCCGAAGTTCATGGTGCGCTCGTTCAGACCGACCGCGAGCGCGTCCTTGCCCACGGCCGACCAGGAGCCGTCGCCGAACTGGAACCCGATGCGCAGCTCGGCCTCCGACCGGTCGCCGACCTCGGTGAAGCGCACCCCGATCCCGAGGTCCTGCCACTCCTGGAAGCACTCACGCACCACGTCCCGCTGCTCCTTGGCGCCGACCCACGACACCCGGCGGAACTGCCCGGTCCCCTGAAGCCCGGTCCCCGGAACAGGAATGACCGACCCGTCGGCGTCGCCGTCGAAGAAGCAGTAGTGCAGGACCGTGCTGTTGACCCACATCCGGCTGCCGCCGATGAGCGCACTCAGCCGCTCGGCGGCCAGCCCCGGCGTGAACGCCCGAGCCGACTGCTGCGCGAGGGAGCAGTAGCGTGCGGTCATGGGGTTCAGCGTGCCGTCGGGCGTCTCGGGGCGCCTGAGTCGGGGGCTACTCAAGTCCCCCTGTATCAGGACTGAGTAGCGGTGCTCATGCTTCCGTGACGACTTTCGAACGGGACGCGAAGACACCGGAGCTGCCCTGGCCGTTCACCGGGCGCGAGGACGAACTCGAGCTGGTCCGCAGGTCCGTTGCCGGGGGACGGCAGGGCATCGTGGTGACCGGTCCCGCGGGCCGGGGCAAGACCCGGCTCGTCACGGAGGCCGTACGCGGCACCGACCACGCCCGGGCGGTGGGCACGCCCGAGACCCGCGGCCTGCCCTTCGCCGCCTTCGCGCACCTGCTGCCGGAGACCGTGTCCCTGCACCGAGCAGTCCAACTCCTCTCGTCCGTACGGCTGCTGCTCGTCGACGACGCCCACCTGCTGGACGATGCCTCGGCGGCCCTGGTGCACCAGCTCGCGGTGCACGGCCGCACCCGACTGCTGGTCGTCGCCATCGACGGCGCGCGGTCACCGAGCGCGATCTCCCGCCTGTGGACCGGAGAGCTCCTGCCGCGCCTCGCCCTGGAACCGTTGCCCCGGGAGGAGACCGCGCGGCTGCTCGCGGCCGGCGGTCTCGAGACCCTCACCGTCAACCGGCTGTACCGCCTGTGCCGGGGCGATCTGCGGCTGCAGCGCGAGCTGGTGGACGCGGTGCGCGAGCGGGGGCTGCTGCACCGGGTCCCGGGCTCGGCCGAGTGGCAGTGGCGCGGCCCGGTGCCGGTCACCGCGAGCGTGCGCGAGCGCACCGCGCACCTCCTCGACCGCACGGGTCCCGGCGAGCGGGAGACCCTGGACCGTCTGGCTTTCGGCGAGCCGCTCCCGATGGACACCGCCGCGCTCGACCTCGACGTCCTCGAAACCCTGGAGGCCGACGGTCTGGTCGACGTCGACGAGCAGGGCGCCGTCCGCCTCGCCCACCCCCTCCACGGCCCGGTGCTCAGAGCCGCCGCCGGACGTCTGCGGGCCCGCCGCCTGACCCGCACCCCGGCCGGCTGCGCGGCCGCCCTGGAGAGGGAGACGGCCATGCTGGCCCGGGCGATCGCCGAGACGGACGTACGAGCCGTCCCGGCCCCGGTGGGGGAGTGGCTCCTGGCCGAGGGCCCCGGCGTACCCGCCCGGCACGCCGCCGTACGGGCACGGTTCTCCCGACTGCGGGGGGAACTGCGGGAGGCCGCGGCGTGGGCGAGGGAGGGACTGTGTGCCACCGCCGACGACCCGGCCTGCCGCCTCGAACTCACCCTGGCCACGGCACAGTCGGGGCATCCGGAACATGCGGCTCCAGCGGACACCGACCACTCCACCGAGTCGTCGACCGGTTCCTGCGGCGACCGTTCCGCGACCCTCGTCGAGCCCGGCCCCCTGCACCCTCCCGTACCCGCAGCGGACTCCGATCCCCTGCATCCTCCTGTACCCGCCGCCGACTCCGGTCCCTTGCGTCCTTCCGTGCCGGCAGCGGACTCCGGACCCTTGCGCCCTTCCGTGCCCGCCGCCGACTCCGCCGCCCCTCACCCTCCCGTGCCCCTCATCGGCTCCGGCACCCCCCAACCATCCGCGGCCGCGACCGACTCCAGTACCCCCCAACCCCCCGCGGCCGCACCCCGCTCCAGCACCACCCAACTCACCGAGACCCCGCCCCGGCCAAGCGGCTCAGCCAACTCATCTGAGGTGGCGGCAGGTTCGGCGGCCACCTGGTGGGCCGCCGCGCGCGGTGATCTCGACGCGGCTCTCGGCACCGTCGGGGAGGAGCCGTACGACGCCGTCCGCCTCGGTGTGCCCGACCGGGCCGTCGGTCGCCTGAGCGGGGTCTTCGCCGCCCATGCCGAGGCGCTCGCCCAGGGGGACGGACCCGCCCTCGACCGTGCCGCACAGGCCCTGGAGGAGCGCGGTTTCCTGCTCTTCGCGGCGGAGGCGTACGCCCAGGCCACAGGGGCGCACCGCGATCCGAGCGCCGCCCGCACCTCACGCACCCGCGCCGTCGCCCTGGCCCGGCGCTGCCAGGGCGCCCGCACCCCGGCCCTGTCCGGGCTGGTCCTCGGCGAACTCACCGCCCGCCAGCGGCAGATCGTCACCCTCGCGGCCGCCGGACTGAGCAACCGCCAGATCGCCGAGAAACTCACCCTGTCCATTCGAACGGTCGGCAACCACCTCTACAGCGCGTACGCCCGCCTCGGCGCGAGCGACCGCGACGCCCTGCCGTGCCTGGTGGAGCTGCCGGAGGCACAGCCGGCCTGAGCCGTACCCCGGACCGGGGCGGTCTGACCCCCAGTATTCGGGGGAGGGGTCAGGCCGCCCCACACATCCCGCACTCCTCGGAGCTCACGCCGCCCCGAACGCCGAGAACGCCCACCCCGTCGCCCGATGCACCGAGTCCCCCGGCAGCGAGGCCCGGGCGTCGCGCAACGCCTCCGCCATGGACGCCCCCGCACTGAGCCCCTTGTGCAGCGTCAGCATCAGCGGCACCACCGCCTCGTCGTTGACCGGCGCGCTGCACGCCACCACCCCCGCCGTGCCCAGCGGCAGCAGCGCGGTGACCAGGCCGAGCAGTTCGTCCGCGCCGACCGAGGCGAACCGGGCGGTGTCGCAGCAGGACAGGATGATCCGGTACGGGCTGCGGTCCAGATGCTCGAAGTCGTGGACGATGAGCGGCCCGTCGGCCATCCGCAACGCCGAGAACAACGGGCTGTCCGCACGGAACGTGCCGTGCGCGGCGATGTGCGCCAGCGCCGCCCCGTCCAGTTCCTCCAACACCCGCGGCACGCGCGCGTCGTCGTACTCCAGGACCGTCGCGGAGCCGTTGCGCCGGGCCAGTTCGGGCACCTCGGCGCCTCCGGTCGCGAGCCCCGGCCCGCGGACGAGGACCTGGCGTCCGCTCGGTGGCGGCGCGGTCTCCCTCGCCCGCAGCCAGCTGCTCGCCGACGGCGACACGCTGAACACCCGCTCCCGCAGCGAGGGCAGCAGGGCCCACGGCACCCGGTGCAGCCGCCCCGGCGGCACCACCACGACCGGTCCGGACCCGAGCTGCGCCGCGGCCGGTCCGAGCAGCAGCTCCTCCAGCCGCCGCCCTGCCGCCTCCACCACCGGAAGCCTCGCCTCCGCACCGGGGTGCGCGAGTCGCCGCAGCCCCGCCTGGACGTGCTCGGCCTCGCGTTCGGCGTCGGCCAGCAGCCCGGCCTCGAACCGCCGTACCCGCCCCTGTGCGCACAGCAGCACCTGCACACGCCCGTCGAGCACGGCGAGTTCGACCAGTCGTACGTCGTCACCGAGCCGTTCCAGCAGCGTGCCGGGGTCGAACCGGTAGCCGTCACCGGGAGCGTCGCCGCGTATGTGGAGGGTCCGGGAGCGGATCTCCCGTTCCAGACGCCGCTGTTCACGTTCCAGCGTCGGCACCGGCCGGCCCTCCATCCGGGCCCCCTCCGCGCGTGCCGCTATCTCCCGGAAGGCGGTGAGGTCGCTGAGCAGCGCCGGGTCGGCCGGCGGGCGGGTCGGTGGTGCGGACAGTACGGTGGCCCGCCAGCGCTCGCTCCACACCAGCAGCCGTCGCGGGCCGCCCGACGCGAGCGAGGCCTGCCCGGCGAGCCCGGCGAGCTCGGCGCCCTGCGCGGTGGCCCGGGCCCGCAGTTCCGAGGCGCCCAGGGTCGTACGGTGATCGTCGAGCACGTCCAGACCGCGGCGACAGGCTTCCAGCACCCGCCGGTCGGACCCCACGGCCCGCGCCCACAGCGCCCGCGCCGCCCATCCCGTCATCCGCGCCAGCGGCGGACCGCTGTGCCGGCTGCGGGCGGCCACTTCCAGATGCCGTTGGGCATCCTCACGCCACCCCAGGCCGAGCGCGATGCGGCCCGCCAGCAACGCCGCCTCCGGGGCGGCGGGGGCGCCGAAGGAGGCCAGCCGCTCGGCGACCGCGGCAGCGTCCGCGACCATCCGGCCCGAGCCGCGCCCGGCGGCGACCCGCGCCTCGATCAGCACCAGGCGGGCATGCGTCTCCCACCAGGTGCGCCGCTGTCCGGCGAACAGCCGTACGGCCATGTCGGCGCGCGCGATCGCGGTGTGGGCGTCACCCGTGTGCCGGGCCGCCCGCGCGGCGGCGAGCAGCAGTTCCGCCTTGAGGGTGGACTGCCCGCCGATCCCGTCGAGCACCTT
This sequence comes from Streptomyces sp. NPDC005303, assembly GCF_040607335.1. Classification (NCBI taxonomy): domain Bacteria; kingdom Bacillati; phylum Actinomycetota; class Actinomycetes; order Kitasatosporales; family Streptomycetaceae; genus Streptomyces; species Streptomyces sp. NPDC005303. The sequence goes on along the minus strand of NZ_JBEXGM010000004.1, from coordinate 115,165 downwards.
GATCGCCGCGTCCGCCTCCGCGAGCGCCTCCGGGGCGAGCCCCGCGGCCATCAGGACCTCACAGCGCCGGACGGTGAGCATGAACGTCGGGGTGCCGAGCTTGGCGTACCGCTCCTGTGCCTCGTCGAGCAGCCGCAGCGCGGCGGGAATGTCCCCCGACCGGTACGCGGCCAGGCCCCGGCTCTCCACCGCGTCGGCCTTGTCGTGCTCCTGGCCCGTGGTGTCCCACAGCGCCTCCGCCGCCGTGAAGTCGGCATCCGCCCGCTCCACCGCCCCGAGCGCCAGATGCACGGTGGCCCGCAGGGTCAGCGCCCGCGCCGTCCAGATCACGTCGTCGGCCTGCCGCAGCACCGGAACCGCCCGCCGTACGTCCTCCAGCGCCGCCCGGTGACGGCCGAGCACCCACGACGCGTAGGCCCGGCGGAACAGGACACGCGCGCGTGTGTGCCCGCTGGCGACCTCGACACCTCGCTCCAGTGCGGCCAGGCCCTGCCGGGTGCGCCCCGCGTGCACCAGCGCCACCCCGAGTGCGGCGAGTACGTCCGCCTCCCGGTCGGCGGACTCCGCGCGGGCCGCGAGAGCGCGGGCCCGGCGCAGATGGTCCAGGGCGAGGCGCAGGTCGCCCCAGTCCCGCTGCCAGATGCCGATGACCTGGTGGGCCACCGAGGCGTGCAGCGGTGAGGGATCCGAGCCGAGTACTTCCTCTGCCCTCGCCAGCGCCTGGTTGGGCGCGGCGAACACCATCGGCAGCAGTTCGAGAACCTGGTCGCTTCCCGCTGTCACTTCATGGATGGTAGTGGCCCAGGTGGCAGGCCACACCGGTTTGGCGCTGTATCAATCACCGGACCCGCGGCTCTGACTGACGACCGCCGCCTCAGTGGGAGGACACGCCATGGCACCTCAGCGATTCCACGAGCAGTTCGACCAGATCCAGCGTTCCATGCCCGACGTCCCGCTGGCTCTGGGGCCCGACGACGCCTCGGAGTTCATCTACGAGAAGGGCGTGGTCCTGGCCCGGGACGGCCGTGACGCGGCGCTGGTCGAGGAGACGGTCCGCTCGCACTTCACCGAGGCGACCGGTCTGACCGGCGACTACGTACAGCGGGACAGCCCCGAGACCAACCGCTCGGGCATCACCCGGATCAGGGTCGGCGACCCGGGCCACGGCGACCGGCGCGGCGACCGAGCCGTCACCCATGCCCTGCGCGCCATGAGCGAACGCGAGGGACGCGCCGGACACCGCCTGGTCAGCCGCAACCACGTGGTGTCGATCGCGGTCAACTCCTGCCCCGGCGACGAGCCCGTGCCCGCCGCGCTCAGCCAGGGCACCAACCCGGCCCCGGCGGAAGCCGGTTACGATCCCGACACCGCCGTGGGCGTCCTGGTCGTCGACAACGGCCTCACCCACGACCACACGCTCGTTCCGCTGCTCGCCCATGTCGAGGGCGACCTGCACGGCACCGAGACCGACGCGGCCGGCAACCTCCTCCAGTACGTCGGCCACGGCACGTTCATCGCCGGTGTCCTCGCGGCCGTCGCGCCCAACACCGACATCACCGTCCGCAACACCCTCAACGACGCGGGCGCCATCCTGGAGTCCGAGCTCGGCGACAAGCTCTTCGAGGCGGTCGCCGACGGCTGGCCCGACCTCATCAGCCTCTCCGCGGGCACCTCCAACGGCCGCTCCGACGGTCTGCTCGGCCTGGACGCCTTCATGCAGGAACTGCGCGCCCACGGCACCCTGTTGGTCGCCGCGGCCGGCAACAACGCCAGCGCCAGCCCCTTCTGGCCCGCCGCATACGCCGACCTGCCCGACTACCAGGGCGTCGTCCTGTCGGTCGGCGCGCTGCGCGGCGACGGCGAGTTCGGCGCGTGCTTCAGCAACCACGGCTCCTGGGTCGACGTCTACGCCCCCGGCGAGCGCCTCACCAGCGCGCTCACCGGCTTCGACGCACCGGTGCCCTACCTCTACCAGCACTCCACGTACGAGGCCTGCCGGTACGGCTTCACCTACGTGTGCACCTGCCAGTCCCCTTCCCACGTCGGTGCGTTGAGCGAGGACGGCAGTGTCGCCAAGCCGGACCAGGTGATGTTCGAGGGGTACGCGCACTGGAGCGGCACCTCCTTCGCGACCCCGGTCGTGGCAGGGCTGGTCGCCGCCCACATGACCGCGAACAAGGAGACCGACCCGCGGGCCGCCCGGCAGCAACTGCTGGCCACGAACACGCAGTTCGCCGAGGTGCGCGGGGCGCATGTGGCGGCGCTGAGGCCGGCCGGCTGGCGCCCGGTGCCGGTCGTGCAGCGCCCGGTCGGCGCATGAGAGCCGGAGTGGTCCCTTCCACGGCGTACGATGACTTGCCGTACACGAGGGGTGGGGCTGTGGACCGAGCAGATGTCGGTGCGCTGGTCCAGTCCGCCGTCGACGGTGACGCGGCGGCCTGGAAGGCGCTCGTGGAGGGGCTGAGCCCACTGGTGTGGGCCGTGGTGCGTGCGCACCGGCTCTCCGACGCCGACGCGCACGAGGTGTACCAGACCGTGTGGTTCCGCTTCGCCCAGCATCTCGGACGCATCCGTGAACCCGACAAGGCCAAGTCCTGGCTGGCGAGCACCGCGCGTCACGAATGCCTGAAGGTCCTCAAGGGCTTGAGGCGGCTGACCGTCACGGACGATCCGCAGCTCCTGGACCGGATCAGCGAGGACCGTACACCCGAGCAGTCGTTCATCGACTCCGAGGAGGCCGCCGCCCAGAGCGAGCGGGTCCGGTTCCTGTGGCAGGAGTTCGAGGAACTCGGCGAGCGCTGCCGACAGTTGCTGCGCATCCTGATGGCCTCGCCGAAGCCGGGCTATCAGGAGGTGTCCGCCGCCCTGGGGATCGCGGTGGGCAGCATCGGACCACTGCGCCAGCGCTGCCTGAGGCGGCTGCGGGCGCGGCTCGAAGCCCGGGGGGCGGTATGAGCGACATGAACGACGATCTCGACGACGACACCTTCGGCTCAAGCGAAGAGGCGCTGCCGGAAGAGGAGTTCGCCCTCGGCCTGCTGGAGGAGGAGCTCCGGCAGGCGACGGGCATCCTGGACCCCGTACCGCCCGCCCTGCGGCAGATCGCCGTCGAGGCGTTCGCCCTGCACGACCTGGACAGCAAGATCGCCGAACTCACCTTCGACTCGGTGGTGGACGCCCTCCCGGTGAGGGGCGCGACGGGGGCGCCGCGGATGCTGACCTTCCACGCGGGCGAGGTGACGGTCGACGTCGAACTCACCCCGCAGGGCCTCATGGGGCAGGTGCTGCCGCCCCAGTCGGCCCGGATCGAGGTGCTCAGCGGCCCACAGGCGGGCTCGCCGCTCACCACCGACGACATGGGCCGCTTCACCTGTGACGCGTCCCCGGCCGGCCCCTTCGCGCTACGGCTGCGGACCGGCGAGCAGGTGATCGTCACCGACTGGCTGACGGTCTGAACCGCGGATCCCCGGCACTCACGAGGAGTGTTCGGCGAGGAGTCGGTGCAGGGCGTTCACGAGCGTGGCGAGTGACTGCGCGAGCCGGTGGAGCCCCGGCCCGGCAGGCCCGCCCGGTTCCCTCATGTACGTGTCCCGCCGGATCTCCACCATCAGGGCGCTCACCCGGGGATCACGGCCGTAGAACTCCAGCGGCACGTACGTCCCGCTGAAGGGACTGTCCAGCCCGACCTCCCCGAACGCCTCCCGGGCCGCGGCGAGCAGTTCGGGAGGCGTGTGGAAGGAATCGGTACCGAGACACACCGGCGGCCGCGGCCCCTCGCCGTGCAGTTCGTAGGGCAGCGGTGCGCTCGGATAGGAGTGCACGTCGATGACGACGGCCCGCCCGGTGACGGCCAGCCGCTGGGCCACGGCCTCGGTCATCGACTGGGCGTACGGCCGGAAGTAGCGCGCGACCAGCGGCCCGGGGTCGGCGTCGACCGGCCGCAGGTCCTCCCGATGCGTGGTCTTCGTGTACACGGCCCCCATGCCCACGGCGAGCATCTCCTCCCGCCCGTCGGGAAACCGCTCGGGATCGACGACCAGCCGCGAGAGCCGGTTGACGAACCGCCAGGGAGCCACCCCGGCCAGCCGCGCCGCCTCCTCGGCGAGCTCCGCCGTGTGCGCGTCGACGATGTGGTCGAGCTCCCGCTCCAACGCGGCGTCGTCCAGCACGATCCCGGCCCGCACCTCGGCCGGGATCTCCCGTGCGGAGTGCGGGACATGGAGGATCACCGGCGATTCCGCGGCACCCGGCAACAGTTCGAAAGAGGGCATACGGCTGCTCCCGGGGCGTTGTCAGTGGCGTGGTGCACCATCTCAGCATGAACATCGGCAACTACCCCGACCACGAGGTGGACCGGGGCGAGGAACTGATCGGCACCCGGGACCGGTGAGCCGCCGTGCGGACGGCCGACCCTCCGGACACACCCCCGCCCCGGCCGGGCAGAAGCCGGCCGGGGCGGGGGAGCACAGCGGGTGGGCGTCAGCTCAGGGACGCGAGCACCTGGTTCCACGTCGTGGACGGGCGCATGATCTTCGCGGCCTTGGCCGGGTCGGGCTGGTAGTAGCCGCCGATGTCGGCCGACTCGCCCTGGACGGCGTTGAGCTCCTCGACGATCTTCTGCTCGTTCGCGGCGAGCGTCTCGGCGAGCGGGCCGAACGCCTTCGCGAGGTCCGCGTCGTCGGTCTGCGCGGCCAGCTCCTGGGCCCAGTACAGGGACAGGTAGAAGTGGCTGCCGCGGTTGTCGATACCGCCGACGCGACGGGTCGGGGACTTGTCCTCGTTGAGGAAGGTCGCCGTGGCGCGGTCGAGGGTGTCGGCGAGGACCTTGGCGCGGGAGTTGCCCGTGAAGTCGGCGTACTGCTCCAGGGAGGGGACCAGCGCGAAGAACTCACCGAGGGAGTCCCAGCGCAGGTAGTTCTCCTTGACGAGCTGCTGGACGTGCTTCGGCGCGGAACCGCCGGCGCCCGTCTCGAACAGGCCGCCGCCCGCCATCAGCGGGACGACCGACAGCATCTTGGCGCTGGTGCCCAGCTCCAGGATCGGGAAGAGGTCGGTGAGGTAGTCACGCAGGACGTTGCCCGTCACCGAGATGGTGTCCTCGCCGCGGCGGATGCGCTCCACCGACAGCTTGGTCGCCTCGACCGGGTTCAGGATCCGGATGTCCAGGCCCTCGGTGTCGTGCTCCGCGAGGTAGGTGTTGACCTTGGCGATCAGGTTGGCGTCGTGCGCGCGGGTCTCGTCCAGCCAGAACACGGCCGGGTTGCCGGTGGCGCGAGCGCGCGTGACGGCCAGCTTCACCCAGTCGCGGATCGGGGCGTCCTTGGTCTGGCAGGCGCGGAAGATGTCGCCGGCGGAGACCGTCTGCTCGATGACGGCGTTGCCGTCCTGATCCACCAGGCGGACAGTGCCGGTGGTCTGGATCTCGAAGGTCTTGTCGTGGGAGCCGTACTCCTCGGCCTTCTGCGCCATCAGGCCGACGTTCGGCACCGAGCCCATGGTCGACGGGTCGTAGGCGCCGTTGGCACGGCAGTCCTCGATCACGGCCTGGTAGACACCGGCGTACGACGAGTCCGGCAGGACCGCGAGGGTGTCGGCCTCCTGGCCGTCCGGGCCCCACATGTGACCCGAGGTGCGGATCATGGCCGGCATCGAGGCGTCGACGATCACGTCGGACGGCACGTGCAGGTTGGTGATGCCCTTGTCGGAGTCGACCATGGCGAGAGCCGGGCCCTCGGCGAGCTCGGCGTCGAAGGACGCCTTGATCGCGGCGCCCTCGGGCAGGGACTCCAGGCCCTTGTAGATACCGCCCAGACCGTCGTTCGGGGTCAGGCCGGCCGCGGCGAGCGTCTGGCCGTACTGCGCGAAGGTCTTCGGGAAGAACGCGCGCACCACGTGACCGAAGATGATCGGGTCGGAGACCTTCATCATCGTGGCCTTGAGGTGCACGGAGAACAGCACGTCCTCGGCCTTGGCGCGGGCGATCTGCGCGGTGAGGAACTCGCGCAGCGGGGCCACGTGCAGCACCGAGGCGTCGACGACCTCGCCCGCGAGGACCGGTACCGACTCGCGCAGCACGGTGGTGGAGCCGTCGTCGCCGACCAGCTCGATCCGCAGCGAGCCGGCCTCGGAGATCACGACGGACTTCTCGGTGGAGCGGAAGTCGTCCACGCCCATGGTCGCCACGTTGGTCTTGGAGTCCGAGGACCAGGCGCCCATGCGGTGCGGGTGGTTCTTGGCGTAGTTCTTGACCGAGGCGGGGGCGCGGCGGTCGGAGTTGCCCTCGCGCAGGACCGGGTTCACGGCGGAGCCCTTGACCTTGTCGTAGCGGGCCTGGATGTCCCGCTCCTCGTCGGTCTTGGGGTCGTCCGGGTAGTCCGGCAGCGCGTAGCCCTGGGCCTGCAGCTCGGCGACGGCGGCCTTGAGCTGCGGGATCGAGGCCGAGATGTTCGGCAGCTTGATGATGTTGGCCTCGGGCGTCTTCGCCAGCTCGCCCAGCTCGTGCAGGGCGTCCGGGATCCGCTGGTCCTCGGTCAGGTACTCCGGGAACACGGCGATGATCCGCCCGGCCAGCGAGATGTCCCGCGTCTCCACGGAGACACCCGCCTGCGAGGCGTAGGCCTGGACCACCGGCAGGAAGGAATACGTCGCCAGGGCCGGGGCCTCGTCAGTGTGCGTATAGATGATGGTCGAGTCAGTCACCGGGTGCTCCGCTCCACGTCTGCAACATTGCTCGACATCAAGATATCTCGTGATCGAGCCGGGCTCGACAGCGGTCCTCGACTGCTTGCGAAGATCCCGCACATCCCCCGTGGCAACCGAAGTGCCTGATCTTGTGGTCATGCACGTTGATCGCAGTCATCCGACGGCCGGTCCCGACCACCCGGCCGCCCGAGGGAAAGCAGACCATGAGATATCGCACCAGAGTGACGGCACCGGCAGCTCTGCTGGGCACCATGGCGGCCCTGTCCGTGGCCGCCCCGGCGCACGCGGCCCCGGAGACCGGCACCCCTGGCCCGGAGACCCTCGGGGACCCCGTCTTTCCGGGCCTCGGCAATGACGGCTACCGCGTCTCCGCCTATCACCTCGACTTCGCGTACGACGCCACGACCCGGCTCGTCGACGCGACGGCGACCCTGACGCTCACCACCACCCAGGAGCTGAGCCGCCTCTCCCTGGACGCGCTGGGCCTCGACGTGCACGAGGTACTGCTGGACGGAGTCCCGGCCACCCGGGAGCAGGTCGGCCAGAAGCTGCGGATCATCCCCGCCGCCACCCTGCCCGCGCAGACCTCGGTGACCGTGACCGTGACCTACACCGCGGACCCGCGCGCGGGCCTCACCCCCACCGCCTGGGTGCCCACCCCGGACGGCTTCGCGGTCTGCCCCCAGCCCAACGCGGCGCACACCGTCTTCCCGTGCAACGACCACCCCTCGGACAAGGCCGACTTCACGTTCCGCATCACGATCCCGGCGGGTCTCAAGGGCGTCGCGAGCGGCCGGCTGGTCAGCACCGAGGACCTCGGCGACGGCCGGACCGCGTACGACTACCGGTCCCGGGAGCCGATGGCCACGGAGCTCGTGCAGATCACGGTCGGCGACTACGTGATCAAGGACCGGCAGGGCCCGCACGGACTCCCGCTCAGGGACGTCGTCCCGACCGCCCGCGCCACCGCCCTGGAGCCCGCCCTCGCCCTGACCCCGAACCTGGTGAGCTGGATCGAGCAGCGGCTCGGGGCCTTCCCCTTCGAGACGTACGGCCTGCTGCCCTGCAACAGCGATGCCTCGGACGCCTTCGACTTCACGGGCCTGGAGACCCAGACCCTCACCCTGTACAAGCCGAACTTCCTGCTCCAGGCGGAGAAGAGCATCGGCTCGCACATGATGCACGAGCTGGTCCACTCCTACTTCGGCAACAGCGTGAGCCCGGCCACCTGGTCGGACCTGTGGCTCAACGAGGGCCACGCCGACTTCTACGGGCTGCTGTACCGCTACGAGCGCGGCTGGGCCGACTCCCTCGGCCTGACCACCATGGAAGCCCGCATGAAGGACACATACGCGCGCGGCGACCAGTGGCGCAGGACCTCGGGCCCGGTCGCCGCCCCGAACGAGGCCAACCTCTTCGACAGCCAGCGCTACCTCGGCGGCGTCCTCGTCCTGTACGCGCTGCGCCAGCAGGTCGGCGAGAGCGTCTTCGGCGCGATCGAGTCCACGTTCCTGGAGCGCTTCCGCAACGCCTCGGCGTCGACGCAGGACTACATCGCCGTCGCCTCGGAGGTCTCCGGCGCCGACCAGTCCGGTTTCCTGCGGGACTGGCTGTACGGCACCAGGACCCCGAGGATGCCCGGCCATCCGGACTGGACGGTGACGCCGGTCAGCTCCGCGCTGCGGCAGCCGCAGAACCGGACCGACGGCCACTGGCACGACAACTCGGCGACGCTGTAGGGGACTCAGTCGAGCCGGGCGGAGGACACCTCGCCCGGCTCGATCACGGTCTGCGCGCCGCGCTGGTGCGGAATCGACACCGAGCCCTGCTGAAGCGCCACGGTCCGCGTGGGCGCCGGGATCCGGATGCCCTCCTCGCGGTAGCGCCTGTGCAGCTGCTTGATGAACTCGTGCTTGATACGGAACTGGTCGCTGAACTCGCCGACGCCCAGGATGACCGTGAAGCCGATGCGCGAGTCGCCGAAGGTGTGGAAGCGGACCAGCGGTTCGTGCTCGGGGACCGCGCCCTCGACCCGCGTCATGACCTCGGTGACGACCTCGCAGGTGACCCGCTCGACGTGCTCCAGATCGCTGTCGTAGGCCACCCCGACCTGGACCAGGATCGTCAACTGCTGCTCGGGACGCATGAAGTTGGTCATGTTCGTCTTGGCGAGCTCGCCGTTGGGGACGACGATCAGGTTGTTGGAGAGCGCGCGCACTGTCGTCTGACGCCAGTTGATGTCCTCGACGTATCCCTCCTCGCCGCTGGCCAGCCGGATGTAGTCGCCGGGCTGGACGGTCTTGGAGGCGAGGATGTGGATGCCCGCGAAGAGGTTGGCGAGCGTGTCCTGGAGGGCCAGCGCGACCGCGAGACCACCGACGCCCAGGGCGGTGAGCATGGGCGCTATGGAGATGCCGAGGGTCTGGAGCACGACCAGGAAGCCGATCGCCAGGACCAGCACCCTCGTGATGTTGACGAAGATCGTGGCCGAACCGGCGACCCCGGAACGGGACGTGGTGACCGTCCGCACCAGCCCCGCGACCAGCCGGGCCGCCGCCACCGTGACCACGAAGATCAGCAGCACGGTCAGCACCTGGTTGACCGTGTGCTGGACCGCCTTGGTCAGCGGCAGGGCCGCCGCGGCGGCGGCGATGCCGCCCGCGATCGCCGCCGAGGGCACCACGGTCCGCAGCGCGGCCACGAGGACGTCGTCGCCGCCCCACTTGGTGCGGTCGGCGTGCTTGCCCAGCCACTTGAGCAGCATGCGCAGCAGGAAGGCCGCCACCAGACCGGCGACCACGGCGATGCCGGCGCCGACCATGTCGTCCATGGTGAGATCCCGTTGAAATGCCGTCACGTTGCCACCTGTTCGAAATTGCGGGAAGTGCGATCGCGTCGGCCGTGTGAAGGTTCCGTGGCCGACGCGACCGCTCATCCTGCCGTATCCGACACGGGAGTTCGTACCGGGCGGGGCGCCGGATCGCAGGGTTTCGGACGATGCCGTCGGCGGGTTCGGCCTGCTCCCGGCCCAGTACGCGGCCGCCTTGGGCGTTCGCTACGAAGGCTGCCCCACCTGCCCGGGCTCCACGGACCCGGCTGAAAAGGACTCCCGGCGACCCCGTACGGGTACGGCTCAGAGACCGGTGAGCGACCGGCCCGGTCCGTGACCGGTCAGATCACCTTCAGCCGCACCAGCGCGCCCAGTGTCAGCGCGCCCGGCACCAGCGGCACCCAGACCGTGATGATCCGGTAGGCCAGCACCACCGCCGTGGCCACGGCCGCCGGACCGCCGGCCGCGACCAGCGCCACCACCAGGGCCGCCTCCACCGAGCCCACCCCGCCCGGCGTGGGTACCAGGGCCACCGCGCAGGTCGCGGCGAGATACGCGAGGGCCATGTGCACGGGCGGCACCGACAGCCCCAGCGCCTGACCCACCGCGGCCAGACCGGCCGCCTGGAGCGCCGGGAAGGCGAGCGAACCGCCCCACAGGGCCAGTGCCCGGGACGGGCGGGCGTGCACCGAGCGGGCCTCACACAGCGCGGTCCGCAGAAAGGAGCCCACCGCTGTCCGTACCCGGCGGACACCGGTGAGGACGCCCACCGCCACCGCCAGCACCGCCCCCAGGCCCAGCAGCAGCGGACCGGACGCCGTGTCGGGCAGCAGCGCGCCGAGCCGCAGCGCGTCCGGGAAGGCGACGAACAGCACGGCCAGCAGGGTGAGCCGGCCGATCGACTCCGCCAGCAGATACAGGGCCAGCGCGGCCGAGGAGCGGGCGAGCGGGACCCCGCAGACGGTCATGAAGCGCAGGTTCACCGCGCCCGCCCCGAGGCCCGTCGGCAGCAGGTGGTTGGCCGCGCCCGCCGCGAACTGCGTGGCCAGCAGCCGCCGCCGGGGCAGCCGCTCCACCACGGCACCCTGCCGGGTGAAGGAGGCGGCCACCCAGGTCAGACAGGTGGTGCCGGCCGCGGCCACCAGCCACGGCCACTCGGCGTGCCGCAGATGACCGAAGCCCTCGGCCAGCACGGAACGGTGTCGCACCGCCACGACGGTGACCAGCAGGAGCGGGACCAGACACAGGATCTGGCGGATACGGCGGACGGGGAGGCGCTGGAAAGGGCGTCCCTGGGGGAGTTCTACCGCTGTCACACCGGGAGAGGTTCTCCCCGCCGCGCCAACGGCGGGTTGCGGAAGCGGGGCCAGGGTCTTACGTACGGTCATCGAGTCCTTCGGAAGGGCGGTCGGAGTTCGGGCGTTGACCTCGATAACGCTTGAGGTTCTAAGTTCTCTCCCATGAGCATGGAGACCACAGCCTGGACACAGCTGCACAGTGTCATGAACGCCGAGCAGGAGCGCCGCCCGTTCGCCCGCGCCACGCTGCGCCGTATCGGCACGTTCGCCCGCCCGCACCGTACCCGTATCGCCCGCTTCGTCGTGCTCGGGGTGGGAAGCGCGCTGCTCGCCGTGGCCACGCCCGTGCTGGCCGGCAACGTCGTCGACGCGATCGTGTCGGGCGACGACGAGGGCAAGGTCGTACGCCTGGCCCTGCTGATTGCCCTCATCGCGGTCGCCGAGGCCGCGCTCGGCATCCTCGCCCGACGCCTGTCGGCCACGCTCGGGGAGGGACTCATCCTCGATCTGCGCACGGCTGTGTTCGATCATGTGCAGCGCATGCCGGTCGCGTTCTTCACACGCACTCGTACGGGAGCGCTCGTCTCCCGTCTCAACAACGACGTCATCGGCGCGCAGCGCGCCTTCAGCAACACCCTGTCAGGCGTGGTCAGCAATCTGGTCACCCTGCTGCTGACCCTTGTGGTGATGCTCACCCTGTCCTGGCAGATCACCCTGCTCGCGCTCGCGCTGCTCCCGGTGTTCGTGATCCCGGCCCGGCGCATGGGCAGCAGGATGGCCCGGATGCAGCGGGAGGCGGCCACCCTCAACGCGGCCATGGGCACCAGGATGACCGAGCGCTTCTCCGCGCCCGGTGCCACCCTGGTCAAGCTGTTCGGCCGCCCCGAGCAGGAGTCCGTGGAGTTCGCGGCCCGGGCCCGCCGCGTGGCCGACATCGGCGTGCGGACCGCCACCGCCCAGTCGGTGTTCATCACCGCCCTGACCCTGGTCTCTGCCCTGGCACTCGCCCTGGTCTACGGCCTCGGCGGCTGGTTCGCCCTGCGCGGCAGCCTGGAACCGGGCGCCGTCGTCTCCCTCGCCCTGCTCCTGACCCGCATGTACGCCCCGCTCACCGCCCTGGCCGGTGCCCGCGTCGAGGTGATGAGCGCGCTGGTCAGCTTCGAGCGGGTCTTCGAGGTACTGGACCTGAAGCCGCTGATCGAGGACAAGCCGGACGCCCGTGAGGTTCCCGAGGGACCGGTGGCCGTCGAGTTCTCGGACGTCCGCTTCGGCTACCCCTCCGCCGACAAGGTGTCCCTGGCCTCCCTGGAGGAGGTCGCCTCCCTCGACACCCGCGGTGGCGCCGAGGTCCTGCACGGCGTCTCCTTCCGCGCCGAACCCGGCCAGACGATCGCCCTCGTCGGCTCGTCCGGCGCCGGCAAGTCGACCGTCGCGCAACTGCTGCCGCGGCTCTACGACGTCGACGAGGGCGCCGTCCGGATCGGCGGCGTCGATGTCCGTGACCTGAGCGCCGGCTCCCTGCGGGCCACCCTCGGCATGGTCACCCAGGACGGTCACCTCTTCCACGACACCGTCCGCGCGAACCTGCTGCTGGCCCGCCCCGAGGCGAGCGAGACCGAGCTGTGGGACGCCCTGCGCCGGTCCCGCCTCGACACTCTCGTACGGTCCCTGCCCGACGGCCTCGACACCGTCGTCGGCGAGCGCGGCTACCGGCTCTCCGGCGGTGAACGCCAGCGCATGACCATCGCCCGGCTGCTGCTGGCCCGCCAGCGTGTCGTCATCCTCGACGAGGCCACCGCCCACCTGGACAACACCTCGGAGGCCGCCGTCCAGGAGGCGCTCGGCGAGGCGCTGGAGGGCAGGACGGCCATCGTGATCGCCCACCGCCTCTCGACGATCCGCACGGCCGATCAGATCCTGGTGGTCGAGGACGGGCGGATCGTGGAGCGGGGTACGCACGAGGAACTGCTCGCCCTCGACGGCCGGTACGCGGAGCTCTACCGGACCCAGTTCACCGCACCGGACGGCGGGATGTCGGCGATCGCGGCGGCGGGGGAGACCGTGGCACAGGCATAGGCGGGGGCATGCGCAGACGGCCGTCACGGCGGGTCAGGGCGTGAGTCGGTGCTGGTGGCCGGCGCGCCATTCGGTCAGCAGGACGGTGGCGTCGTCGTCCAGACGGCCGCAGTGGTGGTCGAGGACCGCGTGCATCAGCCGGCGCAGGGTCTCGTGCAGCGTCTGGTGGCCGGAGTGGTGGCGGACGATGAAGTCGGTGAACCGCTCATGGCCGAACCGCCGCCCCTCGGCGTCCCGGGCTTCGACGATGCCGTCGGTGTACAGCAGCAGCCGGTCGCCGGGCTCCAGCTGATGACGGCTGACGACGATCGGCAGCCCCAGGCCCGCACCCATCGGCCCGCCCGGCGGACACGGCAGCTCGAGCGTCCAGCGGTTGTCGCGGACGACGATCGGCAGCGGGTGACCGCGGTTGATCCAGGTCAGGTGGCCCGTGTCGAGATCGAGTTGGGCGAGGACGCCGGTGACGTAGCGGCTGGTCCCGAAGTGGGCCACGAGCACGTCCTCGACGGCCCGGCTCGTCTCGGCGAGCGTGGCCCCCTGACGGCGGGCGTTGCGGCAGGCGGCCACCGCCACGTTCGCGGTGATCCCCGCGGTGGTGTCATGGCCCATGGCGTCCAGCACGGACAGATGCAGGGTGCTGCCGCTGACGGCGTAGTCGAAGGCGTCGCCGCCCATCTCGTAGGCGGGCTCGCTCGCGGCACCCACGGTCACGTCGTGGGCGGCGAAGGCAGGCGGCGGCATCAGCTTCCACTGCATCTCCGCCGCCACGTTCATCGGTTCCGTGCGCACCAACCGGGCGAAGGAGTCACTGAGGGACCTCTTGCTGAGCAGGACCAGGGCCACCAGTGAGGCGAGGTCGCGCAGATCCTGTCGTACGGCCTGATCGTCGCCGTCCTCCGTGTCCGCGCGCAGCATCCCGATGCGCTCGACGCCGTCCGTCACCGGCACCCACCACCGCCGCCGAGACCGTGCGTCGTGCGGTGTCTCGGCGAGGAGCGCGACCCGCTGGTAGGCGCGCCCGGGCAGGGTGCCGTCGATCCGCAGCTCCTCCCCGCCCGCCGCCGCGTCGAGACCGCGGCCGGTGATCTGCCGCAGCAGCGTCTCGCGGAGGTCGACGGCATAGACGGCCACGTCGTACAGCCCGGCGGCGCCCGCATGATCGGCGAGGAGACCGGGCAACTGCTCCAGCGTCACCATGTGCGCGGCCTGTAGCAGCCGCCGCAGCATCCACCCGGTGTCACTGGTGTTCACCATGCCACCACCCTGGTCACAGGATCGGACACCCCCCGCGTACCCGGGACCGGGCACCTGACTCCTGAGCCGCGGCCGTCACTGCCGAAGCCACAGCCCAGGACGTTCGTGCCGGACAAGGAGGCGCGGCCGGTCAGCCGTCCTTGCCCATGGCCTTGCGTACGGCGTCCCGGGTGCGGTCGACCAGGGCGGCGACCGGACCCAGGACCATGTTCTTGGCCGCCGACTCCGTCCCGGGGTGGGGGTGGGTCGGGGCCACGGCCTCGGCCGCCTGCAGGGCGGTGGCCATGGAGGACAGCCGTGCCCGGTCCGCGTGGCGGCGGATGTGGTTGAACTCGTACCGCTCCTCGGCGCGGGCGTGCTTCATCACGTCCAGGCGCAGCGTCCGGAGCTCGGACAGGAACTTGGGGTCGTCGGTGTCCATCCCGTCGAGCCGCGACAGGAGCTCCTTCGCCTCCCGCTCCTCGGCCAACCGCTCGTCCGCCACCTTCGCGCCGTCCGGCATGGAGGTGCGGGTGAACGGACGGACGACCTCCTCCTCGGCCGTCTCGTGCACGGCGAGAAGTCGCACCAGGTTCCGGAACGCCGCCCGGCGTTCGTCCCCGGCGGTCCGCTCCACCTCGTCGAAGAGGTTGCGGATGTCACCGTGCTGACGCATCAGCAGGGCCACGACATCGGCGTCGCTCGCGATCCCGGCCATGTCAGCTCCTCTCCCGTGAGGCGACGTCGGGGTGCTCGCCCTCCGACTCGATGCGGTACTCGCGGCCGAACATCTCCCGGTGCTGGGCCATCACCCGCTCGCTGGGCGGCTCCTCGCCACCGTGGATCTGGTCCTGCATCCTCTCGAACCGCTCGTGGGCGTCCCGGACGTAGCCGGTGCCCAGGGTGGTCAGGTCCATCTGGGTGTCGAGCAGACCGCGTACGAACTGCTTGTTCTCCTCGAAGGTCAGCACGTTCGGGAGCTCCGGGGCGAGGATCTCCTGCGGCTCACGGCCGTCGTGACGGCGCATCAGATCGCAGGCGATCCGCAGGTGTTCCAGCTCCATGTTCAGGTGGAGCTCCCAGACCGCCTTCACCTTGGGGTCGGGCTCCTGCTCCATGAAGGAGTGGTAGAGGTAGCACTCGTTGTACTCGTGGGTGACGAGCTGCTCCCACCACGTCTCACCCGGGTCGACCAGGGACTCGTAGTGGGTGACATGCTCCTCCTCGATCAGCCCGATCTCCTGATAGAGCTGACGGGCGATCGGCTCCATGTACTGGGGGCCGACGTTCATGTAGAAGTTCATGGTCTGCTGCTCCGCCGACATGATCGTCAGCGCGTGCAGCCGGGAGAGCGGGTCGACCGTCATACGGTCGTAGGGCTCGCGCACGTTGTCGGCCGGGTGCCGGTGGTGGAACTTGGTCGGCCGCCCCGGCATCACCTCCGTGAGCCCCTCGACGATCGACTCCGCCTTGCGGTGCTCGATCATCTCGTAGAGGTTGGCGTAGCGGTACAGATGGTCGAAGTCCTCCAGGACGCCGAACTCGTACGCCTGCCTCAGATACGGGTCGGGTTCGTGCCGGGCGATCCACCCGGTGAGGTCGACCGCGACCTGCTCGTAGGAGATGGTCGTCTCCAGGACCGAGGCGAGGCCGGGCAGCAGCCAGTTGACCACCTTCTGCTGCTGTTGCTCGATGTAACGGACTTCCGCCAGCTGCCGCTTGACGTCCGGGTCGGGACAGTGGCGGGCGAACTGGTGGCTGAAGAGGATCGCCTCGACCTCGATGCCGTTCATCGCGATGATGCGGCACTTGGTGTACGGGTCGCCGTGGTCGGGGTCGACGGGCTCGACGTCGAGCTCACGCCAGTTGCGCAACTGGCGGTCCAAGGGGATGCCTTGATGGTCCAGTGGGTTGAAGCCCATGGGGTTCTCCTCGGCAGTGGGCCGGAGCGGAGCCGCGCGGGTACCCCTGCCTGCGGGGTGTAACCGAATGGTGAAGAATGTGGTGGGACGGAATCGGCCAGACGGACGAGGACCGCCTTCACCGCCTGTCGCACCCCGTCCGTACCGGCGGAGACCGACGCGGTCAGGCCGAGGAGTTCGTCCCGGTCGTGGGCGCCGACGCCGGTTCCGGCAGCGCCGCGGGAAACAGCAATGCCGTGGCGACCCTGGCGTGCAGGGTGTCCAAGGTCTTGATCTGCCGCACCGCCCTGCGCAGCAGTTCCTCCAGCCGGTCGGCGTCCAGTCGCGAGTCCTGCGCCGATGCGGCGAGCAGCCCGCGCCACAGCGAGGCCTTGCCCTGCGCTCCCAGCCGCAGCGCCTCGATCTCGACCAGCAGGGCGAGCCCGGAGCGGCGCAGCAGACGGCCGTTGGGCTTCATCCGCGCGGCTTTCTCGCCGAGCCACGCTCCGTACATCTTGTAGCGCCTGGCGGGGACGTCGAGGTCGGCGAGGAGACGGACCAGGGCCTGCCGGTCCTGGGAGATCTCCTTGCGCAGGCTCTCCAGGGTCTCGCCATAGGGCGAGCCGTGGTGCTCCTGCGCCATTCGGCGGGCTAGTTCGACCCCCGCCGTCGCGCCGGCCAGGTGATCGTTGAGATAGATCGCCAGCCGTTTCCGCCGGGTCGGACCGTCGAGCGAGGTCCGTGCCGTCGTGTTCATGGTCCCCTCCGGCTGCCGGAGTCCTGTGATGGCCTCCGAGTGCCCCGGCTGGGCCGGTCCACCGCTTTGTCCGGAAAACCCCGGCACCGACGGACCGCCCTCGTCCTCCGTGTCCTGGCCATCCGCCTGCGAGGCGGTCGTGCGGGGCAGTCACGACGGCCGGACTGCGGTGCCTCGTCCGCTCGGCGGGGGAGGAACCGCCGCCGACAACCGCTCGCCCCACCGCTGAAACGGCATGACCGCCGCAGGACCCGGTTGAGCTGGATACTCGTGATGGCGGCAGCGGCCAGGTGCGGCGGCGCCCGACGCGGCCGGAGAGTACGTGCCTCTCCGGCGCGCGGCGCTCCTCGTGGCCGACTTCGTCACCCACCCCGGTGCGCGTTGCCTGATCCGTCGCCTTCCGCCGCCACGGCGGCCCGAACCCGCTGCTCCTCGCGAGCGGAGCCGACGTCCCGTTCCAGGGGTGTGCGGCTCACGGCCGTCGCGAGGTCTTCCAGGGCCCGCTTCTGCAGTTCCGCCTCGCGCCGCACGACCGGGCTCCGGTTGCCGGCGGCGTCCTCCCATGCGTGGAGTGCCTCCTCCACGCGTTCCCAGTCCGGATTCCGGTGTTCGCGCACGTCGACTGCTGCCTTCTCGGTGGCCGTTTCCAAGGCCTCGGCGAACCGCTCCGCCTCGGGGACGAAACGGCTGTCGGCCTGCGGGACGTGGCTCTCCATGAGCATCGCCGCCCGGCCGAACCGCTTCAGCGCCTCCTGGGCGTCCTGGGCCTCGCGCGAGGTCAGACCTCTGGGGCGGACCGGTTCCTGCCTGGCACGGTCGTAGGCCTCCTGCCAGGCGGCACGTGCCTCCCTGCTCGCCAGCAGGGCCCTGCGCATGTCGGCGCTACGCTCCCGGGACGGTTCCGCGTAGCCGCGGAGCACCGCGGCCGCGTAGCGGCCGTTGGCGGCGAGCCAGTCCGCAAGCCGGCCCGACAGCCTGGGAGTCTCCCACGCGGGGAACACCACGTAGGCCAACATCGCCAGGCCTCCGCCGAGCAGGGTGAGCACCACCCGCTCCGGGACCGTCTGCTGCCACGCCTGACCGCCCATGCCGAGCAGGAAGACGACGTACGCGGCAGTGAAGCACTGGGAGTAGGCGTAGCCGGTACGGATCAGCGTGTACGACAGGCCCGCCGAGACCACCGCCAGCGCGCCGGACACCTGGGCGTCCGGGCCCAGGGCCCGCACCATCCCGGTGGCGAGCGCGACCCCCGCCAGGGTGCCGGCGAAGCGGGCCACCGCACGCGCGTACGTCCGGTGGAAGTCCGGCCGCATCACCATCACCGAGGCGATGGGCGCCCAGTAGCCGTGGCCCAGCGGGAGCCGGGCGGCGATCAGATAGCCGACCGTGGCCACCGCCGCCAGGCGGACGGCGTGCCGGAACACGGGCGAGTCCCGGCGGAGCTCACGGCGCACCGCCCGGACGACGACCGGGAGCAGCCGGACCATTGTCGGGCGCATCAGGAACTGGGCGCTCGCGGGGCCGGGCGGCGGGGGTGTCCTCGCTGAGACGCTGCCGCTCCCGGCGATCTCCAACGCCTCGCCGAGCAGTTCCACGAGCCGCTCGGCGGCCTGCCGGGCGGGCCCCTCCAACACCTCGTGCTCCTCGTCCACGCGCAGGACGTCCGCGCTCCCGGGGGGCACGCCGACGGGAGCGCCGAGTCGAACCGAACGGGCGGCCGCGTCCAGGACCTCGGCGGCCGCGTTGAGCAACTCGCGCGCGCGGTCCCGCCCGGGTCCCTCCGCCGGGGCGCCGACGTCCGGGTCGGCGAGCGCGGCGACGACCGGCCGAATGCGCTCGGCGAGTCCCCGGGGGCCGTGGAGGACGGAGGGCCGGGTGCGGGCCTGTGAGGGCGTCACGGCAGCTGCGTCCCGGGCTGTCATCAACGGCTCCGTGTCGAACGGGGCGGTCGGGTCGTGCCGCAGTCGGCGGGCGTAGTCCGCCACGGCGGCCAGGGCGTCGGCGAGCGCGTCACGATGAGCTCCCCAACGCCGGATCGGGAACAGCAGGATCAGCACGGCTTGCGTCACGCCCCCGAGTGCGATGACCCCGGCGTGCTCAAAGCCTCCCCGGAGGCTCGTGGGCAGGGTGATGGTCACCAGCATGCTGCCCACGGTCGTCGCTGCGACGATCCCGGCGGTCGATCCGACGGCCCACGCCATTCCCGCGACAAAGGCCCATACGGCCAGCAGGGGGAGAAACGTCAGGAGTCGCCCGGCCGCCAGGTAGCCCACGAAGGTGCTGAGCGCCAGACCCGCGCCGGCGCCGAGCGCGATCACCTTGCGTGGTCGCCAGGTGCGCTGGAAGGTGGCCCCACCCGCGGAGTAGGCACCGAGGGCGGCCGACGCGGCATACGCAGGGGAGACCAGCCACAGCGCCGGTCCGATGACGAGCGCCACCCCGGCGGCCGTGCGCAGCGCGAGCAGGGGCTCCAGCCGCGTCTCCTCGATCGCGAGCCCGGATCGCACGACCTCCCCGAAGGCCCGCAGCCACGTCACGGACGTGAGCCTAGCCGGAACACCCTGCCGGGTCGCGTCGGCCCGGTCGAGGTGCGGCAGCCGTCGCCGTTTCCATGTCCGTCGGGATGCAGGACCGTACAGCTAGTCCCCGCGGTCGTCCAGCAGCACGCTGCGACGCTCCTGTTCGCGCTTGGAGTAGGCGGCTGCCCGGATGGCCTCGTCGCTCTCCAAGCCCGATCCCAGCGCGCCGCCCACCGTGGCGACCGAAGCGACGAACCAGGACAACGTCCAGTACTCCGTCCCGTGGAGCGGGGTCCGTGTCATGGCAGCGAACACTTGGTCGTTGAGGATGAACAGCGCCCACACCAGGTTGATCACCACCAGACCCACGTAGCAGACGAGCACCCCGATACCCACGGTCACGACCGTCGAGGCGTTGTAGAGAGCCGCCCTCTTCCTCGCCTCCGGCGAAGCCTCATCCCTTCGATGCCACAGGTTCGCGTCCACGATCAACCAGCCGATCATGAGAGCGACAGACCCGACCGTGGCGATCACCAGGCGCGGCGTGCTCAGGGACACGGCCAGGCTCCAGATGGTGGAGTTCACCGTGGCGACCGCCCCCGTGGCGAGTGCGGCCGCCAGGGCTTTCGACAAGCCCGGCACCAAGCGCCACGGCTGGTTGGCGCGGACCATACCGAGGAGCACCCTCAGGTAACCGTGCGGCCCGCTGACGATGTACCGAAGATCGGCGATCTCCTCCTCACCCACCTGGCCCGGATGGACAGGCGCGAGGCGACCGGTGAAGGGCCCTCGCAGCGTCCGGCTCCCGGGAGTCCCCTCAGCCTCAGTGGCCTGCGGGCCCATCAAACTGAGCACGGCTTCTTCCACGGCCTGCCGGGCCCTTGTCTGCAGCCGGAAGCCTCCCAGCGGGGGAAGGGACAGCAGCGCCAAGCCGTGTCCGTGACTCAGGTCCACCACGAGCTTGCGCCCGTGTGAGTGCAGCGGAAGGTCGGTGAGGGCCACGACGATGTCCCAATTCCCCTCACTTCCGCGGTCCATGATCCGGTGCATCAAGGTGGACGGGTCCTCGGTCCCTGCGGTGAACGGCTCACTGACCACCTCGACGTCGAACCGTCGTCCCTGGCCCGACTTGCCGGCGAGCCGCTCAGGAAGTATCCGGGCCATGCGCTGCGCGATCTCCGTCGGCGTATCCGGATCCGCCAGAAGAACCACGACCGTAACGTCCTGGGACGACACCCGCATGACTCCTTCTCGTCGGCTGCCCTCGCGGTCGCACGTTCCCACAGGATGCCCCCGAGGCAACGAGACGCCGCGTGACACGCTACGCCTGTCGGCAGGTGCAGGCGGTACGGTCGGATCTCCTCGTCCTCCCTCCGTCCGGCCCGGTGACGGCGCCTGCCGCGCGGTTCCCGGCGTGATCAGGTAACCAGGAACGGTGAACAAGGACGCGACGGACCCCTTCGTGCATGTCCGGGGCGCCGGCGAGAACAACCTGCGGAACATCGATGTCGACGTTCCGCGGGACGCGATGGTCGCCTTCACCGGGGTCTCCGGTTCGGGCAAGTCCTCGCTCGCGTTCGGCACGCTCTACGCGGAGGCCCAGCGACGCTACTTCGAGTCCGTGGCACCGTACGCCCGAAGGCTGTTGCAACAGGTCGGCGCACCGCACGTGCAGGAAATCACCGGACTGCCACCCGCCGTGGCCCTGCAGCAGCGACGCGGGTCGCCCAGCTCGCGCTCGACGGTCGGCACCATCACGACGCTGTCCAATCTGCTGCGCATGCTGTACTCCCGCGCCGGCACCTATCCGCCCGGGGCCGCACGGCTGGAAGCCGAGTCGTTCTCCCCCAACACCGCGGCGGGCGCCTGCCCGGAGTGCCACGGACTGGGAGTCGTGCACGACGTCGCCGAGGACCTGCTCGTCCCGGACCCCGCGCTGAGTATCCGCGAGGGGGCGATCGCCGCCTGGCCGGGCGCCTGGCAGGGCGCCAACCTGCGCAGTGTCGTGAGCGGCCTGGGGATCGACATCGACCGACCGTGGCGAAGGCTCAGGAAGAAGGACCGGGACTGGCTGTTGTACACGGACGAGCAGCCCTCCGTGTACATCGAGCCGGAGGAGGACCGCGTCGACTACGGCTACCAGGGCAAGTTCTGGAGCGCCCGCAAGCACGTCATGCACGTCCTCGCCGACTCCAAGAGCGAGAAGATGCGCGAACGGGCGCTGAGGTTCGTCAGGAGTGTGCCCTGCCCCGAGTGCCACGGCAGCGGGCTGCGGCCCGAGGCGCTCGCCGTGACCTTCGCCGGACGTTCCATCGCCGAGGTCAACGCGATGCCGCTCAGCGAGGTCGTGGCGCTGCTGCGGCCCGTCGCGGGGCGGTCCGAGGCCGACGCCACCACGTCGACCGCCCGATCCGGGGAGACGACCGAGGTCGCGGTCCGGATCTGCGGCGATCTGGTCGCGCGGGTCGACGTACTGCTCGACCTGGGCCTCGGATATCTCAGCCCCGGCCGGCGCTCGACGACCCTGTCGCCCGGCGAGGCGCAGCGCCTGCGGATCGCCACCCAGCTGCGCTCGGGGCTGTTCGGCGTCGTCTACGTCCTCGACGAACCCTCCGCGGGCCTGCACCCGGCTGACGCGGAACCGCTGCTGGAGGTGCTGGACCGCCTCAAGGCGGCGGGCAACTCGCTGTTCGTCGTGGAGCACGACATGGACGTCGTACGGCGGGCGGACTGGGTGGTCGACATCGGCCCCGGCGCGGGCGAGGGCGGCGGACGTGTGCTGTACAGCGGCCCGGTCGCCGGTCTCGAGCGGGTCGGGGAGTCGGCCACGAGCCAGTACCTGTTCGGGCGCGCCCAGCCGCTCGATCACCGCCCGCGCACACCGCACGGCCGGCTGCACCTGAGCGGCGTCTCCCGCCACAATCTGCGCGACGTGTCCGTCGACGTACCGCTCTGCGTACTGACGGCGGTGACGGGCGTGTCCGGTTCCGGAAAGTCGACGCTGGTGACGCAGGTGCTCGCCGAGGTCGTCCGCGGCCACCTCGGACTCGTACCCGAGGAACCCGACGAGGCGCAGCTGAAGGTCGACGTCCAGGACGCGTCGGGGGTCGAGTCGTTCGACCGGCTGGTCCGGGTCGACCAACGGCCCATCGGCCGAACTCCCCGGTCCAACCTGGCCACGTACACGGGGATGTTCGACGCGGTGCGCAAGCTGTACGCGGCGACGGACGAGGCCAGGGCGCGCGGCTACTCGGCCGGGCGGTTCTCCTTCAACGTGCCCGAAGGACGCTGCGAGACCTGCCAGGGCGAAGGATTCGTCGCGGTGGAACTGCTGTTCCTCCCCGGCACCTACGCGCCGTGCCCGACCTGCGAGGGGGCCCGGTACAACGCCGAAACGCTGGAAGTCACCTACCGCGGCAAGAACATCGCCGACGTGCTGGCGCTGTCCGTCGACGCCGCCGCCGAGTTCCTGTCCGCCGTCCCGACAGCCTCCCGCAGTCTGGAGACGTTGCGCGAGGTGGGACTGGGGTATCTGCGGCTGGGCCAGCCCGCGACGGAACTCAGCGGCGGTGAGGCGCAGCGCATCAAACTCGCCACCGAACTCCAGCGAGCCCGCCGCGGGCACGCGCTCTACCTCCTCGACGAGCCGACGGCGGGGCTGCACCCCTCGGACATCGCGCTGCTGCTGCGACAGCTGCACCGGCTCGTCGACGCCGGCAACACGGTCGTCCTGGTCGAGCACGACCTGGACACGATCGCCACCGCCGACTGGGTCATCGACCTCGGCCCGGGCGGCGGCGACGCGGGCGGACGGGTGGTCGCGACGGGCCCGCCGGCCAAGGTGGCAAAGGCCCGCCGTAGCGCCACCGCACGCTATCTCGCGGCCCGGCTCGCGCGCTCCTGACGGCGGCGAGAGGGGCTGAGCACCGGTCAGCCGGGTTCGGGGCGCAGGGCCGCGCACGTCGCCATGCTGCGTTCCGGCTCGTGGCGCTGGAAAAGTCCTGGCGAAGGATCAACCGGGTCCACCCAGCACGATCTTCCACACTCGGGTCGCCACCTGGAGGTTCAGCCGGTCCTCGACGTTCGCGAGGTCGTTGCCGCTGATGTCGCGGATGCGCTGGAGCCGATAGCGCAGCGTGCTGCGGTGGATCGCGAGGGATTCTGCGGTCTCGTCGTAGTTGCCGCCGCAGTCGAAGTACCGGGACAGGGTCTCCACCATGGCCGTGCGGTGCCGGGAGTCGTAGTCGATGAGCTGCCCGAGCCACTCGTGGACGAACGTCTCCAGTTCCCGGTGATCGCTGCCGGGCCCCAGGATGCGGTAGAGGCCGAGCTCGTCGAAGAAGGTCGTGCCGTAGCTCTCGCGGGAGTGGCGGCGCACATCCAGGGCGCGCCGGGCCTCCTGGTAGTGGTGGGGGATCTCGTTCAGGGAGTCGCAAGGGGCGCTCACCCCGATCGTCCCGGACCGTGTCCCGGTCTCCCGGGCGAGCGCCTCGTACAACGCGCGGGCGTGCGGCCGGTCGTCGGCGATGAGGACGACGTGGTCGGAGCGGCGGGTCAGCAGCGAGCGCATGCCCACGGCAGAGGACGCCCGGCCCACGGTCTGCGCGAAGGAATCGTCCGCAGTCCGGTTCGACCACTGCACCGCGACGATGTAGTGGCTGCGGTGCAGGTCGTGTCCGACTGCCTCGGACCGGGCGTAGGCGCTCGCCTCGTCCGTCCCTGCCAGGAGGTCGTCGGCCAACTCGCGGTGCAGCCTCACCTCCACTTCGGCCAGACTGCGCGAGTGCGCCAGCTCCAGCGCGAGCGACGTGGTGGCGTGTCCAAGCGCGAGTACGGTGTGCTCGTCGGCCTTGTCCCGGGCATCGACCAGGGCCAGCACGCCCAGGATCTCGCCGTGCGGGCGGACCAGGGTGATCAGCCGGTCCTTCATCCGCACCGGCCCGACCTCTTTGGCGAGGGCGTGCAGCATTTCGTCCTGGCGCACGGGATCCGGTTCGGGATAGGGGTCGGGGCGGCCGGGGCCGGTCCAGGACCTCAGCCGACCGAAGCGGTCCTCGACCAGCGCGGGAAGTCCGGTGAGCCTGTGCAGTGCGCGAGTGACGGCTTCCTCGCCGCCGCTCGAGGCGGCGACCTCCGCCATGAGCGCGTGAACGGCTCGCTGGTAGCCCAGCTCGGCCACGACGGAGATCAGCTGCCGCTGGAGGGCTGTGCGTTCGTCCCTCAACCGGTGCAGCTCCACCGCGTCCTCGCGTCGGCGGCGGTGTGCGAAGGCGACCGACAGTGCGGCAGCGGTGTGCCGGACGAGCATGGCGAGCAGGGATCGCTCGGCCTTGGTGGGCCGGGAGCGGGACATCACCACGAGGTAGCCGTGGAGCCCCCCAGGTCCGCGTAGCCCGAGGGCCCAGCCCCAGGGCCTGCCGGCCAGGGTCACGTTGCCGTCCCGCCCGGCCAGCTCCCGAACCCTCCGGCCCACGGCCAGGGCATGCGTCCGCCCGTTCCTCGGGCTGGGGACCAGGTCGCCGCCCACCTTGAGGTATCCGGCCGCCGCGCAGTACGGCCCCGCGGCGACTATGTGCTCCATGGCCAGGCGCAGGATCTCGCCTTCGTCCGGAGTGTCGAACAGGGTGCGGGAGAGTGCGGCCAGTTCCCGCAGGGCATGGTCGGCTTCGGCTGGGGTGCGGGCGGACAGGCGGCGCGCTCTGCGCGCTGCCGTGGGATGCCGCCCGGCGCTGCCCCGCGGAAGGCTGCTCTTCCGGTCGGAGTAGCGGTGGTACCGGCTGTACGCCCGACTGCCGACCATGGGATCACTCCGTTCCTCGGAGGCGAGCGGCTTTCGCGTACCCGCTCCCGGGCCGGCTACCCGGGACATGTGGGGTCCTTCTCTCGTACTCCCGGGGCGACCGGACCCGTGCGTTCCTGACTTGCCAGGCGCAGGCGTGGAGCCACCCGTTTCGTCACCCTGGGGAGTGCTCGAGACCCTCCGTGCACACCGGTGGGAAACCGGTGGAGTCCCACCGCTACCTGAACGAACGTGATCCGGAGGGGCGACGCAGGCGCCGTACCGGGAGGAGTTCCTCATGGCCAAGGCAGTGGGCATCGACCTGGGCACCACCAATTCGGTGATCGCTGTGTGGGAGGGCGGCGAGCCGTCCGTCGTGCCCAACAGCGAGGGCAACCGCACGACACCGTCCGTGGTGGCCTTCACCGACACCGGGGAACGTCTGGTGGGCCAGCTGGCCCGGCGCCAGGCGATCCTCAACCCCAAGGGCACCATCTACTCGGCCAAGAGGTTCATCGGCCGGCACTTCGACGAGATCTCCGACGAGGCCAGGGCCGTGGCGTACGACGTCGTCGAGGGGGACGGCGGGGCGGCCCGCTTCAAGGTGCGCGACAAGCTGTACGCGCCTGAGGAGATCAGCGCACAGGTACTGCGCAAACTCGCCGACGACGCGTCCAAGCAGCTGGGGGAGCGGGTCACGGAGGCGGTCATCACGGTGCCCGCCTACTTCAACGACGCTCAGCGCACCGCCACCAAGGACGCCGGACGGATCGCCGGACTGGAGGTGCTGCGGATCATCAACGAGCCGACCGCGGCCGCCCTCGCGTACGGCATGGACAAGAAGGAGCACGAGACCGTCCTCGTCTTCGACCTGGGCGGCGGCACCTTCGACGTGAGCATCCTCGACGTCGGCGACGGCGTGGTGGAGGTGCGCTCCACCGCCGGTGACAGTCACCTGGGCGGCGACGACTTCGACCGGCGTCTGGTGGACCACCTCGCGGACGACTTCCAGAAGGAGAACGGCATCGACCTGCGCAAGGACCCGCAGGCGCTGCAACGACTGTTCGAGGCGGCGGAGAAGGCCAAGACCGAGCTCAGTTCGGTGACGCAGACGCAGGTCAGTCTGCCGTTCATCACCGCCGACGCCTCGGGCCCCAAGCACCTCACCGACTCCGTCATGCGGTCCACTTTCGATCAGATCACCGGTGACCTGGTGGAACGCTGCCTGGGTCCGGTCCAGCAGGCGATGGCCGACGCCAAGGTCGGCGAGAGCGACATCGACGAGGTCATCCTCGTCGGCGGCTCCACCCGTATCCCCGCTGTCCAGTCCCTGGTCCGACGGCTGACCGGCGGCAAGGACCCCAACATGAGCGTCAACCCGGACGAGGTAGTGGCCCTGGGCGCCGCGATCCAGGCCGGGGTGCTCAAGGGCGAGGTCAAGGATGTCCTGCTGCTCGACGTCACACCCTTGTCGCTGGGTCTGGAGACGCGCGGCGGAGTGATGACGAAGATCATCGAGCGGAACACCACCATCCCGGTGCGCCGCAGCGAGACCTTCTCCACCGCCGAGGACAACCAGCCGGCCGTCGATGTGGTGGTCCTCCAGGGTGAGCGCGAGCGGGCCGCCGACAACCGGGTGCTGGGCCGCTTCCAGCTCACCGACATCCGGCCGGCGCCGCGGGGCGAACCACAGATCGAGGTCACCTTCGACATCGACGCCAACGGCATCCTCAACGTCAAGGCCCGCGACCGGGACACCGGCAAGGAACAGGGCATCACCATCAGCGAGAGCTCCAACCTGGACCGCAGTGAGGTCGAACGCATGGTCCAGGAGGCCGAGCGCAACCAGGGCCAGGACCATGCCCTGCGCGAGGCCGTCGACGCCCGCAACGAACTCGACGCCGTCGCGTACCAGGTCGAGAAGCGTCTCGCCGAACTGGGCGACGCGGCGCCCGCGCACGAGAAGGCACGCGCCGAGATGCTCGTGTCGGATGCCCGGGCGGCGGTCAAGGAAGAGGCGGGCGTGGAGCGCGTGCGGCCTCTGACCTCCGAACTCCAGCAGGTGTTCGCCGGGCTGGCGGCCCATCCGGGCGCCGCCGCCACGGGCGGCGGTCCCGGCCAGGACGCCGCCACCGGCGGTCCCACGAGTGGCGGTGGCGGTGACGATGATGTCATCGACGCCGAGTTCGACAAGGGCTGAGGCGCGCCATGCCCACCCACCCCCAGGAACCCGAGCGGGCCGCGTCGGATCCGGTCGTACCGGTCCCGGAAGGCGCCGGACGCCCTCCGCGCGGCGATCTGCCGCAACCGGGCCCGCCCCCGCCCCAAGCCGCGAACAGCGAACCGGGACCCGATGCCGCCGGCCCCGCGTCCGCCGAGAACGAGTACACGACCGCGATCCAGGAACTGGAGGACCGCTGGCGGCGCGCACTCGCCGACCTCGACAACCTTCGCAAGCGGCACGCCAGGGAACTGGAGCGCGAACGGGCCCTCGAGCGGTCCCGCACGGCGGCCGCCTTCCTACCCGTCCTCGACAACCTCGAACTCGCCCTGACCCACGCCGGCGCCGATCCGGGCGCGATCGTGGAGGGCATCCGGGCCGTACGCGACCAGGCGGTGAACGTCCTCGAACTGCTCGGCTACCCGCGGCACGCGGAGACCGGCGTCGCCTTCGACCCGGCCCGGCACGAGGTGGTCGGCGTGGTCCAGGACCCCGACGCCCCACCGGGCACGGTCGTCGACGTGCTGCGCCCCGGATACGGGGACGGCGAGCGGCAGCTCAGGCCTGCCGCCGTGACTGTCGCGAAGCGGGAGTGACCGGTCATGGCGCGGGACTTCTACGAGGTGCTCGGCGTGTCACGGACCGCGAGCCAGGACGAGATCCAGCAGGCGTATCGCAAACTCGCCCGCAGGCACCACCCCGACGTCAACAAGGACCCCGGGGCGGAGGAGCGGTTCAAGGACCTCAACGAGGCGTACAGCGTCCTGTCCGATCCCAAGACCCGAGCCCGCTACGACCGCTTCGGCGAGGATTTCCGCAAGATCCCGGAGGACTTCGACGAACGGGTCGCGGCGGGAGCGGGTGGCGGCTTCCGCGGGCGGTCGACCGCAGGCGGGGGCGGTCCTCGGGTCCGGTACGCCACCGGCTTCGGCGACGGCTTCGGCGACGACTTCGGCGCGGAGGGCATCGACATCGAGGACCTGTTCGGCTCCATGTTCGGAGCCGGCACCGCCCGAGGCGGCGTCCCCGGAGCGGACCAGGAGGCCGAACTGCCGCTCACCGTCGAGGAGGCGTACCGAGGCGGCCGTCGCACCGTCACGCTCGCCGGTCCCACCGGGCAGCCGCGGCGGTACGAGGTCGACGTGCCGCCGGGCGTCACCGACGGGCAGCGCATCCGGCTGGCGGGCGAGGGCGGCCAGGGCAGGGGTGACGCCGCCGCGGGCGACCTCTACCTGCGGGTGCGTATCCAGCCCCACCCCCGGTTCCGGCTGGACGGCCGCGACGTGCACGTCCAGGTCCCGGTCACCCCCTGGGAGGCGGCCCTGGGTGCGACCGTGCCGGTGCCCACCCCCGGCGGCGGCACGGCCAAGGTCACGGTGCCCGCGGGCTCGTCCAGCGGCCGGCGGCTGCGGCTGCGCGGCGAGGGCATGCCGAACCCGCGCGGCGCCAACGGCGACCTGTACGCCGAACTCCGCGTCATGGTGCCTCCGGACCTCGGCGACCGGGAGCGCGAACTGTTCGAGGAGCTCGCCGCCACTTCCTCGTTCGACCCCAGGAGGACGTGATGAACGACCGATCCGCGGGAGCGGGAGGCATCGGCCGGGCCGGCGTCGGCGCCCGTCCGGTACGAACGGGCGCCGACATCACCGCCTCGACGGCTGTCCGGTACGCGCTCGTGCCCGTCCCCAGGCTCTCCCTGGCCACCGTGGCCCGCCGTTCGGGCCTCCACCCCGATCTGATCCGCCGGTTCGTCGCCCTCGGCCTCGTCGACGCCGAACGTGACGCCGCGGGGCGCCTGATGTTCGACCCCACGGCCCCGGCGGTTCTCGCCCGCATCCAGCGGCTGCGCACCGGACTCTGCCTCAACTACGCATCCATCGGCCTGGTGCTCGACCTGCTCGACCGCATCAGCCTGCTCGAGGCCGCCCTGCGCGGCCGCGGCACGAGGAGTGAAACACCCCCATGGACATGAACCGTCTCACCCAGAAGTCCCAGGAAGCCCTCCAGGAGGCCCAGACCGCGGCCGTCGGCATGGGGCACACCGAGGTCGACGGGGAACACCTGCTGCTCTCACTTCTCGACCAGGAGGACGGTCTGATCCCACGGTTGCTGCAACAGGCCGGCACCGAGCCGAAGGAACTGCGCGCGGCCGTGCGCGAGGAACTCTCCCGCCGTCCGAAGGTCACCGGCCCCGGCGCGGCACCCGGCCAGGTCTTCGTCACTCAGCGCCTCGCCCGACTGCTCGATGCCGCCGAGCGGGAGGCCAAACGCCTCAAGGACGAGTACGTGTCCGTGGAGCACCTCCTGCTCGCCCTGGCCGAGGAGGGCTCTTCGACCGCCGCCGGGCGACTGCTCAACCAGGCGGGCATCACCAGGGACTCGTTCCTGAGCGCGCTCACTCAGGTCCGAGGCAACCAGCGTGTCACCTCCGCGAACCCCGAAGTGGCCTACGAGGCTCTGGAGAAGTACGGCCGCGACCTGGTTCTGGAGGCTCGGTCCGGGCGGCTCGACCCGGTCATCGGCCGTGACGCGGAGATCCGCCGCGTCACCCAGATCCTCAGCCGCAAGACCAAGAACAACCCCGTCCTCATCGGCGATCCCGGCGTCGGCAAGACCGCCATCGTCGAGGGCCTGGCCCAGCGCATCGTTCGCGGTGACGTCCCCGAGGGCCTGCGCGACAAGACGGTGTTCGCTCTCGACATGGGCTCCCTGGTGGCCGGCGCCAAGTACCGCGGCGAGTTCGAGGAACGCCTCAAGGCCGTGCTGTCCGAGGTGAAGGCCGCCCAGGGGCGCATCCTGCTCTTCGTCGACGAACTCCACACCGTCGTCGGCGCGGGCGCCGCCGAAGGGGCCATGGACGCGGGCAACATGCTCAAGCCGATGCTCGCCCGCGGCGAACTTCACATGATCGGCGCCACCACCCTCGACGAGTACCGCAAGCACATCGAGAAGGACGCCGCCCTCGAACGCCGCTTCCAGCAGGTCCTGGTCGACGAGCCGAGCGTGGAGGACACCATCTCCATCCTGCGCGGACTGCGCGAACGCCTGGAGGTCTTCCACGGCGTGAAGATCCAGGACACCGCGCTGGTCTCCGCGGCCACCCTCAGCCACCGCTACATCACCGACCGGTTCCTGCCCGACAAGGCCATCGACCTCGTCGACGAGGCGTGCGCCCGGCTGCGTACCGAGATCGACTCGATGCCCGCCGAACTCGACGAGATCACCCGCCGCGTCACCCGCCTGGAGATCGAGGAGGCGGCCCTGTCCAAGGAGACCGACGCCGCCAGCAGGACCCGCCTGGAGGAACTGCGCAAGGAACTGGCCGATCTGCGCGGCGAGGCCGACGCCAAACACGCCCAGTGGGAGGCCGAACGGCAGGCCATCCGCCGCGTGCAGGAACTGCGGCAGGAACTGGAGCAGGTCCGCCACGAGGCGGAGGAGGCAGAACGCGCCTACGACCTCAACCGCGCCGCCG
Organism: Streptomyces sp. NPDC005303; assembly: GCF_040607335.1. Classification (NCBI taxonomy): domain Bacteria; kingdom Bacillati; phylum Actinomycetota; class Actinomycetes; order Kitasatosporales; family Streptomycetaceae; genus Streptomyces; species Streptomyces sp. NPDC005303. The sequence goes on along the minus strand of NZ_JBEXGM010000004.1, from coordinate 84,374 downwards.
AACTCCGCTACGGCCGCCTCCAGGACCTGGAGCGCCGACTCGCCGCGGAGGAGGAGCAACTGGCCGCCAAACAGGGACAGAACCGGCTGCTGCGTGAGGTCGTCACCGAGGAGGAGATCGCCGAGATCGTCGCCGCCTGGACCGGCGTCCCGGTCGCCCGCCTCCAGGAGGGCGAACGCGAGAAACTGCTGCGCCTCGACGAGATCCTGCGCGAGCGCGTCATCGGCCAGGACGAGGCCGTCAAGCTCGTCGCCGACGCCGTCATCCGTGCCCGCTCGGGCATCCGCGACCCTCGCCGCCCCATCGGCTCGTTCATCTTCCTCGGCCCCACCGGCGTCGGGAAGACCGAGCTGGCCAAGACTCTCGCGCGGGCCCTGTTCGACTCCGAGGAGAGCATCGTCCGCCTCGACATGAGTGAGTACCAGGAACGGCACACCGTCAGCCGGCTCATGGGCGCACCGCCCGGATACGTCGGCTACGAGGAAGGCGGCCAGCTCACCGAGGCCGTACGCCGCAAGCCGTACTCGGTTGTGCTGTTCGACGAGGTCGAGAAGGCGCACACCGACGTCTTCAACACCCTGCTGCAGATCCTCGACGACGGCCGCATCACCGATGCGCAGGGCCGCACCGTCGACTTCCGCAACACCGTGATCATCATGACGTCCAACATCGGCTCCGAGCACCTCCTCGACGGCGCCACCGCCGAAGGTGAGATCAAGCCCGACGCCCGCGCCCTGGTGATGGGCGAGCTGCGCGGGCACTTCCGGCCGGAGTTCCTCAACCGCGTCGACGACATCGTGCTGTTCAAACCGCTCGGCGAGCGGCAGATCGAGCGGATCGTGGAGCTGCAGTTCGACGAACTGCGCCGCCGCCTCGCCGAACGCCGCATCACGGTGGAACTCACCGAAGCGGCCCGGGAGTTGATTGCCCACCAGGGCTACGACCCGGTGTACGGGGCCCGGCCGCTGCGCCGCTACATCTCCCACGAGGTCGAGACACTGGTCGGACGCGCCCTGCTGCGCGGCGACGTCCAGGACGGCGCGACGGTCCGCGTCGACGCCGAACACGGAGAGCTGGTGGTCACCTACGACCGGCCCGAGGACGTGAGGGGAGAGCGGGCGGCATGAGCACGATGCAGGCGACGACCGTCAGTTGTCCGAACTGCGGGCGTACCAACCGGGTGCCCGTGGCCGCGGAGGGCCGCCCCAGGTGCGGCCACTGCAAGCAGCCCCTGCCGTGGATGGTGGACGCGGGCGACGACGACTTCACCGAGGTCGCCGAGCGGGCCGACGTCCCCGTCGTGGTCGACCTGTGGGCCACCTGGTGCGGTCCCTGCCGCATGGTCAGCCCCGCGCTGGAGAAGGTCGCCACCGATCTCGCCGGCCGTATCAAACTCGTCAAGGTCGACGTCGACGAGAACCCGCGGCTGGCACAGCGTTTCGAGGTTCAGGCGGTACCGACCCTGCTCGTCCTCGACCAGGGCGAGCCGGTCGCCCGGCAGGCGGGGGCGGCGCCCGCCCCCGCTCTGCGCCGGTGGGTGGAACAGTCGATCAAAGCCCGGGAAGGGTGATCCGGATGACCCTGCACGCAGACCCCCACCTCGCGCTCGTCCGGCCGGTCCAGCCGCTGACCCCACAAGGGTGTCAGGAGTGTCTCCAGCTCGGCTCCCCGTGGGTCCATCTGAGGCTCTGTCTGACCTGTGGGCACGTCGGCTGCTGCGACTCCTCGCCGAACAAGCACGCGCGTAAGCACGCGGCTGCCGACGCCCATCCGATCGTGCGGTCGTTCCAGCCCGGCGAGGACTGGTGCTGGTGCTACGTCCACGAGGCGTTCGTCTGATGTCCGGCGACCAGTCGCTGCCGGGCGGAGAACCGGTGCCACAGGAAGCGGACGAGGCCGTCTTCTGGGAGACCCCGGACATCTACGGCGCGTATCCGCGCCTCACGGAGGACCAGACAGCACGTCTGGCGGAGCACGGTCAACGCCGGAGCACGGCTGCGAACGAGGTGCTGATCCGGGAGGGGGAGCGCTGCGAGACGTTCTTCGTCGTCCTCAGCGGCAGCGTCGCCGTCGTCGAGGACTACGGCACTCCCGAGGAGCACGTGCTGCGCGTGCACGGCCCCGGTCGCTTCATCGGCGAACTCGGCCTGCTGCACGGACAGGTGGCCTTCTACACCGCGGTCACCAGGGAGCCGGGCGAGGTCCTCGTCGTCTCCCTGGACGAGTTGCGCCACCTGGTGTCCCAGGACTCCACCATCGGGGACGTCGTGCTGCGCGCCTGTCTGGGCCGTCGTGCGCTGCTCGTCGGACAGGGCGCCGGCTTCCGCATCATCGGCTCGCGCTACTCGCCCGACACCAGACGGCTGCGCGAGTTCGCCGTCCGCAACCGGCTGCCGCACCGCTGGATCGACCTGGAGACCGACGAGGAGGCGGAGGAGCTGCTGCGCCGCTTCGGCGTCGGCCCGGCGGAGACACCACTCGTCATCTGGCGGGACACCACCCTGTTGCGCAACCCCAGCAACGCGGAACTGGCCCGGCTCATCGGCCTGCCGTCACTGCCCGCCGGACACCGCCACGGCGACGTCCTCATCGTAGGCTCCGGACCCGCCGGTCTCGCCGCCGCCGTGTACGCCGCCTCCGAGGGCCTGAGCACCACGGTGGCGGAGGCGATGGCCACCGGCGGCCAGGCCGGCACGTCGTCCCGCATCGAGAACCTGCTCGGCTTCCCCTCCGGCATCTCCGGCGCCGAACTCACCGAACGCGCCGTGCTCCAGGCCGACAAGTTCGGCGCCGGGATCAGCCTTCCGCTGGAGGCGACCGGCCTCCATCCCAAGGACGAGGACCACTACGTGGTGGCGTTCGCCGACGGCAGCGAGATCGCAGCCCGCGCCGTCGTCCTGGCCATGGGTGCCCGCTACCGCCGGCTCCAGGTGCCCGGCATCGAACGCCTGGAGGGAACGAGCGTGCACTACTCGGCGACCGTCTACGAGGCCCAGCAGTGCCGCACCGACCCGGTGGCAGTCGTCGGCGGAGGCAACTCGGCGGGCCAGGCGGTGCTGTTCCTCGCCGGGTACGCGCCGAAGGTGCGACTGCTGGTCCGGGGACCCAGCCTCCAGGCCCACATGTCCCGCTACCTGATCGAACAGGTCGAGCGCCATCCGCGAGTGGAGGTCATGCTGCACACCGAGGTCACCGAGGTCATCGGCCAGGAGGTGCTGGAGGAGCTCGACGTGGTCGACAACCGCACGGGCGGGCACCGCCGACTCGCGGTACGAAGCCTGTTCGTCTTCACCGGCGCCGACCCCCACACCGAGTGGCTCGCCGGCACCGTCGCCCTCGACTCCCGCGGCTTCGTCCTCACCGGGCCGGAAGCCCAGGAAGCCTGCTCCCACCCCGAGGGGTGGCACGGCCGCGGGCGCTCGTGCATGACCCTGGAGACCAGCCTGCCCGGGGTCTTCGCGGTAGGGGACGTCCGTAGCGGCTCGGTGAAGCGGGTGGCCTCGGCGGCCGGTGAGGGCGCGATGGCCATCCACTTCGTGCACCGGCACCTGGAGCACTCGGCCGTGCCCGGCACTGCGGGCACGTCCGCTGCCGCGGGTGGCTCGGACGTCTCCCCACGCCCACGCCACAAGGAGTCCGCGTGGCTCGCATGACGAACGGCGGCCGACGAGGTCATCGACGGGTCGGTGTGACTCCTCGAACGTCCGGCGACAGCTGACCGAACACGCGGAACGATGTAATCTCCGGAATCGCCCTTGACCTGCAAGAGCGGGCAGGGAGCCGACAAACCGGGAGATTCCCCATGTTCCGTACCATGTTCAAGTCCAAGATCCACCGGGCCACCGTCACCCAGGCCGACCTGCACTACGTGGGATCGGTGACCATCGACGCGGATCTCCTCGACGCCGCCGACCTGCTGCCCGGTGAGCTCGTGCACATCGTCGACATCACCAACGGCGCCCGGCTGGAGACGTACGTCATCGAGGGCGAGCGCGGTTCGGGGGTGATCGGTATCAACGGTGCCGCCGCCCATCTCGTCCACCCCGGAGATCTGGTGATCATCATCAGTTACGCTCAGGTGACCGACGCCGAGGCGCGGGCGCTCGAACCCCGGGTCGTGCACGTGGACCGCGACAACCGCATCGTCGCCCTGGGGGCCGACCCGTCCGAGCCGGTGCCGGGTTCCGACCAGGAGCGCAGCCCGCAGGCGGTACCGGCCTGACGCTGCCGCCCGACGACCTTCGGACCAGGAGCGTGCCCATGAGCGACATAGAGATCCGCGACGACCGACAGGCCGGCCGCCTGGAGGCCTTCGGTCCCGGGGGAGGCGAAGTCGTCGGCCACATCCAGTACTTCGTCCTCGATTCGCCCGAGCGCGCCCTGGTCCCGGTCCACACCATCGTGGAACCGGCCCACGAGGGCCAGGGCATCGCGGGCTCCCTGGCCCGCGAGCTCTACACCATCGCGGCTCGCGAGGGCGTCCCCGTCGCCCCGCTCTGCCCGTACGTCGTCAAGTGGGCCGAACGCCACCCCGACGAGGCCCCTGCGGCGAACCCGGAACTGCTCCGCGCGGCGAAGCAGTGGCTGGCGGCGAACCCCGAGGGTTTCTGAGCGGGCAGGTCCGTGAGCCTGCGGTCAGGTGGACCTGGCGAGCCGCGCACCACCAGCCCCGGTGAGCCACGTCAAGCCGCCGCCCGCACCCCGAACGCACCCACGCGGGCCCCGCTCGTCACGCGCGGGGGTGACTGGCCGCAGGGCTCACGGGTACGCGGGGGAGTAGTCCAGAGCCGACGTCCACCGACTGGCTGGAGGACCTGATGACCAACCCGTACCCCGACCCCGTCCCGCCGAGCCCCACTCCCGGCCCCGGGCCGGTACCCACGCCGGGTCCGACCCCGGTGCCTCCGTCACCCCCGGACCCGGCCCCGGAGCCCCCGTCACCCCCGGCCCCGGGCCCCGTGCCGACCCCCGACCCGTCGCCGGTACCGCCGGGTCCCGAGCCGGTACCGAACCCGGAGCCGGGGCCACCGCTCAGCTGACGACGACCCCGTGAACACAGTGGAGGAGGGCCACCGAACGGTGGCCCTCCTCCATGTCACCGGGCGACGCTCAGCTCGTCACCTCGGACCGGTCACCGCCCCACAGCGTGTGGAACGAGCCGTCGCGGTCCGTGCGCCGGTACGTGTGCGCACCGAAGAAGTCCCGCTGCCCCTGCGTGAGCGCGGCCGGCAGACGCTCGGCGCGCAGTGCGTCGTAGTACGCCAGCGCCGCCGAGAACCCGGGCACCGGCACCCCCTGCCGCGTCGCCGCGATGATCACGTCACGCCAGTCGTCCTGGGCGTCGGCGATCTCCTGGGCGAAGGTGGCGTCGGAGAGCAGGCTGGGCAGGTCCGCTCGGGTGTCGTAGGCGGAGCGGATGCGGTCCAGGAAGGCCGCGCGGATGATGCAGCCGCCGCGCCAGATCGCCGAGACGGCACCCAGGTCGATGTCCCAGTCGTACTCCTCACGGGCGGCCGCGATCTCGTGGAAGCCCTGCGTGTACGACACGATCTTCGAGGCGTACAGCGCCTGCTCGACCCGGTCCGCGAAGGCCCCGGCCTCCGACTCCGACAACGGGGACGCCTTCGGCCCGGCGAGACCGCGCGACGCCTCCCGCAGCTCCGCGTGGCCCGACAGCGACCGCGCGAAGACGGCCTCCGCGATGCCCGACACCGGCACGCCCAGGTCGAGGGCGATCTGCACGGTCCAGCGGCCGGTGCCCTTCTGCTCGGCCTGGTCCACCACGACGTCCACGAACGGCTTGCCCGTCGCCGCGTCCACGTGGGAGAGCACCTCGGCCGTGATCTCGATCAGGTACGAGTCCAGCCGGCCGGTGTTCCAGGTGCGGAAGATGTCGGCGATCTGGGCAGGGGAGTAACCGGCCACATCGCGCAGCAACTGGTACGCCTCGCCGATCAGTTGCATGTCGGCGTACTCGATGCCGTTGTGGACCATCTTCACGAAGTGCCCGGCCCCGTCGGGACCGACGTGCGTGACACAGGGCGCCCCGTCCGCCGCCTTCGCGGAGATCTTCTCCAGCATCGGGCCGAGCGAGTCGTACGACTCCTTCGGGCCGCCCGGCATGATGCTCGGGCCGTTGAGCGCGCCCTCCTCGCCGCCGGAGACGCCCATGCCGACGAAGTGGATGCCCTGCTCGCGCAGTTCGCGCTCCCGGCGCCGGGTGTCCGCGAAGTGCGCGTTTCCGCCGTCGATGATCATGTCGCCGGGCTCCAGCAGCGGCGCGAACTCCTGGATCACCGCGTCGGTCGGCTCACCGGCCTTCACCATGATGACCAGCCGGCGCGGGCGCTCCAGGGCCGCCACGAACTCCTTGGCGGTCTCGGCCGCGATGAAGTCGCCCTCGGAGCCGAACTCCTCGACCAGGGCGTGCGTGCGTGACGCCGTCCGGTTGTGCAGGGCGACCGTGTAGCCGTTGCGGGCGAAGTTGCGGGCCAGGTTGCGGCCCATGACCGCGAGGCCCGTGACGCCGATCTGCGCTGTTGTGCTCATACCGCCTGCTCCCAAAAGATCCTGTGGATCGCGTAGGTCGTCTGTCGCTGCCGGACGTGCTTGTCAGTATCGTCCACCGGCCATCCTGGCTTGTCGGAGGACCGGCCGCACACCAGGGATACGGTTCGGGCGCCTCGTTGCGTTCAGCCGGGACGCCGGTCCGATACGCGCCCCCACGCGGCTGGTTGCCGTCTTGTCATGGCCTGTTCGCGGCGCTTACTTTTGCCCCTCCTGGCGCATGACGCATGTCTAGGGGGAGGCCACCATGGCCGTACGGGGCCGGCACCGCCGGTATCAGCCGAACAGGATCAACCGCGCCTCACTCACCGTCACGGCGGGCGGCGTCGGCATCGCGGTCCCGCTCATCGGCACCGGTACCGCCCACGCCGCCGACGTGGACATCTGGAACAAGGTCGCCGCGTGCGAGTCCAGCAGCAACTGGAGCATCAACTCCGGCAACGGCTATTACGGCGGACTCCAGTTCACCCGGTCCACCTGGGAGGCGTACGGCGGCACCCGGTACGCGGCGCGCGCGGATCTGGCCACCCGGGACCAGCAGATCGCCGTGGCCGAGAAGGTGCTGGACGGACAGGGACCGGGCGCCTGGCCGGCGTGCTCGGTGCGGGCCGGGCTGACCCGCGGGGGCTCGGACCCCGGCATTCAGCCGCTCACGGAGAGCACGGCCCCGCCGCGGGACTCCCGGCAGCACACGAAGAAGACGACCTCCGTGCGGGACGTGCAGCCGCAGACCACCCCGCAGTCGCGGGCCGGGTCCGCCGAGATGTACACGGTGGTACGGGGCGACTCGCTCTCCGGGATCGCCGACGCGCAGCGGGTCCGGGGCGGCTGGCGGGGGCTGTACGCCGCCAACCGGAAGACCGTCGGAGCCGATCCCGACCTGATCCTGCCCGGACAGCGGCTGAAGCTGCGCGGAACCGTCGGCGCGAGCACCACCACCGACCACACCCCGGCGAAGAAGACCTCTTCCGGCACCCAGGAGAGGGCCAGGAAGACCAAGAAGAGCGAAAGGCCCGAGAAAGCCGCGGACACGGGTCTGGTCGCGCCCGTCAACGCCTCCCTCGGCACCCCGTACCGCAAGGCGGGCTCCGCCTGGTCGAAGGGCTACCACACCGGCGTCGACTTCCCGGTGCCCACCGGGACGTCCGTGAAGGCGGTCGCGGCCGGGAAGGTCGTCACCTCGGGGTGGGGCGGCTCCTTCGGCTACCAGGTGGTGATCCGGCACGCCGACGGCCGCTACACGCAGTACGCCCACCTGTCCGCGATCTCCGTGAAGGCAGGGCAGTCGGTGGGCGCCGGGCAGCGCATCGGCCGCTCCGGCTCCACCGGCAACAGCTCGGGCCCGCATCTGCACTTCGAGGTGCGGACGGGGCCCGGGTTCGGTTCCGACATCGACCCGTTGGCGTATCTCCGGGCCGGCGGCATCAGGATTTGACGCGCGTCCGATGCCGGTCCAGGACCGGCATCGGGATGTACGCGGCGCCGTAGAAGGGGCCGTAGTACGCCGGGGGTTCGTCTCCCGGGCTCGGGAGCAGGTCGGACGGGTCGTCGTCCGCCGCCGCCTCGGGCGAGGCGGACGTGGGCAGGAGCAGCTCCTCGCGCAGGGCCGCGACCTGGTCGACGAGCACGCCCTCGCGCACGAGAGCATCGGCCGGTTCCTCGGCGGGCGCCGGGACGAACACCTCCCCGCCCTCGGGGACCGCGGCCGCCGACGGCTCGGCGTGGGTGCGCTGGATCCGTTCCGTCGTCAGCAGGATCAGGCCGCCCGCCGCCACCACACCGCAGCTCAGGGCGAGCGCGGTGCCCGTGGTGCCGTAGCGGAAGGTTTCGCCGAACATCGTGATGCCGACCGCTGCCGCCACCACCGGGTTGACGACCGTCAGAGTGGCCAGCGGGGCCGCGAGACCGGCGCCTCGGTAAGAGGCCTGCGACAGCATCAGTCCGGCGGTGGCGAGGACTCCGATCGCGGCCAGCGAGGGCAGGTCCGCCGCCGACACGCCGCCGCTCCAGTCGACGGCGACCGTCTTGGTGAACACCGAGGACATGCCGAACGCTATGCCGGACGCGGTCGCGAGCAGCACGCTGCGCACCACCGGGTGCCGGTGCGCGGCCCTGCCCGCGATCATCAGCGCGACCACCGCTGCGGCCGTCACCAGCCCGGCGAACACCCGCTGGGTCGCGCTCAGCGAGTGCGCGTCGGAGGCTCCCACCAGGGAGAGCAGACCGGCCAGACCCACGGTCGCCATGATCGCGCCCCGCCAGGCGGTGGCCCCGGCCCTGCGGCCGACGAACAGCGCGGCCATCGGCAGCGCGAACACGATCGTCAGGGCGCCCAGCGGCTGGACCAGGCTGAGGGGACCGTAGGCGAGCGCCACCACGTGCAGCAGTCCGCCCAGACCGTTCAGCGCGACCGCCGCCCACCAGCTCGGCCGGCGCAGGGGTGCGTAGTGCTCGTCGGGGTGCGACACGGCGACCTGCTCCTGCACGATCGCCCCGCCCGCGTAGGCGACGGCGGAGACGAGCGAGAGGAGCACGGACAACGCGAGGGCACTCATGAGCTGCTCCTCTGCGTGAGGCGGGGGCTGGCTGCCCGGCGCGACGAACGGTCGTCTTCCATGACCAACACGATGCCCGGAAAAGTTCTTCCCGTCGTCGTCCCTGAGCAGGCAATGGGTCCTACTGCCGATGGAGTACAGAAGAGTCCGTGTCCTCCCCAAGGCGGGTGACACGGGTGGAGGCCCCCTGCGGGGTACCCCTACGGGCCTTGGTACTACTGCTGGTCGTGGACCTCGACCCTGATCTCGCGGCGCTGCGACCGCTCGGCGCCTTCTTCGTACTGCGGACGATCGGCGGCACTCCCGGGACAGCACGCCCGGCGCTGCCGACCCTCGCACAAGTCTACGAGAACCATGCGTCGGATGTTTATGGAAATACCCTGACTTTCCGGGTCCGGAAAGTCGCCGACGCCCTGCGTGCCCCCGAGGCCCGGATCGCGGCCTCCATCGCCCACCAGGGCCTCGCGGCCCGGCTGTGGTCGGTCGCGCTCGGCTGTGCGGTCCTTGGCGGCCGCATCCCGGACCTCTCGCCGCGGCGGCTGCGCTGGGACCCCGACGCGAGCGCCCCCGACGACCTGTGGCTGGACGTCGTGGAGCCGCTGCCGGGAGACGCCGGGACGATCGCCGACATCGTCCTGCACGGCCACCTCGAACCGCTCACCGCGGCGCTGCACGCCGAGTACCGGCTCGCCACCGGACTGCTGTGGGGCAACGCCGCCTCGGCCCTCGCGGGCGCCGCCCGTCAGCTGGGTCACCGCCCCGAGCTCTCGGCCCGCGCCCGCGCCCTCTCGGCCGAGCTCCTCGCCCATCCGTTGCTCGCAGGCACCCTGGAGAGCACCACGCTCCGCCGCCGCAGCTGCTGTCTGTACTACCGGTTGCCGGAAGGTGGCGTGTGCGGTGACTGTTGCTTCACACGAGCCCCGCGCTCTTCCCCGCGCGGCACATCTGGGTGACCATGAAAGTGATACCGATCAGCCGCTGAGACAGGGGGTTCTGGGTGCGTGTGGGCCTGTTGACCCGGGAGTACCCGCCGGACGTGTACGGCGGCGCGGGAGTCCATGTCGAATTCCTCGCCCGGGAGCTGAGGTCCCTGGTCGACCTGGATGTGCACTGCTGGGGCGAGGGCCGCGCGGACGGCGTGGTCCGGCACCGGCCCTGGTCCGCGCTGGACACCGCCAACGACGCGCTGCGCACGTTCTCCGTGGACCTGTCCATGGCCGCGGGCCTCGAAGGCAGGGAACTGGTCCACTCCCACACCTGGTACGCCAATCTCGCCGGCCACCTCGGCAAGCTGCTGCACGGCATCCCGCACGTGATGACCGCACACTCCCTGGAGCCCCTGCGCCCCTGGAAGGCCGAGCAGCTCGGCGGCGGATACGCCCTGTCCAGCTGGGCCGAGCGCACCGCGATCGAGACCGCGGACGCGGTGATCGCCGTGTCGGGAGCCATGCGCGAGGACATCCTCGGCTGCTACCCGGCGCTCGATCCGGCCAAGGTCCACATCGTGCACAACGGCATCGACACCGCCCTGTACCGGCCCGACCACGGCACCGACGTACTGGACCGCATCGGCCTGGACCGCGATCGCCCTTTCGTGCTGTTCGTCGGCCGCATCACCCGTCAGAAGGGCGTGCCCCATCTGATGCGCGCGGTGCGGGACATCGACCCGGCCGCACAGGTCGTGCTGTGCGCGGGCGCGCCGGACACGCCCGAGATCGACCAAGAGTTCCGCGAGCTCTTCGAGGAGCTGAGCCGGGTCCGCGAGGGCGTGCACTGGATCCCGCAGATGCTGCCGCGCCCCGAGGTGATCCAGCTGCTGACCCACGCGGCCGTGTTCGTCTGCCCCTCGGTGTACGAACCCCTCGGCATCGTCAACCTGGAGGCGATGGCCTGCGGCACTCCCGTGGTGGCCTCGCGGGTCGGCGGTATCCCGGAGGTCGTGGACGACGGGCGGACCGGACTGCTGGTGACCGTGGACGACGCGTTCGAGACGGCCCTCGCGGGGGCACTCGACTCCGTGATCGGCGATCCGGCGACGGCACGTCGGATGGGCGAGGCAGGACGGGAGCGCGCGGTGAGCGAGTTCGGCTGGGACGCGGTCGCACGGCGCACGGTCCGGCTCTACGAGGAGATCGTCAAACAGGCGTACTAAGCCCCTCGCAAGGGCAGTGAATGGGTGAAACCAGGGTGAGGGGAGCGGCCATGCGTCGTGGCGGACCTTCGGTGCTCGGCATCGTACTCGCGGGCGGGGAAGGCAAACGCCTGATGCCCCTGACCGCGGACCGCGCCAAACCAGCGGTCACCTTCGGAGGGACGTACCGACTGGTCGACTTCGTCCTGTCCAACCTCGTCAACGCCGACATCCTGCGCATCTGTGTGCTCACGCAGTACAAGTCGCACTCGCTGGACCGGCACATCACGACGACCTGGCGGATGTCGAGCCTGCTCGGCAACTACGTCACGCCGGTGCCCGCCCAGCAGCGCCTCGGGCCGCGCTGGTACCTGGGCAGCGCGGACGCGATCCTGCAGTCCCTGAACCTGCTGTACGACGAGCGCCCCGAGTACGTCGCGGTGTTCGGCGCCGACCACGTGTACCGCATGGACCCGCGCCAGATGCTCGCGCAGCACATCGAGTCCGGCGCGGGTGTCACGGTGGCCGGCATCCGCGTGCCGCGCTCGGAGTCCCCGTCGTTCGGGGTGATCTCCCCGGGCTCGGACGGCCTCACGGTGGAGCGCTTCCTGGAGAAGCCCGCCGACCCCCCCGGGCTCGCGGACGACCCGGAGTGCGTGTTCGCCTCGATGGGCAACTACATCTTCACCACCAAGGCGCTGATCGAGGCACTCCAGCGGGACTCCGAGGACGAGCACTCCGTGCACGACATGGGCGGTTCGATCCTTCCGCAGCTCACCGACCGCGGCGAGGCCCAGCTGTACGACTTCAGCGCCAACCACGTCCCCGGCGAGACCACCCGCGACCGCGGCTACTGGCGGGACGTGGGCACCCTGGACGCCTATTACGACGCCCACATGGACCTGATCGCCGAGCGCCCCGCCTTCAACCTGTACAACCGGCAGTGGCCCATCTACACCCACTCCGGCCAGCTCTCGCCGGCCCGTTTCAACGCGGGCGGCATCGCCAGCGAGTCCATCATCAGCGCGGGCTGCCTGATCCGGGGCCAGGTCACCCGGTCCGTGCTCTCACCCGGTGTCCTGGTCGACCCGGGGGCCGTGGTCCAGGGCTCGGTGCTGCACGACAACGTCAAGATCGGGCGGGGCGCGGTGGTCCGCGGCGCCGTCCTCGACAAGAACGTCGAGGTCCCGCCGGGCGCCACGATCGGCGTGAACCCGGAGCGGGACGCGGAGCTCTACACCGTGTCCAAGGGCGGAGTGATCGCGCTCGGGAAGGGGCAGCTGGTGTCCTAGCCCGATCCTTGACCTGGGGTCGGTTCAGCCCTGTTCGCGCAGGGACTGGTAGTTCTTCATGATCACCTCGCTGGTCCGGCGCAGCTCGTCGGAGGGGCTGATCTGGAGGTATTCGCTGCCCGGCTCGGTGTGGACCGGTACATGTCCCGCGGGGGCGTAGAACGCGTCGCCCTGGTGGTACACCTCGTCGTGGTCCGCGTAGTGGAAGGTGAGTTCGCCCCTGAAGACGTAGCCCCAGTGCGGGCACTGGCAGCGGTCGTCAGGCAGCCCCTTGAGCAGGGGCCGGTGGTCGACGTCCTCGCGGAAGGTCAGGAAGTCGACCGTGTAGTCGCCGAACTCCTCGGAGCGGTCGACGACGGCCCCGTAGTCGCCGCCCTGGGTGGTCGTGTCGCGGGAAACCTTCGGCATCTCCGTCGCCTTCTTCCGGCAGGGGAGGGTCTTGTTCCCATTGTCCGCCCGCGGCTGCCCCTTGTCCGCGTGCGGCACGTCGACGTCCGCGTGCGGCGCGTCGACGGCAACCGCCGACCGGGTTGTCATGTCCCTGGACGGAAGCCGGAATCCGTGTTGTCATGCCAACTCCTGCCCATGACAACGTTGTTATGGAGGCTTCCATGCACAGCAGGCACCTCACCCGCCTCAGAGGCCGACTGGCGTTACTGTTCGCCGCCCTGCTCGGGCTCGCCGGTCTGACCGCGACACCCGCCCTGGCCGACGACCCCGTCGAGGCCCGCGGACTCAAGGGCGAGTACTGGACCCAGTCCGCCCCCGGCGCCTTCGACTTCCACGAGCTCAAGGCCACCACCTTCGACCCGAACCTCGACTTCGACAACCTGGAACCCCGGCTCGCCGCCGCGACCGGCCGCTCGGACGACGTCAGCGTCCGCTGGACCGGCAGGCTCGTCCCGACGGCGTCCGGCCCCCACACCTTCTCCGTCACCGGAGACAACGGCTTCCGCCTGTGGATCGGCGGGCAGCTCCTCATCGACCACTGGGTCGACGACTGGGACCGTGAACAGAGCGCGCAGCCCGTCGAGTTGACCGCCGGACAGTCCTATGACATCAAGGTCGAGTACTTCGAGCACTACGGCGGCTCCAACCTCCACCTGCGCTGGGTCCGGCCCGGTGGCGGCAAGGAAGCGGTCCCGCAGACGGCGTTCCGGCTCCCCGAGGGCTACGACTACGACGGACCGATCGCGACCACCGTCCTCGGCACCGGCCGCACCCTGAGGCTCGACTTCGCCCAGCCGCTCGCCGCACCCCCGGCCGGCCTCACCGGCCACCTCCAGGCGGTGATCGGCGGCGCCAAGTGGCCCCTGGGCGCGGCGAAACAGGACCCGCGGGACCCCCGAGCGCTTCTCGTCGCCCTCGCGGAACCCGTCGTGGGCAAGAGGACCGGCACCGCGCGCGGCACCGCCGACCTCCGCTACGACGGCGAAGGCGGGCTCACCAGCGCGGACGGCAACGTTGTCAACGCCTTCTGGAGCAGCGGCCCCAACCACTCGACGTACGAGCTGCGCACCAAATGGGCCGACGAGGTGGGCCCCGGCAACGCCCATCCCGAGTACCCGCGCCCGCAGTTGACCCGTGACGCGTGGCAGAACCTCAACGGGCGCTGGCAGTTCGCCGCCGCCGGGCCGGGCGAACAGCCGCCGGTCGGCAGGAACCTGGCCGAGCGCATCCTCGTCCCCTACCCCGTGGAGTCCCAGCTCTCCGGCCTGGAACGGCACGAGGACCGCATGTGGTACCGCCGCACCTTCACCGTCCCGGCCGACTGGCACATCGGCTCCGGCAAGCGCCTGCGGCTCAACTTCGGGGCGGTCGACTGGCGGTCCGAGGTGTACGTCAACGGGACCAGGGTGGCCGAACACACCGGCGGCTACGACAAGTTCAGCGCCGACATCACCGACGCCCTGAAACCCGGCCGCACCCAGGAACTGATCGTCGGCGTGTACGACCCCACCGACGCGGCCGACGGGGAGAACCCGCCCCTCGGCAAGCAGCGCCTCGACCCGAGCGGCATCTGGTACACCCCGTCCTCCGGCATCTGGCAGACCGTCTGGATGGAGCCGGTCGCCCGTGACCACGTCGACTCCCTCAAGCTGACCCCCGACGTCTCCGCAGGCCGGCTGACGGTCGAGGCACAGGGCGTCCGCGACGGCCTACCGGTCACGGCGACGGCGTACGCCGGAAAGCGTAAGGTCGCCACGGCCCACGGCCGGACCGGTGGGCCGCTCACCCTGACCATCGACGAGCCGCGCCTGTGGTCGCCGGACGACCCGTACCTGTACGGCCTGAAGGTGACCGTGGGAGCCGACCATGTGGGCAGCTACTTCGGGATGCGCTCCATCGCCGTCGAGAACGTGAACGGCACCCCGCGCACGGTCCTCAACGGTGAGCCCGTCTTCATGATGGCCACCCTCGACCAGGGCTTCTGGCCCGACGGCCTGCACACCGCACCGACCGACGAGGCCCTCGCGTACGACCTGAAGGTGCACAAGCAGCTCGGCTTCAACGCCGTACGCAAGCACATCAAGGTCGAGCCCGACCGCTGGTTCTACTGGGCCGACCGGCTGGGGCTGATGGTGTGGCAGGACATGCCCGCGATGACCGCGGGGGTGAATCCGAGCCCCGCCGCCCGCGCGGAGTACGAGCGCGAGATGAAACAGATGATCGACGAACACATCAGCAGTCCGTCGGTCGTCATGTGGGTGACCTTCAACGAGGGCTGGGGACAGTACGACGTCGGCCGGATCGCCGAGCAGGCCAAGGCCTGGGACCCGACCCGCCTGGTGAACAACCAGTCGGGCCTCAACCTCGGCGCCGACGGCGACGCCGGCGACATCATGGACGAGCACGGCTATCCCAGCCCCGCCCTGCCGCCCCACCCGGACGGCAGACGTGCCCTGGTCAGCGGGGAGTACGGCGGCCTCGGCCTGGCGGTCCCCGGACACGCCTGGTCGGTACAGCAGTCCTACGTCGACGTCGACCCGGCGACCTACACCGACGACTATCTGGTCAAGCTCGACGAGGTGCGGGCCCTTGCCTGCCGGGGCGGCAACGCGGCCGTCTACACCCAGATCTCGGACGTCGAGGGTGAGCTGAACGGGCTGCTCACCTATGACCGGCGGGTCCTGAAACCGGACGTCGAGCGGGTCAGGGCCGCACACCAGGCCATCGTCCGGGATGCGTCCCGGGCGACCCCGGCAGGGTGTTGATCACCCACGGATGCCCCATCCGCACCATGTGTCCCGCCCCTTTCTCCGGGGGCGGGACTTAATCTGCTGTTAACTGAGCGTAGCTTGATCGTACTTGACCGTAATCGCTGAGTAGCGATTGACTGCTGGCCCACCCGTTGTCGACGCGAGGCAAGCCATTGACTTCTGACCTGCTGGCCCCTCTCGACCTGGCGTTCTGGAACATGGAATCCGCCGAGCACCCGATGCATCTGGGAGCGCTCGGCGTCTTCACGGCGCACTCACCCACCGCCGGTGCCCACGCGGCCGACCTGCTCGCGGGCCGCGCCGCCGCCGTACCCGGGCTGCGGATGCGGATCCGGGACGTGTGGCCGCTCGGCTTCCCGTACGCCTTCGGAGGCGCCGCCCGCGTCCCGGACCCCGACTTCGACCCGCTGCGGCACGTCCTGCTGCACGCCCCGACCGCGGACTTCCACACCGAGGCCGGCCGGCTCATGCAGCGGCCGCTGGACCGTGAGCGGCCGCCGTGGGAGGCGCATGTGCTGCCGGGGGAGGACGGCGTCTCCTTCGCCGTGCTCTTCAAGTTCCACCACGCCCTGGCCGACGGACTGCGGGCCCTGACGCTCGCCGCCGCCGTACTGGACCCGATGGACCTGCCCACCCGTAAGCCACGCCCCGAGGAGCCCGCGAAGAGCCTGCTCCCCGATGTGCGCAGACTGCCCGATCTGCTGCGGGGTGCCGTCTCCGACCTGGGCCGCGCCCTCGACATCGGTGCCTCCGTCGCGCTGTCCTCCGTGGGCGTGCGCTCCTCCGCCGCCCTGACCTCCGAGCCGAGCGGTACCCGGCGCACCGCCGGAGTCGTCGTCGACCTCGACGATGTGCACCGGGTCCGCAAGAGCCGGGGCGGCACCGTCAACGACGTCCTGATCGCGGTCGTCGCGGGCGCCCTGCGCCGCTGGCTGGACGAGCGCGGCGACGGCAGCGAGGGCGTGGCGCCCCGCGCCCTGATCCCGGTCTCCAGGCGCCGTCCGCGCACCGCGCACCCTCAGGGCAACCGGCTCTCCGGATACCTGGTGCGGCTCCCGGTCGACGATCCCGACCCGCTGGGCCGCCTGGACACGGTCCGGTCGGCCATGGACCGCAAGAAGGACGCCGGTCCCCACCGCGGCGCGGGCGCCGTCGCCCTGCTCGCCGACCACGTCCCGGCCCTGGGCCACCGTCTCGGCGGGCCCCTGGCCGGTCAGGGCGCCCGGTTCTGGTTCGACATCCTCGTCACCAGCGTGCCGCTGCCCAGCATCGGCCTGAAGCTCGGCGGCAACCCGGTGACCGAGGTGTACCCCTTCGCCCCGCTGGCCCGCGGCCAGTCCCTCGCGGTCGCCATCTCGACATACCGGGGGCAGGTCCACTACGGCCTCGTCGCCGACGCGGAAGCGGTGCCTGACCTGGACAGGTTCGCCCGGGCGCTGACCGAGGAGGTGAAGGAGCTGCTGACCGCCTGCGGCTCTTGATCGTTTCCGGATTGCGGGCCGGGCCCGGCACTGAAGTAAAATTCCGCGTTCGACCAGCGGACGCGGCCAGGGCCGCACGGGTGACCAGGGAAACGGCAGCGCGATGACGGTGACAGAGGACGGCTCGGCGACGACCATGGACGAGGTCGTGCGCGCGCCCGGTGACGAGGTCGTGCACGGCCCCGGCATCGACCCGGAGCGGCTGGCCGTCTGCCTCAGCGTGCTCGACGAGCTCGACAAGCTGGACGTCGACCACCCCGACGCGATCGCCGTGCGCCGGGCCACCGCCGGGATCTACCGCACCGTGAAGCAGCGCCGCAGGCAGGAGCGCCGGGCCGCCAAGACCGCCCACGACAAGGCGGTCACGGAGGCCACGGCGACCGGCTCCGCCCAGCGCATCGACGACGAGACCGAGGGCATCCTGCCGTCGTCGGTCACCGAGGAGGGCAGGGTCGCGGGGATACTCCAGCGCCCGCGCTCCTGCTACACCTGCAAGACCCGGTACGTCGAGGTCGACTACTTCTACCACCAGCTCTGTCCGGACTGCGCCGCCCTGAACCGCGCCAAGCGCGACGTCCGCGCCGACCTCAGCGGCAAGCGCGCCCTGCTCACCGGCGGCCGCGCCAAGATCGGCATGTACATCGCGCTGAGGCTGCTGCGCGACGGCGCCCACACCACGATCACCACGCGCTTCCCGAAGGACGCCATCCGCCGTTTCAAGGCCATGGACGACTCGGCGGACTGGATCCACCGCCTGGAGGTCGTCGGCATCGACCTGCGGGACCCGGCGCAGGCCGTGGCCCTCGCCGAGCAGGTCACCGAGGCGGGCCCGCTCGACATCCTCGTCAACAACGCGACGCAGACCGTACGACGGCTGCCCTCCGCCTACGCCGCCCTGGTCGACGGCGAGAGCGCCCCGCTGCCCGCCGGTGAGCTCCCCGCCCACCACGTCATCGGTGCCTTCGGCTCCGGCGCGGTCGACGGACTCGCCTCCCTGCCGGCCGGGATCTCCGGCCTCGACGCGCAGCAGGTCGCCGACCTCGCCCTGGTCGCGGGCAACGCCAGCGTGGCCCGGCACCTCGACGGCACCGCCATCGACGCGGGCGGCCTCGTCCCCGACGTCGTCGACAGCAACACCTGGGTCCAGACCATCGAGCAGATCTCCCCGGTGGAGCTCCTCGAGACCCAGCTGTGCAACTACACGGCACCCTTCATCCTCATCAGCGCGCTGCGCCCGGCCATGGCCGACGCCGCGAAGAAGGCCAGGAGCGGCCGCTCCTACGTGGTGAACGTCTCGGCGATGGAGGGTGTCTTCGGCCGCGGTTACAAGGGCGCCGGTCACCCCAACACCAACGCCGCCAAGGCCGCCATGAACATGGTCACGCGGACCAGCGCCCAGGAGATGTTCCAGACCGACGGCATCCTCATGACCTCCGTCGACACCGGCTGGATCACCGACGAGCGCCCCCACTTCGACAAGCTCCGCCTCGCCGAGGAGGGCTTCCACGCCCCGCTCGACCTGGTGGACGGCGCGGCCCGCGTCTACGACCCGATCGTGCGGGGCGAGGACGGCGAGGACGTCTACGGGGTCTTCCTGAAGGACTACGCGCCCGGCAAGTGGTGAGCCCGCGGACGACCTGACCTCCGGCCGGCGGCCCGGCGTGTGGGCCGCCGCCGACGGGGAACCCGGGGTCCGGGCGAGTTCCCCGCGAGGAGTTGTCATGGCACGTCCACACAGCATCGATCCGCGCGCCTTCAACGATCCGCGCAACCACTACCCGACCGACGAGGAGTTCTACGCCAGCGACCGGCCGGTCGTCCGCGAGCTCGCCGAGGACCGGCCCCGGGGCGGTGCATCCGACCCGATCAGGCACCCCTGGAGCTGGGGCATGCTCGCGCTCGTCGTCTTCGCCTGCCTGATCGTCCTCATGGGCATCGCCCTGTTCCCGTGACGTCGTCATGAGGGCGGCGGAGCGTACGACCGCAGCCGGTCGTGCACGGCGTACCCGCCCGGGTGCGCCGCCCGCACCCGCGTGCCCCCGTCCACCAGCAGATCCGCCCCGGTGATCCACTCGGCCGCGTCGGACGCGAGCCACACCACCGCCCGCGCGATGTCCCCGGGCTCGCCGATCCGGCCCAACGGCAGCTCGACGGGCCCCTTCTCCCACACGAACCGCGCCATCTCCGTCCGTACGAGCCCGGGAGAGACGGAGTTCACCCGCACCCGGGGCGCCAGCTCGCCCGCCAGCTGCCGGGTGAGGTGAAGCAGCGCCGCCTTGCTGGTGCCGTACGCGCCGACGTTCGGCCCCACGTGCCCGGCGCCCTCCGTGCAGACGTTGATCACCGACCCGCCGTGCTCCCGCATCCACCCGCGCCATGCCGCCTGGACGAGTCGCAGCGGCGCCTCGACATTGACGGTGAAGGCCTCGCGCCACGCGTCGGGATCGACCTCCATGAGGGGGCCGTACGGCTGATTCGTCGCCGCGTTGTTGACCACGACGTCGAGGCGGCCGAACTCACGCAGGGCGAGCTCCACGAGGGCGGGTGGATGGGCGGGGTCGGCGACGCTGCCCGCGATTCCGATGCCGCCGAGCTCGGCGGCGGCCCGCCTGACGTCCTCCCGGTCCCTGGCCGTGACGCACACCAGTGCGCCGGCGTCGGCCAGTTGCCGGGCGACCTCGCGCCCGATCCCACGGGTGCCGCCGGTCACGAGGGCGGCCCTGCCGTGCAGTCCGTACGACGACGTCATCGCCGTACCGTCTCATGACGGACCGTCAGTCAACAGTCTCCAGGCGAGAGTTGCGCGCCGCCACCAGTTCCAGGACGGCACGCCAGTCCTCCAGGACACCGGCGTCGAACCGGGCCGAAAGACTCTCCTCGCCCGCCAGGAGCAACAGATCGCCGTCGGTGGCGGGGCCGTGGTGGCGCACCAGTCGGTAGACCCGTTCGCCGAGCAGGGTGCGGAAGACCTCGGGCGCCTGTCCGGTACCCAGCATCAGGCCCGCCACCTGGAGTTCCTTGTCGGCGGGCCGGCTGCGGCGCAGCAGTGCGGCGGTCCGCAGGGCGTGTTCGCTGCCGCAGGCGTGCAGCAGATCCATCAGCTCGTCGACACTGCGCAGTTCCATACGTCAGACCTCCCGCCGGGCCGGCCGTTGTCGTGGGTCAGCACATCATGGGTGCCTTGCGAATCGGCCAACGGGACTTGAACTGCGCGACCTCGACGGCTCGGAGGGCCGGGCGAGCCGTAGGCCGAACGAGTGACTTCGAAAAGGCGCATAAACTGACAAATCAGGTGAAATGAAGCCAGAAAAGCCAAGGTGAATTGCAATGGTTACACCTTGTTTTCAGCCCCTATCGAGCGGACCCCTGCTCATCTGGTTAATCTGTAGCCGACGGACGGCAGTACGGGGTCCCACCCACACCCATGGTCCGTCCCGGGACAAGCCGGTCACCACGGCCTGCTCTCACCTGAGTTGCACGGCGCCACCGCGTCCGAACCGATCTCGACCCAGACCCGAGCGGACGTCCAGGCACCGACCGTAGGTTGGACAGGTACGTCCCGAGGGTGAGCCCGACACATAAGGAGTGCGCGGTGACACCGGAGAAGACGAATCGCGAACAGCGCCCCAAGGAACGCCCGGAGCGCGGGGGCCGACGGCCCGGAGACATCGGCAGCCTCGACGTGTGGGCGCGCTCCGCCCCCATCCGTCTCGCCGGCTACGAGGACGACCTCGCCGAGCCCCACATCCTGCCCAGCGTGGACTGACCGCAGGACCTTCGCGATCGCCGACGGCATGGGCGTGCGAGACTCACGCCCATGCTGATCAGAGAAGCCGTGGCCGACGACTGGCCACGGATCTGGCCGTTCTGGCACCGGATCGTGGCCGCGGGCGAGACCTACGCCTGGGACCCCGACACCTCCGAAGAAGCAGCGCGCGCCCTGTGGATGCACCCGGCCAAGCGCGTCCACGTCGTCGAGGACGAGACCGGCGCCCTCGTCGCCTCGGCCTATGTCACCCCCAACTACGGCGGCCCGGCCGCCCGGATCGCCAACGCCGGCTTCATGGTCGACCCCGACCAGGGCGGCCGCGGTTACGGCCGTGCCCTGGCCGAGCGCATCCTGGCCACCGCCGCGGCGGACGGCTACCGGGGCATGGTGTTCAACGCCGTCGTGGAGACCAACCCGGCCGTGCGGCTGTGGACCTCGCTCGGCTTCACCATCCTCGGCACCGTGCCGGACGCCTTCGAACACCCCCGGCACGGGCCGGTCGGCCTGCACATCATGTACAAGGCACTCCAGGGTTAGGAGCTCAGTCGAGCGGTGCCGTCCGCCGCCACGGCTGCCGCCGCTCCAGCTCCTCCGCGACCTCCAGCAGCACCGTCTCCGACCCCGGCCGGGCCACCAGTTGTACGGCGGTGGGGGCGCCCGAGGGCAGGGTGCCGAGCGGGACCGACATGGCCGGCCAGCCGGTGAGGTTCCACGGCGGAGTAAGGGGCGAGTAGTTGGTGTTGACGAGGACGTTGCGCAGCCAGCCTCGCTCGTGCCAGGCCTCGGCCTTGGGGGAGCGGCGGGCCAGTGCCGGAAGCAACAGGACGTCGTGCTCGGCGAAGAACGGCTCCAGGCGCTCGCGCAGTTCCTGCCGGGCCTTCCCCTTCCGCACCCCCTTGACGAAGCGTCGGCCGATCGCCGCGTGCACCCGGGTGCGCCGGGCCAGCAGCCGCGGGTCCAGCCCCTGTGCGTCGACCGAGGTGCCCGCCGTCCAGGTGGCCAGCGAAGTGACGCTCAACGACAGCGGGTACGGCGGGTCGGCGCGCCGCACCTGATGCCCCGCCTTGATCAGCAGTCCGGCCGCCTCGCGGACCGCTTTCGTATACGGCGCGCTGATCGTGACCCCGGCGAGAGGGCTGCGCAGGGACACCGCGACGTCGAGTGTGGCGGGCGCGTCCCGTCGTGCGAACCCGGTGCCGGCGATGACCGAAAGCAGCAGGCGGGTGTCCTCGACCGTGGTCGCGAGAGGGCCGTTCTCGGACATGCCGAACCAGTCGCCGTCGCTGATGCCGGCCGGCACCACCCCCGGCCCGGGCTTCAGTGTGACGAGGCCGCAGTTGGCGGCGGGGATGCGCAGGGAGCCCATACCGTCGTTGCCGAGGGCGATAGGGACCAGGCCCGCGGCGACCGCGGCCGCGCTGCCCCCGGACGAGCCGCCCGCCGTGCGCGAGGTGTCCCATGGGTTGCGGGAGGTGCCGTGCACGCCCTCCGTGGTGCCGAAGACGCACAGCTCCGGCACGTTCGTCAGCCCCACGACCACCGCGCCCGCGGCCCGCAGCCGGGCCACGACCTCGTGGTCGGCCTCGGCGGGCGTGTCCGGGGTCGCGGTGGAGCCGACACGGTTGGTCTCGCCGCGCACGGCGAGGTTGTCCTTGACGGCCACGGGCACACCGGCCAGGGGCAGTTCACCGAGGTCGCCCCGGGAGCCCACCTCGTCGGCCTCCGCCAGCGCCGCCTCGGCCCGCACCAGCCGGAACGCTCCGACCCGCCCGTCGAGCTTCTCGATCCGGGCGAGGTGCTCGGCCACCACCTCCCGGGGCGTGGCCCGCTTCTCGCGGACGGCGGCGGCGATCTCGGCGGCGGTACGGCCGACCCAGCTGGTCACGTGCGCTCCTCGGGGCTACTCGCGAGTACGTAGGGAGAACTCTGCCCGGCGGCGGACGTCACGTCGAGAGCGCTCACGCTTGGACATTCGGACCGGTGTTCTTGGACTTTTCGCGACGGGAGAGACCGGGTGAGGGTCGCCGACCAGCAGGTCATCCGATCTCTGGCTCAACTCTCGTCCGGTTCAGCCCCGTTGACAGCCCCTCTGGTGACCTCAATTATCAGCCATCCGATGAATAGGGAGTCGCTCATGAGGAAACGGCTGAGATTCGCCGCCGTCGTGGCGCTGCTGACGTTGCTCCTGGCACCCGTCCCGGCCCTCGCCCGCTCGGCGGAGGGGACGCCGGTCACGGTGCCTGCCCTGACCCGGTGGACTCCGGAGGCGGGGGCGTACGTCTATCGGCCCGGGGCGCGACTGGTCGCGGACGACCCCGCCGAACGCCGGGTCGCCGACACGCTGGCCGGTGATCTGCGGGCGGCAGGACACGGCTCGGTCCCCGTCGTACGGGGCGGAGCCCGCACTGGTGACATCGTTGTCGACGTTCAGTCGACCCGGAGTTCCCTAGGCGCCGAGGGCTACGAGCTCCACGCCGGCAGAAGCCTGTCGATCACCGGGGCGACCGAAACCGGAGCCTTCTACGGCACCCGGACCCTGCTCCAGCTCCTCGCCCAGGGCGACCGCGTCCCCGCCGGACGCACGGTCGACGTGCCGCGCTACAAGGAGCGGGGCGCCGGCGTGTGCGCCTGCTACATCCACATCTCCCTGCCCTGGCTGGAGAACCTCGTCCGCGAGATGGCCTACCACAAGCTCAACCAGCTGCTCGTGGAACTGAAGGTCAAGAGCGACACCCACCCCGAGGCCGACACCTGGGGCTACTACACCAAGGACGAGATACGGCAGCTCGTCGCACTCGGCGACAAGTACCACGTCGAGATCATCCCCGAGATCAACTCGCCCGGCCACATGGACCCGTGGATCGAGAACCGTCCGGACCTCCAGCTGACCGACTCCGACGGAGTCAAGCAGCCCGCACGCCTCGACATCACCCAGCAGGCCGCCTTCGACTACTACACGAGCCTGATGGACGAGTACGCCCAGGTCTTCACGTCGAGGTCCTGGCACATGGGCGCCGACGAGTACATGCTCGGCTCCGACTTCGCCAAGTACCCGCAGATCCTCAAGTACGCCCAGGAGAAGTACGGTTCGGACGCCACCCCGCAGGACGCCTTCGTCGACTTCGTCAACCGCGTCCACGACTACGCGGCGCGCAAGGGCGTGCGGCTGCGCATCTGGAACGACGGGCTGACCGGCGCCAACACCGTGCCCGTGAAGACCGACACCACGGTCGAGCACTGGCTGAACGTGGCGGTGAAGCCGAGCGTGCTCATCGCGCAGGGGTACTCGGTGATGAACTCCGCCTACTCGCTCTACCTCATCCGCGGCGGCTTCCACAGCGACACCGAGTCGCTGTACGACCAGAGTTGGGACCCGCGCAGCTTCGAGGGCGAGAAGCTGCCCTCCTCGCAGGGCGTCACGGGCGCGAAGATCAGCCTGTGGCCGGACAACGGTCGCGGTGAGACCGAAAACGAGGTCGCGGTACGGCTCTGGCCCGCACTGCGGCACATCGCCCAGGCCACCTGGGGCGATCCGCATCCCGACGCGACCTACGCCGAGTTCGTGGCACGCGGTACGGCGGTGGGGCACGCGCCCGGTCGGCGGGATCTGACCCGGGTGCCGGTGCCGGACGGGACGTACACCTTCGGACGGTCCTTCACGGCCTCGGTGCAGCGCACGACGGACGGCTATGTGACCCTCCGCTCGACGGCCGGGTGCCTCGCGATCAGCGCAGGCAGGCTCACCCTGAACGTGCCGCTGCAGCCCGGAGTCGAGGCGACCTGGGACCCCTGCGACGCGGCCGGCACCTTGCAGCGCTGGGTGCTGGAACCCGTGGCGGGCGGCTACCGGCTCGTCAACGCGATCACCCGGATGGCGCTCACCGTCACGGACGACAACCGGATCGTGCAGTACCCGGTCGACCAACGCATGCCCGCAGTCTGGCACTTGAGTTGAGGAGCACCCCATGACCGTCTCCAGACGCCTCTTCGTCACCGCCGCCGCGGGTCTTGCCGTGACCGGCATTCCGGGTCCTTCGGCCCTGGCCTCGGACGATGACCACCGCTACCGCATCCCCGTCTCGCCGGACGACAGCGAGGCCGACCTCGTCCGCAAGGCCTCCCAGGTCCGGCCCACCGCACGGCAGATCGCCTGGCAGAGCCTGGAGCGGACCGCCTTCCTGCACTTCGGCGTGAACACCTTCACCGGCCTGGAGTGGGGCACCGGCGACGAGGACCCGGACGTCTTCCAGCCGACCGGGCTCGACACCGACCAGTGGGCCGCGGCCCTGAAGGACGGCGGCTTCAAGCTGGCCATCCTCACCGTCAAGCACCACGACGGCTTCGTCCTCTACCCCTCCCGATACACCGACCACTCGGTGGCATCGAGCAGTTGGCGGGGAGGCCGGGGCGACGTGCTGCGTTCCTTCGCCGACTCCATGCGGCGGCACGGCCTGGGGGTCGGCGTCTACCTCTCGCCCGCCGACGAGAACCAGTACCTGCACGGCGTCTACGCCAACGGCAGCGCCCGCTCCGAGCGCACCGTCCCCACCCTGGTCGAGGGCGACGACCGCGACCCGGACCGCTTCTTCACCCTCCCCGCGACCGACTACGGCGCCCACATGCTCAACACCCTGTACGAGGTGCTCACCGAGTACGGGCCCGTCGACGAGGTGTGGTTCGACGGCGCTCAGGGGCACATCCCGCCCGACAAGGTGGAGAGTTACGACTGGGACAGCTGGTACACCCTGGTGCGGGCCCTCGCCCCGGACGCGGCGATCGCCGTCACCGGTCCCGACCTGCGCTGGGTCGGCAACGAGAGCGGCACCGCGCGCGAGGACGAATGGAGCGTCGTCCCGGTCAAGGAGAACCAGTACGGCCGCACCGACTGGGCGCTGTCGTACGACACCCCCGACGAGGGCAGTCGCACCGCCCTGGTGAAGGCGCAACCCGCGACGGACTACCTCCAGTGGTGGCCCGCCGAGTGCGATGTCTCCATCCGCGACGGCTGGTTCTACCACGCCGACCAACAGCCCAAGTCCGTCGACTACCTGACGGAGATCTTCTTCGGATCGGTGGGCCGCAACGCGGTGCTGCTGCTGAACGTCCCGCCGGACACCGACGGCCTGCTGCACGCCACGGACGTCGTCCGGCTGCGTGAGTTCCGTGAGCGCGTCGACCGCGAGCTGCCCCGGGATCTGGCACAGGGCGCCCGCAGGACCACGGCACCGGACCGCGTGACGCTGGACCTGGGCCGCGAGACGGAGGTCGACCGCATCCGCCTCGCGGAGGACATCCGGCACGGTCAGCAGGTGGAGGGCTTCGTCGTCGAGGCGTTCCGCGACGGCGCCTGGACGCAGATCACGGGCGCCGGCACCATCGGCGCCAGCCGCATCCTGCTGCTGCCGGATCCGGTGCGGGCCCGGAGGTGGCGACTGCGGGTGACACGGTCCCGAAGCGCCGTACACCTGGCGGAGTTCGGGTTGTACAGGTCTCAGGTCTGAGGGAGCGGACGGCCACCGGGTTGTCGGCGACCCGGTGGCCACCGACGCGTGGATCGTCGGCCCGCGCCCGAACAGGGCGAGCGCCTCTTCCTGGCCGGCCCGCCATCAGCCGGTCGGCTTGCCCCGGGTCACGCCCCGAGCTGTGCCCGCAGCCACTCCTCCACCTCGCCCACATGCGCGGCCGCCGCGGCCCGGGCCGCCTCCGGGTCGTGCGCGACCAGGGCGCGGTGGATCGCGGCATGCTCGCGCCGGGTGCGTTCGAACGCGCCCTCCTCCTGGTAGCCGCGCCAGACCCGGGCCCGGAAGGTGCGGGACGACAGGCCCTCAAGGATCGCCGCCATCGTGTCGTTCCCGGCCGCCACCGCGATCTCCCGGTGGAAGGCCAGGTCGTGGGCGAGGATCTCCTCCGGGTCGTCGGTGGCGTTCATCGCCGTGAGGTGTTTCTCCACCTCGGCCAGCTGATCGGGCGTGATGCGGGCGGCGGCCAGCGCGCTCGCCGTCGACTCCAGGATGCGGCGCACCTCCAGGAGCTCCACCAACTGCGGGCCCCGGGACAGATCGGCGACCACACCGAAGGTCTCCAGCAGGTCGCCGGCCTCCAGCTGGGTGACGTAGATGCCCGAACCGTGCCGGGCCTCCAGGACGCCCAGCACCGTCAGCGCGCGGATCGCCTCCCGCATCGAACTGCGGGAGATGCCCAGCTGCACCGCCAGATCACGCTCGGTCGGCAGCCGCTGGCCCGGCTCCAGGCGGCCCTCGCCGATCATCGCCTTGATCTGCTCGATGGCGCGCTGCGTCACGGTGCCCTTCTGCGGGGCTGTCTCGTCCACGCCACTCCTCCACTCACCGGATGCCACTCACCGGGTGCGCCGCAGTCTAACCGTCGATGTGGTCCGACCACTATGGCCGGAAGACGGGAAAATATGCCGCCAGAGGGTATTGCCAAGGGTGAGTGGTCTGATAAGTATGCCGTCATCTGCTCGAACACGCCCATGCTCGACCACGCGAATCACGCTCAACGAGGAGCCGCCAGATGCCCGGTAGAACAGTGGGGAAGCGGAACAGGATCCGGATCATCGGTGCGGTGGCCGCGGCCGCGAGCGCCTCGCTCGTGCTCGCCGCGTGCGGCAGTACCAAGGACACCGGCAGCGCCGGAAGTGCGGGAGGCGACGGGAGCGGCAAGGTAGGCGTGATCCTGCCGCTGCTGACCTCGCCGTTCTGGCAGTCGTACAACGACTACGTGCCCAAGATGGCCAAGTCCGAGGGGGTGGACACGCTGAAGACGGTCAACTCCAACAGCGACCCCTCCCAGCAGATCACCGACATCAACAACGAGCTCAACCAGGGCGTCAAGGGCCTGGTCGTCGCCCCGCTGGACAGCGCGGCCATCGAGGCCGGCCTCGACCAGGCCGAACGCAAGGGCGTCCCGGTCGTCGCCGTCGACGTGGCCCCCGACAAGGGCAAGGTCGCCATGGTCGTACGGGCGAACAACGTGTCGTACGGCGAGAAGGCCTGCCAGTACCTCGGGGAGCAGATCCCCTCGGGCAAGGTGGTGCAGATCATGGGCGACCTGGCCTCCGTCAACGGCCGCGACCGCTCCGAGGCCTTCCGGGCCTGTGTGAAGAAGAACTTCCCGAAGCTCAAGGTGCTGGAGATCCCCGCCAAGTGGGAGTCCGACACGGCCGCCTCCCAGCTGAGCACCCTCCTGAACGCCAACCCCGACATCAAGGGCATCTACATGCAGGCCGGCGGCGTCTACCTCGCGCCGACCCTGCAGACCCTGAAGTCCAAGGGCATGCTGAAGAAGGCCGGGCAGGCGGGCCACATCCGCATCGTCTCCAACGACGGCATCCCGCAGGAGTTCGACGCCATCCGCAAGGGCGAGATCGACGCCACCGTCTCCCAGCCCGCCGACCTGTACGCCAAGTACGGCATGTACTACATCAAGGCGGCGATGGAGGGGAAGACCTTCAAGCCCGGCCCGACCGACCACGACTCCACGATCGTCAAGCTGTCGAGCGGCATCCTGGAGGACCAGCTGCCCGCGCCCCTGGTCACCAAGGACAACGTCGACGACCCCAAGCTGTGGGGCAACACGGTCAAATGAGCACTCCACTCGTTGAAGCCCAGGGGATCGTCAAGCGGTACGGCCCCACGACCGCCCTCGCCGACGGTCGCCTGACCGTCCTGCCCGGCGAGTCCCACGCCCTCGTCGGCCGCAACGGCGCGGGCAAGTCCACCCTCGTGACGATCCTCACCGGTCTCCAGGCCCCCGACGAGGGCACCGTCCGCTTCGACGGCGAGCCCGCGCCCCCGCTCACCGACCGGGACGCCTGGCGCGGCAAGGTCGCCTGCGTCTACCAGAAACCCACCGTCGTACCCGAGTTGACGGTCGCCGAGAACCTCTTCATCAACCGGCAGCCTCTGAAGAGGGGCCTCATCAGCTGGCGCAGGCTGCACAAGGAGGCCGCCGAACTCCTCGACACCTGGGACGTGGGCGTCGACCCGCAGGCGCGCACCGCCGACCTCAAGGTCGAGGACCGTCAAATGGTGGAGATCGCACGGGCGTTGAGCTTCGGTGCCCGCTTCATCGTCCTCGACGAGCCGACCGCTCAGCTCGACAAACGGGAGATCGAGCGGCTCTTCAGCAGGATGCGCTCGCTGCAGGACTCCGGTGTCACCTTCCTGTTCATCTCGCACCACCTCCAGGAGGTGTACGAGGTGTGCCAGACGGTGACGGTCCTCAGGGACGCCCGCTGGATCACCACGGCCCCGGTCGCCGGCATGCCCAGGACGTCCCTGATCGAGGCGATGGCCGGCGAGACCG
The DNA here is from genome assembly GCF_040607335.1 of Streptomyces sp. NPDC005303. NCBI lineage: Bacteria > Bacillati > Actinomycetota > Actinomycetes > Kitasatosporales > Streptomycetaceae > Streptomyces > Streptomyces sp. NPDC005303. The sequence continues at coordinate 55,030 of NZ_JBEXGM010000004.1, read as the reverse complement.
TCGCCGAACAGGCCGTACAGCTCAGGCAGGTCGAGGACACCGCGCCCGTCCTCCTCGACGCCCGCGGCCTCACCTCGGACGCCTACGAGGACGTCGACCTCACTGTGCGCCGCGGTGAGGTCGTCGGACTCGCCGGCATCAGCGGCAGCGGCAAGATCGAGCTCGCCGAGTCCTTCACGGGGCTGCACACCCCGACCAGCGGCACGGCCCGACTCGACGGCAGGCCCCTGCCGTTCGGCGATGTGCAGGCCTCCTTGAAGGCCGGCGTCGGCTTCGTGCCTCGGGACCGGCACGCCCAGGGCCTGGTCTTCGCGATGACCATCGGCGACAACGCCACCCTCAGCGTCCTGGACCGGCTCGGCCGCCACGGCTTCGTCGGCACCGACCGCAAGCGCGGCTTCGCCACCGAGCTGATCGACCGGCTCGACATCCACACCGAGGGCCCCGACCAGCCCGTCTCCGACCTCTCCGGCGGCAACGCGCAGAAGGTCGTCATGGCGCGCGCCCTCGCCTCCGACCCCCGTCTGCTGGTTCTCATCAACCCCACCGCGGGCGTCGACGTGAAGTCCAAGGAGTCCCTGCTCTCCCGCGTGGACACCGCCCGTGAGGACGGCACCGCGGTCCTCGTCGTCTCCGACGAACTCGACGACCTGCGCCGCTGCGACCGCGTCCTCGTCCTCTTCCACGGCCGCGTGGTCGCCGAGCACCCGGCCGGCTGGAACGACCACGAGCTGATCGCCTCCATCGAAGGAGTGGACCACCATGGCTGACACCCAGGCTCCGCCGGTGAAGCAGGCGCGGGTGCCCGAGGTACGGGCGGCCCGGACGGTCCTGCTCCGCCGCGCCCGCGAACTCGCCCTCGTGCCCGCTCTGTTGCTGCTCATGGTGCTCGGCGCGTTCGTCAACGACTCGTTCCTCACCGAACGCAACCTGATCTCCATCCTCGGCGCCTCGGCCGCCCTCGCGATGGTGGTGCTGGCCGAGTCGCTCGTCCTGATCACCGGCAAGTTCGACCTCTCCCTGGAGTCGGTGGTCGGCATCGCGCCCGCCGTGGGAGCCCTGCTCGTCCTGCCCGCCGCGCAGTCCGGCTGGGGGACCGAGTTCCCGGCCGTCCTCGCCATGCTGGCGATCCTCGTCGTGGGCGCGGTGGTCGGCGCCTTCAACGGCATCCTGGTCGTGAAGTTCAAGCTCAACGCGTTCATCGTGACGCTCGCGATGCTGATCGTGCTGCGCGGACTGCTCGTCGGCGCCACCAAGGGCAAGACCCTCTTCGGCATGCCGGACAGCTTCTACTCCCTGGCCACCACGACCTTCCTCACCATCCCGATGTCCGTGTGGCTCGCCGCCGTCGCCTTCGCCGTCACCGGTCTCGTCCTCAAGTACCACCGCGTCGGCCGCTCCCTGTACGCCATCGGCGGCAACCCGGACGCGGCCCGCGCCGCCGGGATCCGCGTGGAGCGCGTGATGCTCGGCGTGTTCGTCGTGGCCGGGGTCCTCGCCTCCGTCGGCGGCATCATGCAGACCGGTTATGTCGGCGCGATCAGCGCCAACCAGGGCCAGAACATGATCTTCACCGTGTTCGCGGCGGCGGTGATCGGCGGCATCAGCCTCGACGGCGGCAAGGGCACCATGTTCGGTGCCCTGACCGGCGTCCTCCTGCTGGGCGTCGTACAGAACCTGCTCACGCTCGCCCAGGTGCCGTCCTTCTGGATCCAGGCCATCTACGGCGGAATCATCCTGGTCGCCCTCATGATCGCCCGTGTCACGACGGGGCGTGCCCAGGACTGAGCCCGGCCGCCCCGTCCCCTACCGAAAGGCCTTCCGTGTCCTCGACCCCCGCCCGTGTCACCGCGGTAGACACCTACGACATCCGCTTCCCCACCTCGCGCGAGCTCGACGGCTCCGACGCGATGAACCCGGACCCCGATTACTCGGCGGCCTATGTCGTGCTGCGCACGGACGCGGCCGACGGGCACGAGGGACACGGATTCACCTTCACCATCGGGCGGGGCAACGAGGTCCAGGTCGCCGCCATCGAGGCGCTGCGCGGGCATGTGGTGGGACGGTCCGTCGACGAGCTGTGCGCGGATCCGGGAACGCTGAACCGCGACCTGATCGGCGACAGCCAGCTGCGCTGGCTCGGCCCCGAGAAGGGCGTGATGCACATGGCGATCGGCGCGGTCGTCAACGCCGTGTGGGACCTGGCCGCCAAACGCGCGGACAAGCCGCTGTGGCGGCTGCTGGCCGAGGGCGACCCCGAGTGGCTGGTCGCGCAGATCGACTTCCGCTACCTCACGGACGCACTCACTCCCGAGGAGGCACTGGAGATCCTGCGGCGGGGGCGTGCGGGCTCGCGGGAGCGTGTCGAAACGCTCCTGGAGCGTGGCTACCCCGCCTACACCACCTCCGCCGGCTGGCTCGGCTACGACGACGAGAAGCTCACCCGGCTCGCCGCCGAGGCCGTCGCCGACGGTTTCCGGCAGATCAAGCTCAAGGTCGGTGCGGATCTCCAGGACGACATTCGGCGGTGCCGGGTCGCCCGCCGGGTCGTCGGCCCCGACATCCGTATGGCGATCGACGCCAACCAGCGCTGGGACGTGGCGGAGGCGATCCGCTGGACCAGGGCGCTCGCCGAGTTCGACCCGTACTGGATCGAGGAGCCCACCAGTCCGGACGACATCCTCGGCCACGCGGCCATCCGTGAGGCCGTCGCCCCGGTCAAGGTCGCCACCGGCGAGCACGTCCAGAACCGGGTCGTCTTCAAGCAACTCCTCCAGGCAGGCGCTCTCGACGTCGTGCAGATCGACGCGGCCCGCGTCGGCGGTGTCAACGAGAACCTCGCCATCCTGCTGCTCGCCGCCAAGTTCGGTGTGCCGGTCTGCCCGCACGCGGGCGGCGTCGGCCTGTGCGAACTCGTCCAGCACCTGTCGATGTTCGACTACGTGGCCGTCACCGGCACCACCGAGGACCGGGTCATCGAGTACGTCGACCATCTGCACGACCACTTCCTCGACCCCGTGGTGATCCGCGAGGGCCACTACACGGCTCCCACCGCACCCGGCTTCTCGGCGGCCATGCGGCCGGAGTCCATCGCGCGGTACACGTTCCCCGACGGAGCCTTCTGGGCAGAAGACCTCGCCGACGACACACAGAAGAAGGGGCAGGCGGCATGAGCGACTTCGAGGGGCTGCGGGCCCTGGTGACCGGTGGCGCCTCCGGCATCGGCCGGGCCACCGCCGAACTCCTTCTCGCGCGCGGCGCCCGGGTCGCCGTCCTCGACCTGGACCCCTCGTCCGTCGAGAAGCCGCTGCTGGCATACCGCGCAGACGTCACCGACGACACCTCCGTGCGCGCGGCCGTCGCCGCGGCCGCGGCCGACCTGGGCGGACTCGACATCGTGGTCAACAACGCGGGCATCGGCGCCCAGGGCACGGTCGCGGACAACGACGACGAGGAATGGCACCGCGTCCTCGACGTCAACGTCGTCGGCATGGTCCGGGTGGCCCGCGCCGCCCTGCCCCACCTGCGCGAGTCCGCGCACGCGGCGATCGTGAACACCTCGTCGATCGGGGCCACCGCCGGGCTTCCGCAGCGGGCGCTGTACTGCGCGAGCAAGGGGGCGGTGTACTCCCTGACCCTCGCCATGGCCGCCGACCACGTCCGCGAGGGCATCCGCGTGAACTGCGTCAACCCCGGCACCGCGGACACCCCGTGGATCGGTCGCCTCCTCGCCAAGGCCCCCGACCCGGCCGCCGAACGTGCCGCCCTGGAGGCCCGCCAGCCCACCGGCCGCCTCGTCTCGGCCGACGAGGTCGCGGGCGCCATCGCCTACCTGGCGAGCCCCCTCTCCGGCGCCACCACCGGCACCTCCCTCGCCGTCGACGGCGGCATGCAGGGCCTGCGCCTGAGGCCGGTGGGGCAGTGAACACCCACACCCTCGGCAGCAGCGGCGTCCCGGTCAGCGGGCTCGGCTTCGGGGCCGCCGTCATCGGCAACCTGTTCACCGAGGTGACCGACGAGCAGGCCCACGACGCGGTCACCGCCGCCTGGCAGCGCGGCATCCGCTACTTCGACACCGCCCCCCACTACGGACTGGGCCTGTCGGAACGCAGGCTGGGAGAGGTCCTGAGCGCCTTTCCGCGCGCCGAGTACACGGTCTCCACGAAGGTCGGCCGCCGGCTGGAGCCGTCCACGGACGGTGGCGACGACCTCGCGAGCGGCTTCGCGGTCCCCGCCATCCGGCGCCGCGTCTGGGACTTCAGCGCGGACGGCGTACGACGCACCCTTGAGGCGAGCCTCGAACGGCTCGGCCTCGACCGCGTGGACGTCGTCTACCTCCACGACCCCGACGACCATGCTGAGCAAGCCTTCCACGAGGGCTATCCGGCTCTGGAGAAGCTCCGTTCGGAGGGTGTCGTCGGGGCGATCGGCGCCGGCATGAACCAGGCCGAGATGCTCACCCGCTTCGTCCGCGAGACCGACGTCGACGTGGTGCTGTGCGCCGGCCGCCACACCCTGCTCGACCAGAGCGCGCGCACCGAACTGCTGCCCGCCGCCGTCGAGCGGGGCGTCTCGGTGGTGATCGGCGGTGCCTTCAACTCCGGACTACTGGCGGACCCGAGGCCGGGGGCGACGTACAACTACGCGCAGGCTCCGGGGGACCTGCTGGACCGAGCCCTGCGCATGCGGGAGGTCGCCGAGCGGCACGGCATCAGCCTGCGGGCCGCCGCCCTCGCCTTCTGCGCCGCCCACCCGGCCGTGGCGAGCGTCCTGGTGGGCGCCCGCTCGGCGGCCGAGGTCCGGGACGCCGCCGACCAGTTCGCCACACCCGTGCCCCCTGCCTTCTGGCAGGAGCTGCGCGACACCGGTCTCCTGACCGCCGAGGAGCCGTCATGAGAGTCGCCCTGCACACCAGGGTCCGCGCGGACCGTGTCGAGGAGTACGAGGCGGCCCACCGCGAGGTCCCCGTCGAACTGACCGACGCGATCCGCGCCGCCGGGGCCACCTCCTGGACGATCTGGCGCAGCGGCACCGACCTCTTCCACGTCCTGGAGTGCGAGGACTACGGCCGCCTGCTCGCCGAACTGGAGAAGCTCCCGGTGAACGTCACCTGGCAGGCCCGCATGGCCGAACTCCTCGACGTGGTGCACGACTACTCCGGCGAGGGCGCCGACGCGGGCCTGCCCGTCGTGTGGGAGCTGCCGTGACGGTCGTGGACGCGCACCACCACGTGTGGGACCTGTCGGTGCGGGACCAGGACTGGATCGCCGAGGACAGCCCGCTGCGACGGAACTTCACCGTGCGGGACCTCGCACCCGAGGCCCGCGCGGCGGGAGTCGACCGCACGGTCCTCGTCCAGACGGTCACCGTCCCCGAGGAGACCCCGGAGTTCCTCGCCCTCGCGGCCGGGCACGAGCTGATCGCGGGCGTCGTCGGCTGGACCGACCTGACCCGCCCCGACGTGGCCGACGAGCTGGCCCGGCTGCGGCAACTCCCCGGCGGCACCTACCTCAAGGGCATCCGCCACCAGGTCCAGGGCGAGCCGGACCCCGAGTGGCTGCTGCGCCCGGACGTACGCCGGGGCCTGGCCGCGGTGGCCGACGCAGGCCTGGTCTACGACCTGGTCGTCCTCCCGCACCAGCTGCCCGCCTGCGTCAAGGCGGCCGAGTCGCTGCCGCAACTCACCGTCGTCCTGGACCACTTGGGCAAGCCACCCATCGCCTCCGGCACGCTGGAACCCTGGACGACCGACGTGCGCGCCCTCGCCGGCCTCCCCAACACCGTCTGCAAACTCTCCGGCATGGTCACCGAGGCGGACCTCGCGACCTGGACCACCGACGACCTTCGCCCGTACGCCGACACCGTCCTGGACGCCTTCGGCCCGGACCGTCTGATGTTCGGCTCGGACTGGCCGGTGTGCACCCTGGGGGCCACCTACGGCGAGATGATGTCCGTGTCGAAGCAACTCACCGCAGGTCTCGGCGCGTCCGAACGCGCCGACGTCTTCGGCGGTACGGCCACCCGGACCTACGGCCTCTGAGCTGCGGCCGGGGTCAGGCCTGCCGAACCGGCTGCGCCAACCGTGTGGGCGGCAGGAACTCCCGCACATACGTCCGCTCCCAGCACGCCCCCGTCTCCCGCAGCTCCCGCCACGTCGTGTACCGGTACCGGAAGAGACGGGCCCGGACATAGCGGGGCGGCTCGTCCGCCGGGAACGGGGAGCGGCGCAACAGCCTCAGCGTGGCGGGGTCGTTCTCCAGGAGCCGTTCGACCATCGTGCCGAACCACGCCCCCGCGTACGCCGGGGACAGCGCGGCGAACCACATCATCCAGTCCAGGCGCAGATGGTAGGGCGCGAACTGGCGCGGCCACCGCCGTGGATCACCCGGCTTGCCCTTGAACTCGTACTCCTTCCACTCCGAGTCCTGGCGCGGTACGTCGTCCGCGGTGCCCTCGACCACCACCTCGTAGCGGATCCGGCTGACGCTGCCGAACGCGCCGTAGGTGTTGACGAGATGGAGCGGGTCGAAGGAACGGTTCATGATCTGGCTCCGGGAGATCATGTTGCGGACCGGGTGGTAGCTCAGGGCGAGGAGGAGCGCGGCGACGGCGAGGACCGTCACCTCGTACCAGAGCGGGGTGGCGGGCAGATCGGGCGCGTCCCCCGGGAGTTTCAGCGCCGACGCCGCCAGCACGATCGTGATCCAGTTCAGCCAGGCGAAGTTGCCGGAGAGCACCAGCCACAGCTGGGTCACGATCATCAGGGACGCGGCGGCCGTGGCGATCGGCTGCGGGGCGAACAGCAGAAACGGCACGGCGAGTTGGGTGACGTGGTTCGCGGCCACCTCCACCCGGTGCAGAGGCTTCGGCAGACGGTGGAAGAACCAGCTCAGCGGACCCGGCATCGGCTGCGTCTCGTGGTGGTGGTCCAGACAGGTGAGCTTGCGCCAGCAGGCGTCGCCGCGCATCTTGATGAGCCCCGCGCCGAACTCGACCCGGAACAGGACCCAGCGCAGCAGGAACAACACCACGACCGGCGGGGCCACTTCGTCATTGCCGAGGAACACCGCGAGGAACCCGACCTCAAGGAGCAGGGACTCCCAGCCGAAGCCGTACCAGGTCTGGCCCACGTTGACGATCGACAGATACAGCAGCCACGGCACCAGCCACAGCAGCATCCCGCCCCACAGCGGCAGCCACGAGTCCAGGCCCGCCGCCAGCGCGAGCGCCACCGCGCAGCCCGTCCCCGCGCACAGGGCGAAGAAGCGGTCCGAGTAGTGGAGTTGGAAGAGGCTCGGTGCCCGCCGGAAGGGGACCCGGGCGACGAACCGGGGGATCGGCAGCATGCCGCGCTCCCCGAGCAGGGCCCGGAACTGCAGGGCCGCCGCCAGGAACGCGACGAAGTACAGTCCGGCCAGAGCCCGCTGGAAGACCAGTCGGCTCAGCCAGTAGTCGGGTGCGGTGAACCATTCCACGGCCGTGCTCTCCTGCCTCCATTGTCCCGCCGAACCCCCGCGTGACGCTCCGTGTACCTCTCCTCCGCTTGCGTAACCCAAGCGAGTGAAGCAGACAATAGGGGCGAACTGCCCGGACGAACGGGAGAACACGGTGCGGACACCGACCAGAACCCTCGTCACGGCCTGCGCGCTCGCGGCGGCACTCCTCGTCGCCGGATGCGGGGTCGACGGTGGCGGCGACAACACCGCCGCGGCGAGGGGTGAACTCTTCCTGCAGCCGGCGGCGGCCCAGGGGCCGGACCCCTTCACCCGCTCGGCGGCGATAACGCCCCCGCCCCTCACCCGAACTCCGCCACGGGACCCGGACGCCCCCCGGACCGTCTCCGGCGGGACGCCCGGCCTCTACGGCGGCACCGTGCGCGTCGCCGGCTGCGACGTGGCACGGCAGATCGACGACCTGACCTCCGACCGGTCCAGGACGAACGCGTTCGCGCAGGTCGCGGGCATCCCACCGGCCTCGGTCCCGGACTACCTGCGCGGCCTCGCCCCGGTCGTCCTGCGCGCCGACACCCGGGTCACCGACCACGGCTACCGCGACGGCCGGGCGAGCGGCCGCCAGTCCGTCCTCCAGGCGGGTACCGCCGTCCTCGTCGACGACCGGGGCGTCCCGCGCGTCCGCTGCGCCTGCGGCAACCCCCTGACGCCGCCGGTGGAGATACGGGGCGGCGTGGTCGTGGGCGGGCAGCCGTGGCCCGGATACCGACTCGCCCGGACGGTCGTGGTGGCCCCCAGCGCGCAGGTAATCACCGACATCAGGATCATCGACCTCGTCGACCACTCCTGGATCGAACGCCGGATCGACCACGACTGCCGTCACGACCACGTCGTACCCCGGCCGAGGCCGCAACCGTCGACCCTGGGCGACGGCACGCCCCTCACTCCGGAGAGTGCCGCGCGGGACTGTGGGACGCCGACGCCGACGCCGACCCCGACCGCCACCGTCAAGCCCACCGTCCCCACCACCCCGCCGCCCGCGATGCGGCACCCGACGCGGCCCGGGACCCCCGTGGTCCCGCCGGGCGGCACCCGTACGACCGCCCCCGCGGACCCCGAGACCGGGATCGGCCCCGAGACCGTCCCGGACACCCCCGACCTCCCGGACGGCGGCGGGCTGATCCCCGACGCACCGGCGGAGCCGGCCGGCGCGGACGCCGTCTTCGGCAGCCCCACCCACGTCTTCGGTGCCTGACGGTCGCGGAGGGCACCGTCTCCCACTCGAAGAATCGGGCAAATACTGGCAAGGTGGGCCCCATGGTTGATCGGGGAGCGAGCGCCCTGTCACTCCCGGACGACTGGCCCGCCCACCCGGACCCGATCCTGGCGCTCAACCGCATGGGCAGCTTCGACTGGGACCTGAACACCGGTCTGTTCCACATGGACGCCCAGGCCCACGAGGTCTTCGACCTGCGCCCCGACGAATACGACGGAAACCCGATCAGCCTCGCCGTCCGGGTCCCGAGGGCCGAGGCGCACCGCCTGGACGCCCTGGTCGCCCAGGCCATCAAGGACGGCAGCGAGAACTACGGCACCTACTTCCGCCTGCGCTGCCGTGACGGCACCCTGCGCTGGACCCACACCCAGGGCTACATCCGGCGCGACGAGACCGGACGCCCGCGCCGGATCATCGGGATCGTCCGTGACGCCACCCAGGAGATGGGCGAACTGGAAGCCCGCCGGGAGCAGGCCGCCCAGGACGAGGCCCGGCGCCGGCAGACCAACGTCGTCCAGCTCACCACGGCCGCCCTCGCCCACGCCCGGACCGTCCAGGACGTCATCGACGTCCTCAAGGACACCCACGGCCTCACCCACCTCGGCGCCACCAGCCTCGTCATGGGCCTGGTCGAGGCGGGCCGCATCCGGCTGATCGCCGAGGGCCCCGCGGGCAGCTTCGTGCCCGGCACCGACATCACCCGGATCGACGAGCCGTACCCGATGAGCGAGGCCGTCCGCACGCTCAGCCCGCGGTTCATCGAGTCGCCGGAGGAGTTCGCGGACCGCTACCCGATCCTGTGGCCGCACATCACCGGCCTCAACATCACCTCCGCCGCCTACCTCCCGCTGATCGCCGAGGCCCGCCCGATCGGCGCCATGGGCCTGCTCTACAGCGACCGGTACGGCTTCACCACCGAGGACCGCAACGTCCTCATCGCCCTCGGCAGCAGCATCGCCCAGAGCCTTCAGCGGGCCATGCTCTACGAGCAGGAGAAGGACCTCGCCACCGGTCTCCAGCAGGCCATGCTGCCGCGCACCATCCCGAGCGTCCCCGGCGCCGACGTCGCCGTGCGCTACCGGGCCGCCGGCGCCGAGGGTTCGCTGCCCCGGGACATCGGCGGCGACTGGTACGACCTGATCCCGCTGCCGGGCGGCCGTGTCGGTGCCGTCATCGGCGACGTCCAGGGCCACGACACCCACGCCGCCGCCGTCATGGGCCAGCTGCGGATCGTGCTCAGGGCCTATGCCGCCGAGGGGCACACCCCGGCCACGGTGATGGCCCGGGCCTCCGTCTTCCTCCACGAGCTCGACACGGACCGCTTCGCGACCTGCCTGTACGCCGAGGCGGACCTGTCCACCGGAGTCGTCCAGGTGGTGCGCGCGGGCCACATCGACCCGCTGCTCCGGCACGCCGACGGCAGCTGCCGCCGGGCGACCGTCGACGGAGGACTGCCGCTCGGGCTGTCCGCCGAGTTCGGGCAGCTCGACTATCCCGTCTCCACCCTCGAACTCGACCCAGGGGGCACCCTGCTGCTGTGCACCGACGGGCTGGTCGAAGAGCCCGGCGCCGACCTCGACGACGGCATGAAGACCCTCTCCAAGCTCATCGCCGTGGGCCCCGTCGACGTGTGGGAGCTCGCCGACCGGCTCATCGACGTGGCCGAGGAACGCGGCGGCGACGACGACGTGGCACTGCTCCTGCTGCGCCGCCGCGGCCTGGACGCCCCGCAGTCCGGCGGCCGCCTCCAGCAACACGTGGCGGCGGGGGACCCCCAAGCCCTCACCGAGGCCCGGCACATGATCCGGGCCGCGGTCGGCACCTGGGGCGCACGGGAGCGCTCCGACGAGATCGAACTGGTCGCCGACGAGCTGATCACCAACGCCCTGATGCACACCGAGGGCTCCGCGATCGTCACCCTGCGGGTCATGACCCGTTCCGAACGGCGGATGCGCGTCGAGGTCGAGGACACCTCCAGCGCCCTGCCGCGCCGCCGGGAGGCGGGCGAGTCGGGGGTCTCGGGCCGGGGCCTGCTCCTGGTCGACCTGCTGAGCGACGTGTGGGGCGTGGAGGCGCGCGGCGGCGGGAAGTGCGTGTGGTGCGAGTTCGTCGTGGGGGAGCGGACCTGAGCTGACCACAGCGGCCCCCGGTGGCACTCTTGACGTATGCCGGAACTCCCCGAGGTGGAAGCGCTCAAGGACTTCCTGACCGAGAACCTGGTCGGCCACGAGATGGTGCGCGTGCTGCCGGTGGCCATCAGCGTCCTGAAGACGTACGACCCTCCGCTCACCGCCGTCGAGGGCCGCGAGGTGGTCGCCGTGCACCGCCACGGCAAGTTCCTCGACCTGGAGACGGAGGGCGGCCCGCACCTGGTCACCCATCTGGCCCGCGCGGGCTGGCTGCACTGGAAGGACCGCCTGCCCGACGGCCCGCCCCGCCCCGGCAAGGGGCCGCTCGCCCTCCGGGTGGCGTTGGAGACCGGCGCGGGCTTCGACCTGACGGAGGCGGGGACGCAGAAGCGCCTCGCGGTGTACGTGGTGGCCGACCCGCAGGAGGTTCCCGGCATCGCCCGACTGGGCCCGGACCCCCTCGCCGAGGATTTCGACGGGGCGAGGCTGGCCGCCCTCCTGAAGGGCGAACGCCGACAGCTGAAGGGCGCCCTGCGCGACCAGAGCCTCATCGCCGGTGTGGGCAACGCCTACAGCGACGAGATCCTGCACGCGGCGAGGATGTCCCCGTTCAAACTTGCGGCTTCCCTCACTCCCGAGGAGACGGAAAACCTCTACCGGGCCCTGCGCGCGACCCTCACCGAGGCGGTGGAACGGTCGAGAGGTGTGGCGGCGGGCCGTCTGAAGTCGGAGAAGAAGTCCGGCCTGCGGGTGCACGGCCGCACCGGCGATCCCTGCCCGGTCTGCGGCGACACCATCCGGGAGGTCTCCTTCAGCGACTCCTCGCTCCAGTACTGCCCCACCTGCCAGACGGGCGGCAAGCTCCTGGCGGACCGGCGGTTGTCGCGACTGCTCAAGTGACCGGACGTCGTCAGCCGGGATCCAGCGTCACCAGATGCTCCCCGCCCGACGTCCTGACCTCGTAGTGGTCGATCTGGTCGGCGTGGAAGGTGGAGCTGCCCATCATGGTGTTGTCGGCGGTGGCGTGCCCGGTGGCGTTCCAGCCGGTGACGGTCTCCTCCTTGCCGTCCTGGCTGATCGCGACCAGGTGACACGCGCGGGGGCCCGACTCGTCCTTCACCTTGAGTTCCACCTGGGTGCCCCAGTCCTCGTCCTCGGTGGTGACCTGGGCCCACACGCCGGAGCGGGCGTCGGTGGCCTCGATGCTGGTGGTCCCCGCCGCGTCGCCGCCCGTCGTCATCGCGAGGGTGGAACCGCCCACGGTCAGGACCACCGACGCGGCCACCGCGTACAACAGCCGCCTGCGCCGTGCCCGGTGGCGGGTCGCGACCTCGCCGAGGAGGCGGCCCAGGAGCTGGGGGCCGGGCTGGGCCATCGGGTGCACGGCCCGCGGTGTCGCCCGGCGGTACAGCATCATCTGTCGGGTCACAGGACCGAACTCGGTCACGTGTGCCGCGCACTTGGGGCACTCCATGAGGTGGTCCTCGAAGCGGAAGGCCTCCGCCTCGTCCAGCACGCCGAGCGCGTACGCGCCGACGTCGCGATGCCTCTCCAAGGACCTCATGCGGAAACCTCGTGCCGTTGGGTGTGGGTGGGGTTACTCCTTGCTCCCACCCGTACGCACCAGCCCGCCGAATCACTCAAGGCGTGCACAGAATCGTGACCAAGGGATTCGGAGCGGTCGGCCCCGCGGATTGGTCCGAATCGAAAGTAATCCAGAAGGGCTAGAACAGGTGGATGGCCAGATGCCCGAGGGGCAGCCCGAGCTGCCACGCCGGTGTCCACACCTTCGGCCCCTCGTCCTCGCCGACGCCCGCCGCGCCGCCCGGCACGGCGTTCAGATCGGGTGCGAGCAGCTCCGTCTCCTCCAGCCAGCGCCAGGCCGCGGCCGCGAGTTCGAGGTCCGCGGCGGGCTCGCCGGTGGCGACCGCCTCGGCGGTCAGCGCGGCCATCCGCTCGCACACCCAGTCCTGCCACGGCTGGTCGTACGCCGTCAGTGACAGCCAGTTCTCCAGCTGCGAGACGACCTGGATGCCGGAGAGCTCTCCCTCGGTGTCGGCGAGGAAGACGGTCAGCGCCAGCGCGTCCCGTCCGGCACGGAACTCGAAGGACGTCGGCGGCATCAGATCGCCGGAACGCAGGAGCTCGTCGGCGATGTACTCGGCGTACAACCAGGCCATGGGGACGATGAGTTCGCCTCCGCCGGTGCCGTCCGTGCTCTCTTGACCTCTGTGCAGCATCCCTTCCTGCCTTCCTCCGGTGCGTGCGCGTCGCCCGACCCCGGGCTCCCAGTCCGGAACACGGATGAGGACAGCCGATTACTCAACAGGGGTCTTCAGCAAGGCGCTTTACGGAGGTTTGACTTTCCCATTGGTTTCACCGCAGGTCGGCCGCGTATCCCGGAAGCACCCGGCGCAGGGCGCGCAGCGCGTAGTACGCGCGGGACTTCACGGTACCGGGCGGAATCCCCAGGATCTCGGCGGCCTCCGCCACACTCGCCCCCTGGAAATACACCAGCACCAGGACTTCACGGTGCTCTGGAGTGAGTGTCTTCACAGCCTCGCGTACGTCGAGGGCGGCGGCCGCCCGTTCGGCGTGGTCCGCGCACACCCGGGCGTTCTCCAGCACCGCGTCCCCGACCTCGGCCGGACGCGCCTGCCGGGCCCGCCGCGCGTCGATCGCGAGCCGCCGTCCCACGGTCAGCAGCCAGGGCCGTACGGACTCGAAGTCGTCGGCGCGCAGCGCCTCGGGGTGCTGCCAGGCGCGCACGAGAGTCTCCTGCACCAGGTCCTCGGCGCGCTGCCGGTCGCCGTCACTGAGCCGGAGCAGGAGCGCGAAGAGGGGCCGGCCGTGCTCCCGCTGCAGTGCGGCGAGCTCGTGCTCGGCGGTCGTCCCGTTCGTGAGGGTGGTTCCGGCCGTCATGGCCGTATGGCACCTCAGCGCGGGGCCGGGGGACAGGGCACGCACAAGGATCTGCGGCGGACGGTCGATCGCGTCGACGAACGGTTCGGTGAACGGTCCCTTCCGCGTCCCTTCCTCCCCGGACGGGTCAACAAGGCGGTCAGGCCGTTTGCCGACACCGACAAGTTCATACCCATTCGTCAGTAAATATGACCTCAGTGGGGTGAGCTGATGATTGCACGCAGACGGCAGGTTGCCCTGGCCCTCACGGCCCTTCTGGCCGGAGGAGCGGCCTGCCAGGCGCACGACCACGACACATCCGGGCATCCGGCCCCGGCCGCCGCCGCACCGCGCGGCTTCACGCTCGTCGCCTCCGGTGACGTCCTGCCGCACAGCTCGATCATCGACCGGGCCCGCTTCGACGCGGGCGGCAACGGCTACGACTTCCGCCCGATGCTGGCCGGAATCCGACCCGTCGTCTCCCGCGCCGATCTGGCGCTGTGCCACATGGAGACCGTCTACGGCGCGAACGGCGACTACACCGGCTACCCGGTGTTCAAGTCGCCGCCCGAGGTGGCCCAGGGCCTGGCCGCCACCGGTTACGACGGCTGCTCCACCGCCTCCAACCACAGCCTCGACGACGGCGCCGACGGAATCCGCCGTACTCTCGACGCCCTGGACCGGGCGGGCGTACGGCACACCGGATCCGCCCGTACCGAGGCCGAGGCGCGCACGGTCACCGTCCTGCGCGCGGGTTCGGCGAGGGTCGCCCACCTCGCCTACACCTATGACACCAACGGCCTCCCGCTGCCCCAGGGACAGCCCTGGGCGGTGAACCTGATGGACGAGAACAGGATCCTGGCGGACGCGCGGGCCGCCCGGAAGGCGGGCGCCGACGTGGTCGTCGTGTCGCTGCACTGGGGCACCGAATGGCAGGACGCGCCCGACGAGCAGCAGCTGGCCCTGGCTCGCGACCTGACCGCCGCCCGCACGGGCGGGCGTCCCGACGTCGACCTGATCCTCGGCACCCACGCCCATGTCCCGCAGGCGTACGAGAAGGTCAACGGCACCTGGGTGATCTACGGAATGGGCGACCAGGTCGCCGGGGAGATGTTCAACAACGAGGGCGCCCAGGACCCGCGCGGCAACCAGTCCACCCTCGGCCGCTTCACCTTCGCCCCGCCCGCCCGGCCGGGCGGGCGCTGGCGGGTCGCGAAGGCGGTGTTCGTGCCGCAGATGTTCGACGTGGACGCCGGCCGGGTGGTGAACCTCAACCAGGCGATCGCGCAGGGTGCCGACGTCCAGGGCGTCCGCGACCGGATCCGGGAGGTGGTGCTGAGCCGGGGCGCCGCGAAGGACGGGTTGACGATGGGGCAGTAGGTCAGTCCACGTCCACGTGGTCGAAGGTCCGCAGCATCTCCTTCAGCACGCGTGCGCACGCCCGCAGTTCGGCCTCGGTCAGCTCGCCGCCGCCGACCTGCCGGTTCAGGGCGTGCTCGCGCGCGAGGACCGCGGTGATGACGGCCACGCCCTCGTCCGTGATGCGGATCAGCGAGGACCGCTGGTGGGCGGGGTTGGGCACGGCCTCCGTCCAGCCCCGGTCGATCGCCTCATTGGTCATGCGCTGCACGAACTGCCGGGTCAGCGCCATGATCCGGGCCATCTGAGGAACCGTCATGGACCCGTACCTGTGCAGCAGGACGAGGACGGAACGCACGCCGACGGACATCCCCCGGTCCGCCTCGTCCTGCTCCAGTTTGCGCAGGCCGCGCCGGTAGAGCGCGCCGACCAGGTCGAACACCTCGCTGACCCGGTGGCCGAGATCGTCGGGTGGCAGTGGCTCGTCGATGTCGTTCACCCGCTCATCATGCACCGCGATTCATCATGACAACCAGGTTGTCAAAGTCGCGCGAAGATGACACCTTGGTTGTCATGACAGTCGCTTCGGAACTGAGCTACTACGCGTCCACCGACGGGGACATCGCCTATCGCGACACCGGCACCGGCGCCCCCGTCGTCCTCCTGCACGCCGGCTATGTCGACCACCGCCTCTTCCAGGCCCAGATACCTGTCCTCGCCGCCGACCACCGCGTCATCGCCGTGGATGTCCGCGGCCACGGCTGGACCGCCAATGCCACCAAGCCCTTCCGCTGGGCCGACGACCTCGCCGAGCTGCTGCGCCACCTCGACGCCGGGCCCGCGGTCCTGGTCGGAGTCTGCATGGGGGGATTCATCGCCGGTGACACGGCGATCGAGTATCCGGAACTGGTCCGGGGGCTCGTGCTGAGCGGGGCCTCCGTCAGCGACTTCGAGTACACCGACGAGTCGACCCGGCAGAACGTGGCCGAGTCCCACCGGCTGCTGTACTCGGGCGACATCGAGGGCTGGCTCAAGGTGTTCCTCCGGTCCGTAGCGGGCCCCTTCCGCGAGGCCGGCGACACCGACCCGCGGATCCTGGACCACCTGCGCGAGATGGCCCTGCACACCATCGCCAAGCACACACCGGGCGAACACAACTGGCACGTGCCCATGACCGACACCTGGGCCCGGGTCCCGAAGATCGACGTACCGGTGCTCACCGTCAACGGCACGCTCGACTCCCCGGACCTGCTCGCCGACGCCGAACGCTACGCCGACACCGCGCAGAACGGCCGCTCGGTACTGGTGGAGGGCACCTCGCACTTCCCGAACCTGGAGAAGCCCGAGGAGTTCAACGCGATCGTGCTGGACTTCCTGCGCTCGCTCTGACGCAGCGCAGGCATGCGGTGCTGGTGCGGACCGCTACGGCACCACGGTCACCGGCCACCGCCCCGCCTTGACCAGGCGCACCGCGACGGATCCGACGATCCGGTGGCCGGCCTGCTCCGAGGCGCCGACGACCACCGCGTCGGCCTTGAGCTGATCCGCCGCCTTCGTCAGCCCGCTGTAGGGGTCGCCGCGGAAGGTGTGGAACTCCCAGCGCACATCGAATATCCCCTTGTTCTGCTCGGTCGCGAGCCGGATCTGGGCGACCAGGTCCTCGGCGATCTCGTCGGTGGTCTCGGCGACCGGAGCGCCGAGCGCGGCGCCCGAGGCGATCACCGGCTGGACGTACACCACGGCGAGCAGGGCGTGCTGCCGCCGGGCCAGACCTCCGGCGTATGCCGCGGCGCGGAGCGAGGAGTCGGAGCCGTCCACGCCGACGACGATGACCTTGGGGCCGTCCGTGCCCCGCTCGAACTGGTGCGCATGCTGTTCCGTCACGGCTGCGAGGCTATCGGAAGCCGCAGGTCCGGGCGGCATTCGGGCCTCCGTCGACCTGAGTGCGCAAACTTTGCGGAAACGGGGCACCCGAAGGGCGGGCCGCGCCGGGCAGCCACCTGGGCCCGCTGCGGCCCTCGGCACCCGGCCTCGACGGAGGGGACGAGGCCGGGGCCGACGCCGATCGGCCCCGGACGAGGTCGTCCTGGCGTGTCGTCAGACCGCTCGGAGCGCCTTCGCTGGGCCGGCCGGGTGGATTCGTGCCGCCGCACCGGTGTTGCTGAGGTGCGTCGGCCGTCCGCCGGGCGACTGATGAGTCATGACGAAGGATCAGTTGCTCACACGGCTGTCGTCGAAGGCGGCGGTGCTCACGCGGCGCCGGGCCCTGCTGGCCGGCGCCACCGCGGTCGCGGCCGCCGGCACGGCCGGAGCGCTCGCGGCCCTGACGGGCGAGGAGCCGGTCCGGCCGGCCCTCCCCGCCGCCGGCCCCCCGGCCCACCTCGCGGCCAAGCCCTCGGCCTACCGCCTCCAGCCCCTGACCGGATACGGTCCCCCGCGCACCGCCCCCAGGAAGACACTCGTGCGCCACGAGCCGTTGCTGAAGGTATCCGGACGCGGCCGGACCATGGTGCTGACCTTCGACGACGGACCCGACCCCCGCTACACCCCGCACATCCTGGACACGCTGGCCGAGTACGACGTGCGCGCGATGTTCTTCGTGTGCGGGGAGATGGCGGTCGACAACCAGGACCTGCTGGCCCGGATGTCCGACGAGGGACACGTCGTCGGCAACCACACCTGGTCGCACCCGCTGCTCACCCGGCTCAGCCGCTCCCGCATCCGCACCGAGATGGAAGGCACCAGCGACGTCATCGAGGACGCCTACGGCGAGCGTCCGCAATGGTTCCGCGCTCCCTACGGGGCCTGGAACCGCGCCGCGTTCCAACTCGGCGCCGAACTCGGCATGGAGCCCATCGCCTGGACCGTCGACACCCTCGACTGGACCACCCCGGGCACCCGGCGCATCGTCGGCGCGGTGGAGAACGGCGCCGCCCCCGGCGTCGTGGTGCTCTCGCACGACGCCGGGGGCGACCGCTCCCAGAGTGTCCGGGCGCTGCGCGACTATCTGCCGCACCTGCTCGATTCCGGCTATCACATCACCGTCCCGCTACGGCGATACGCATAGCCGGAATACGCCCGCCCGGTCGGGAACCGCTCAGCGGACCTCGACCAGGCGGGCGAAGGCGACCACGTTGCCCGCGTAGCCGCTCTGCTTGGAGAATCCGCCCCCGCAGGTGATGACCCGCAATTCGGGGGTTCCCTTGGAGCCGTAGACGCGGTCGCCGGGGAAATTGCTCTTCTCGAAGACCTCGATGCCGTAGATCTCGAAGATCGCCGTCTTTCCGTCCTTGCGTCGGATCTCGACGCGATTTCCCTTCTTGAGGGCCCCGAGTCCGTAGAACACGGCGGGGCCCTGTTTGTTGTCGACATGGCCGACGACGACAGCGGTGCCCTTCTCGCCGGGGGACACCGCGCCGGTGAACCAGCCGGCCAGGTTCGGGTCCTCCGGCGGCGGCGCGCCCACCCAGCCGTCCGGGTCCAGGCCGACCGGCGTCATCGGCGCGTCGACCCGGATCGCGGGGATGGAGACCCGGTCGGGCGCGGCGTACGGCAGGGGAGCGGGGGCGGTGCCGAAGGCGGTGCCGTGCACCCGGCTGTCCGCCGCGGCCGCCGACGCGGGCTGCGGGGGCCCGACGTCGAACTCCCCGGAACCGTTCCGAATGAGCGCGAGACCGGTCAGCAGAACAAGCGCTATCACGCCCCAGGGAGCGCGCTTCTTCCGCTGCTCCTCCTCTTCGGCCAGCCCGGCCAGCTCGGACGCAGACATTGACTTCCCCTCTCGACGCGGCCGTCGCCGCGTCATTCGCGCATACGAGAACGCTAAGTCCCGCACACGGAACCGGCGACGGGGCAACGGCGAACGGGTGGTCCCGGAACGCGGGTGGTGCGCCATCCGAGTTGCCGTGAGCAGGAATTTTCTGACGGTCCGTGACCTGCGGAGATATCCGATTGTGCGCTTTTCGTTCGGCGTGTCCTCTCACCAGTACGGAGCAGTGCCGAAATGCGGGCCTGGGAAAGGCATCTGAGGGTCTTCCTGGGAGGCGTTTTCTCGCCGATCCACCGGGGACCGTTCCCGGGGCGTCTCCCGCGGAGGATTCACATGCGTACTACTCGTGCCCTGGCGGCCGCCGGCGCCGCGGTCGCCGTGCTCGGACTCGCCGCTCCGGCGGCCGTCGCGCGGGACGGCATGAACCTGAGCCCCAGCAATGTCGTCGCCCTGCCCAACGTCATCGCCCGGGGCGGACAACTGACCATCACCGTCAACAACTGCACGGGCAACGCCACCGCGAGCTCGGACGCGTTCCGGACGATCCGGCTGAGGACGGGGGCCAACAACCTGGCGACGGGACGCGCCACGGTCAACCGGAACGCGGCCATCGGATCGCACAGCATCAGCGTCGTCTGCGGCAACGGCACCGTGATCAACCCCACGGCCTTCACCGTCATCGGCGGCGTCCGCGGCGGTCTCGGCGGCAGCAGCTCCACCGGGGCCACCCCGACCGACATGGCCATCGGCGGCGGTCTGGTGGCGCTGGCCGTCATCGGCGGCGGGGTGTTCTGGATGCGCAGGCGGTCCGAGAGGCACATCTGATCTCCGCCCCCTTCGGAGATGTTCTCCGCCCCGGACTCCGAGAGGAACCGGGGCGGACGTCTGCGCACCCGGAAGGCCCGTCAGGCGCCGTCGTCGCCGCTGCGGCGACGGGAGAAGTGGTACGCCGCCCCGATCGAGCCCACGATCAGCAGGGCGCCCATGCCCAACTCCTTGGCGTCGAAGTCGGCGATGCTGCCGCCCGCGCCGGCGTGCACACCCCGGCCGGGGTGGCGCGGAACCGGTGTGGGTCCGTCCCGTCGGTCGCCCGCGATGGTCAGGCCCGTGGAGCCGCTCACGCCGTCGCAGGTGAAGGTCACCCGGTAGACCGCCCCGGGTTTGGCGTCCCAGTCGACCCCGGCGGTGGCGTAGCTCTTGTACGGCGGGATGGTCACGGTGTCGAACACCGCCGAGGTGACGGTCGCGGAGCCCTTGCAGCCGTCGTGGTGCCGTTCCAGCAGCAGCGCCACCTGGCCACCCGCGGCGATGGTCGAGGGCACGACGCTGAAGCCGAAGGGCGTGAAGTCGTTGTCGTCCTTCGCCACGGCGGCCGGTGCGGACAAGGCCAGGGCGGTCACGCCCAGCAGTGCGGCCGAAGCGACGCGTATCGCGCGCATGGTGGATCCTCCGGTCCCCGAGGAGCAGCTGCGGAACTTTTTCCGCCTAGGTGAGAAATGCACCTCGATGACCCAAACGCTAGGAACAGGTGTACGTCTGCGCGATCGGTGTCGCTCCGAATGGGGCACATGTGTGGGCCGCTCAGGGGACGCCGACGGTGTGTCGGGCGCCCCTGGGCGGCATCTGTGGTGAGGAGCGGTCAGCCCTTGATGCCTGGGAAGAGGGCGAGGAACGGCTCGGCCGACGCCGTGATGCCCCGGCTGTAGGGGGCGTCGAAGTCCCAGATCAGGAAGAGCAGGAAGGCGATCAGCGCGGAGAACAGGCCGGCCAGGATCAGCTCGCGTGTCGTACGCCGGATCTGCAGCGCGAAGACCATCCCGATGGTGACGACGCCACCGCCCAGCAGGCCGAACCAGACCACTCCGGGCATGGTGGGCTCGACCGAGTCCGCCCGGGCGTTGCGGGCCTGGTCCACTGCGGCCACCTGGTCCACCAGCGGCTGGTAGGCCTGGGCCTCGAAGTCGGTCTTCGGCTCGTAGGAGGTGACGTCCGTGCGGATCCGGTCGAGGAGCTCGGTGCCTCGCTCGGTCATCCGGCGATGGTCGGCCATCTCCTTCCACTCGGTGGTGACGACGTGTCCGGCATAGGCGTTGACATCGGCCCGAATGCGGTCACGGACGTCGGACGGATAGACCTGGACCCGTTCCGAGATCTCGTGCAGTGCCTGGGCCTCCGTCTGGACATGGTCCTGGGCGGCGCTGCGGGCCTCCCACACGCCCGCGATGGCCAGACCCAGGACGATGGCGTACACCACTCCGATCCACATCGTCATGTACTCGATGACGTCCGGGGTCTCGCTGGGATCCTCGTCCACGGGCGCCGCTTTGTGGCGGATGAGCGTGATGGCGACCACCACCGCGCACGCGGCCAGCATCGCGAGGATGAGAACAAGCCATTCCGGCAAGGGATGCCTCCAGGATCGGCACTAGCGGGGCCGCAGGGCGGCCACGGCGACCACCGCGGGCGCGGTGATGAGCAGGACGTAGATCACGGGCGAGGTGGTGCTGTGTCTGGGCCGGTCGGGCGCCTTCGCGTGGTGGTAGGCCGGGTAGGCCACCGGGGGCGCGGAGGGGCCCGGGGCAGGCCTGGGCGGCGGCGTCCGGGTCGGGGTCGGGGTGGGAGTCGGGGCCGGGGTGGGCGCGGGGGGCGGTGCGGGCCGTGCCCGGGGTGGCGCCGGCTGTGGTGCGGGCGGGGGTGGGGGAGGTGGCGGCTCCGGCGTCGGGGTGGGTCTGGGTTTCGGCGGGTGTCGTGTCGGAGGCGGCTTCGGCGTGGGGTCGGGCGAGGGAGTCGGAGTGCAAGGGGGCTCTGGGGGAGTGGGGGTGGGCGTAGGCGTAGGCGTAGGCGTGGGGGTGGGCGTCGGTTTCGGGCAGGGCGGGGGAGTCGGCCACGTGGAACTCCCGGCGACCGCCACCACCTCGGCACCGTCGGGACCGACGGAGGCGTAGGCACAGGCATCCGCCTCGGCCACCCCGGCCGTGGGGCCGATGAGCGCCCACGTCAAGGTGAGCAGGGCCAACACACGTATGGCGGCGCCGGATTGGGGTGATTCGGGTCGATGCACGACGGAGATCATGAGGCCTGGCACGCCGTCACACGCGCGGGCGCGATGAGATTGCTCCGAAGGAGGGATAAAGGGTCGCCCGATGTTTGAATCCCGGGCGCTCGTCGTCCGATGGGACGTACGTCTGTGCGGCCTGAGGCGGGTGTGGTCACAGCTTCCGGAAAGAAATTTGCGGAACCGTTGAACACAACCCCTGCTCCGGTGCGTACCCAATGTCGTGCGGCGGCGCAGCAGGGCGCTGCAACACCCTTTTGAATTATGGGGAGTTGACGATGAAGACCTCCTGGCGGAGCGCCTCACTCATGGCAAGCGCCGCGGCGGTGCTGGCGCTGACGACAGCGTGCGGCCAGGAAGGCGGCACGTCGTCCGTGGGCAGCCAGAACGTCGGAGCCACGGCGGCTGCGGGCGGTTACGGCGGTGTCGGCTCCGGTGTCGGGACGGGCACCAGCCCGACCCCCACGGCGAGTTCGACCGCGATCGGCCAGGGGAACCTGGGAGCCCAGTCGGCCTCGGCCGGCAAGCTGCAGGTCTCCGCGAACCCCGAACTCGGGGACGTGCTGACCGATGCCACCGGTCTCAGCCTCTACCGCTTCGACGAGGACACCGCCGAGCCGCCGAAGTCGAACTGCAACGGCGACTGCGCGACGGCCTGGCCGCCGGTGCCCGCGGACGACGCCTCGGCCGGTGCCGGCATCGACAAGGCGCTGCTCGGTGAGGTGACCCGGGCCGACGGCACCAAGCAGCTGACCATCGCCGGCTGGCCGGCCTACCGCTATGCCAAGGACACCAAGGCGGGCGATCTGACCGGCCAGGGCGTGGGCGGCAAGTGGTACGCACTGGCGCCCACGGGCAAGAAGGCGTCGGTCGCCAGCCTGCCCGGACTGTCCACGCGCAACGACCCCAAGCTGGGCGAGATCGTCGTCGACAAGAACGGCATGACGGTCTACCGCTTCGCGAAGGACAAGGCCTGGCCCGAGCCGGTCTCCAACTGCACCGGAGCCTGCCTGGAGAAGTGGCCGGTCGTGGCGCCCGTGTCGTCGAACGACACCAAGGGCGTCCAGAAGAAGGGCCTGATGAGCTTCACCCGCTCCGACGGCGCCAGGCAGCAGACCGTCAACTGCTCGCCCATCTACACCTTCGCGGCCGACAAGGAGCCCGGCGACACCAACGGCCAGGGCGTCGGCGGCACCTGGTACGCCGTCCGTCCCAACGGAGACATGGTCGGCGTCTCCGACAAGTGACACCGGCTTCCCCGATCCACCGGTCCGACCCCTCCGCGCCGCACGGAGGGGTCGGACCGGTTTTGGCGTCATTCCCCCCAACTCTCCGCGATTCGGCGCCCGTCCCGGAACTCTCCGGAGCGGAGCGCCTACGTTTCGTAAGGTGTCCACAGTCGCCTCCGAGCGGCACGTGCCGCAGGCAGTGACCGGGAACGGACGGTCAATTTCCGTTTCTGCTCGCTCCATTGGCGGGCGATCAGTAGCCTCAGCTCGAACACCGGATCGCCTACGCCTTGGAGAGATACATGGAGCGTCCCGCCTGGGCACCCCGGAGCATCGACATCTCGGTGCCGAGCGTCGCGCGTATCTACGACTTCTACCTGGGCGGTTCGCACAACTTCGAGGCCGACCGGGAGGCGGCCCGCAGGGTCCTGGAGTTCGCCCCGGGGCTGCCGAAGACCATGCAGGCCAACCGGGCGTTCCTGCGGCGGGCGGTGCGGTTCGCCGCCGACGAGGGCATCACCCAGTTCCTGGACATCGGTTCCGGCATCCCGACCTTCGGCAGCGTCCACGAGGTGGCCCAGAGCGCCCGGCCCGGCGCCCGTGTCGTCTACGTCGACCACGACCCGGTGGCCGTCGCGCACAGCCAGGCGGTCCTGGAGGGCAACCCGGACGCGGGCGTCGTCGCGGCGGACCTCCGTAAGCCCCAGGAGATCCTTGCGAACCTCGAGGTCCAGCGCCTGATCGACCTGAACCGGCCGGTGGCGCTGCTTCTCGTTGCCATACTGCACTTCGTGGAAGACGCGGACGACCCGTACGGAGCGGTGGCCGAGCTGCGCGACGCGCTCGCGCCCGGCAGCCTGCTGGTGCTCACGCACGCCTCGTACGAGGGAATCCCGCTGCCGCAGGAGCGGACCGAGGGCGCGGTGGACGTGTACAAGGACATTCGCAACCCGCTGATCATGCGCTCGCGGGACGAGATCGCACGGTTCTTCAAGGGGTACGACATGGTGGAACCGGGACTGGTGTCGCCGCCGCGCTGGCGGCCCGATTCGGCGACCTGGAACCCCGACGACGAGGATCCCTGGGCCTTCTCGGGGTTCGCCGGCGTGGGGCGTTCCGCGTGATCGCCGAGCCGGACGGGCCGGAGGACAGACTGCGCCGGTTCGCGACGATCTGGAGCCGGGCCGTGTTCCCGGTGACGTCGACGTCCGCGACCCGGCCGGAGTTCGAGGAACAACTGCTGCCGCTGGCCCGCCGGTTGAGCCAGGCGCTCGCGGCCAGGACCGTCGACACCGACGAGGGCCGGGCGGTGGGCGCCGCCCTCGTCGACGCGCACTGCACGGACCCGGAGGCGCTGACCCGGTCCCTGGACTGCGTCGACGCCTATCTGGTGCTCTACTGCGGCGGCGACGGTGACCGCGAGGACCTGCGGTCCCGGTCCGCCCGCCTGCAGCACGCCATGGCCGCCGGGTTCGCGCAGGCGCTGCGCGAGCGGACGCTGGCCGAACAGGAGGCCATCGCACAGGCCGCCCTGGAGGCGCAGGGCGTGGTGGCGCAGGCGCTGCACGCGACCGAGGCGCGATTCCGCGCCGTGTTCGAAGGCGCGGCCATAGGAATCGGCATCGCCGACCTGGACGGCAACGTCCTCCAGGTCAACGGCGCGCTGCTGCGCATGTTCGGCATCACCGACCAGACGATGCGCGGGCGCAGGGTGCAGGAGTGGACCCACCCCGAGGACGCCCCGCAGACCTGGACGCTCTACGACGAACTCGTCCGGGGCGAGCGCGAGCACTACCACCTCGAAAAGGCCTTCTACCGCCCGGACGGAACGGTCCTGTGGACCAACCTGACGGTCTCCCTGCTGCGCGACGCCGACGGCGTCCCGCAGTACCAGCTCGCCCTCATGGAGGACACCACCGAGCGTCGGCTGCTCAACCTGCGGCTGCGCTACGAGGCCACGCACGACGCGCTCACCGGACTCCCCAACCGCACGCTGTTCTTCGAGCGCCTGGAGAAGGCGCTGAACGCGGCCGAGGGCCAGCGGTTCGGTCTGTGCTACCTCGACCTCGACGGCTTCAAGACCATCAACGACAGCCTCGGCCACGCGGCGGGCGACCGGCTGCTCGTCGAGGTCGCCGACCGGCTCCAGTCCTGCGCCACCGCCCCGGGCGAGATGGTGGCCCGGCTCGGCGGTGACGAGTTCGTGGCGCTGACCACAGGACCCGACACCGAGAGCGAGGTCGACGACCTCGCGGCGCGCATCATGAACGTGCTGCTCGCCCCGGTCCGTATCGACGGCCGCGAGCTGACCGTGCGCGGCAGCATCGGCATCGTCGAGGGACCCACGGGCGAGCGGGGCCCGGCGGAGGTCCTGCGCAGCGCCGACATCACCATGTACCGGGCCAAGTCGGCGGGCGGCAACCGCTTCGAGCTGGCCGATCCGGAGGCCGACGCCCGCGCCATCACCCGGCACGGACTCACCACGCAGCTGCCGGCGGCCCTGGAGCGGGGCGAGTTCTTCATCGAGTACCAACCGCTGGTGCACCTCGGCGACGGCAGCGTGCGGGGCGCCGAGGCGCTGGTGCGCTGGCTGCACCCGCAGCACGGCGTCCTCGGCCCGGACCGGTTCATCCCGCTCGCCGAGCACACCGGGCTGATCGTGCCGCTCGGCCGCTGGGTCCTGGAGCAGTCGGTGCGCCAGGCCCGCGAGTGGCGAGAACGGTACGGCGAGGACGCGGCGGGCGGCCCGCTCCGCATCAACGTCAACCTCTCGCCCTGCCAGCTCACCCACCCCGGCCTGGTCCAGGACACGGTGGACATCCTGGAGCGCACCGGCGTCGCCCCGGACGCGCTCTGCCTCGAAGTCACGGAGTCGGCCCTCATCGGCGCCGACGACGATCTGCTCAAGCCGCTGCGCCGACTCGCCGAGATGGGCGTCGACATCGCCCTGGACGATTTCGGCACCGGCTACTCGAACCTGGCGAACCTGCGCCGCCTCCCGGTCAGCGTCCTCAAGCTGGACCGCTCCTTCACGCAGAGCATGCAGCAGTTCCCCGCCGACCCGGTCGACCTCAAGATCGTCGAGGGGATCGTCTCACTCGCGCACGGCCTGAACCTCGCGGTGACGGTCGAGGGCGTCGAAACCGGGGCCCAGGCCGAACAGTTGCGGATACTGGGCTGCGACACGGCCCAGGGCTGGTACTACGCCCGCCCGGGCCCACCGGAGCGGCTGCACGAGCTGGCCCTGGTGGACGCGACGGGCTGAGGGGGCGTACGGGCGGCGGCGTCGTCCTGCTCGAAGGGGCCGCTGCGGCGGGACCGATCCGCCGGGCCGCCGTCGCCTTCGGGCGGACCGGGGCTCTGCGATCCGCCGGGCGCGTGCTGCCCGCGTACCCCGCCGGCACCATCAGCGCCTCGCCCACCACGACGATTCGCCGCGTCAGCCGCCCACCCCCGTGCGGGGCGACCCATGGTGCGACGGTTCAGCGCTCCAGCAGCATCCGCTGCAACTCCCGTGCCGCCCGCGGCGGAGCCACATCGCTGCGGTGGGCCAGCGCGATCGTCCGGTGCAGGCCGGGCCGGGCGAGCGGGGTGACCCGCAGCCCGCGCCCGGATCGCGTGGCGACCATGCGCGGTACGACGGCCACGCCCAGGCCCGCCCGGACGAAGCCCAGCACCGCGTCCATCTCCCCGCCCTCCACCGCGAAGTCCGGCTCGAAGCCCTCGGCACGGCAGGCGGCCACGGTCAGTTCGCGCAGGTCGTAGCCGTGCCGGAACATCACCAGCGGCTCGCTCTCCAGGTCGGCGACACGCACGGTACGCCGACCCGGGCCACCCGGGGCCGGCGCCTCCGGCGAGGAGACGACGACCAGGTCCTCGCGCAGCAGCTCCACCGTCGTCAGCGCCGGGGACGGCGACGGCAGCGGCAGGACCACCAGGGCCAGATCGAGGGCGCCGCGTGCGAGCAGCCGTACGAGATCGTGGGAGCCGCCCTCCTCGATCATCAGCCGGATGCCGGGATAGCGGTCGTGGAAGGCGCGCAGCACGTCCGGCAGCAGACCGGTGCACAGGCTCGGGGTCGCGCCGAGCCGGACCCGGCCGCTGCGCAGTTGCACCAGCTCCTGCACCTCGTGCCGGGCCGTGTCCGCGTCGGCCAGGATGCGACGGGCCAGCGGCAGCAGGGCCTCGCCCGCGTCGGTGAGGGTGATGTTGCCGCGCGCCCGCAGGAACAGATCGGCCCCGAGCTCCCGCTCCAGCGCCTTGATCTGCTGGGACAGGGACGGCTGAGCGACATGGACGAGGTCGGCGGCGCGAGTGAAGTGCCGGGTCTCGGCGACCGCCACGAAGTACTGGAGCTGCTGGAACTGCACCCTCGTACGATAGCCGCTTCCTATGGAATCAAGCCGGACCATGTCTTGGACCGATCGGGTCCTTCCGCCCTAGCGTCTTGACCCATGGCTCTGGCAACGCGGACGGACCGACGGCCGTCCATGGCACGCACCGTGTGGGACAGCTCCGTCGGCAAGAAGACCGTGATGGCCGTCAGCGGCCTGATCATGCTGCTGTACCTGGTCGTCCACATGATCGGCAATCTGAAGATCTTCTTCGGGGCGGGCGAGTTCAACCACTACGCGCACTGGCTGCGCACGGTGGGCGAGCCGTTCATGCACTACGAGTGGACGCTCTGGCTCATCCGGATCGTGCTGGTTCTCGCCGTCGTCGCCCACGCCACCTCGGCCTACCAGCTCAGCCGCCGCGACCTCCGGGCGCGGCCGACCAAGTACGTCCACAAGAAGCCGCGGGCGAGCTATGCCACCCGCACCATGCGCTGGGGCGGGATCATCCTCGGCCTGTTCATCGTGTGGCACCTCCTCGACCTGACGACCGGCACCGTGCACTCCGGCGGCTTCCAGGAGGGCCACCCGTACCAGAACGTCGTGGACACCTTCTCCACCTGGTACGGCAATGTCATCTACATCGTCGCGATGCTCGCCCTCGGCCTGCATGTCCGGCACGGCTTCTGGAGCGCCGCGCAGACCCTCGGCGTGGGCAGCCGCACCCGCGACCGCGCCCTCAAGGCCTTCGCGAACGTCCTCGCACTGCTGCTCACGGCGGGTTTCATCGCCGTACCCGTGGGCGTCATGACCGGAGTGGTGAGCTGAACATGACCTACGTCGACTACCCGACCGGCGAGCCGCTGACGGACGGCAAGGCGCCTTCCGGGCCCATCAACGAACGCTGGGACAAGCGCCGTTTCGAGGCCAAGCTGGTCAACCCCGCCAACCGGCGCAAGCACACCGTGATCGTGGTCGGGACCGGCCTCGCCGGCGGCTCCGCGGGCGCCACCCTCGCCGAACAGGGCTACCACGTCGTCCAGTTCTGCTACCAGGACTCCCCGCGCCGCGCCCACTCCATCGCGGCTCAGGGCGGCATCAACGCGGCCAAGAACTACCGCAACGACGGCGACTCGATCCACCGCCTCTTCTACGACACCGTCAAGGGCGGCGACTTCAGGGCGCGCGAGTCCAACGTCCACCGCCTGGCACAGATCTCGGTGGAGATCATCGACCAGTGCGTGGCGCAGGGCGTGCCCTTCGCGCGGGAGTACGGCGGCCTGCTCGACACCCGCTCCTTCGGCGGGGTGCAGGTCTCCCGGACCTTCTACGCCCGGGGCCAGACGGGACAGCAGCTGCTGCTGGGCGCGTACCAGGCGCTGTCGAGGCAGATCGCGGCCGGGAACATCGAGATGCACCCGCGCACCGAGATGCTCGACCTGATCGTCGTGGACGGGAAGGCACGCGGGATCGTGGCCCGGGATCTGATCACCGGGCGTATCGACACCTACTTCGCGGACGCGGTCGTCCTGGCCTCCGGCGGCTACGGCAACGTCTTCTACCTGTCGACGAACGCCATGAACTCCAACGCGACGGCCGTCTGGCGGGCCCACCGCCGCGGAGCGCTCTTCGCCAACCCGTGCTTCACGCAGATCCATCCGACGTGCATCCCGCGCACCGGCGACCACCAGTCCAAGCTGACGCTGATGAGCGAGTCGCTGCGCAACGACGGCCGGATCTGGGTGCCGAAGGCCAAGGGCGACACCCGGCCGCCGAACAGGATCCCCGAGGACGAGCGCGACTACTACCTGGAGCGCGTCTACCCCTCCTTCGGCAACCTGGTCCCCCGCGACATCGCCTCCCGCGCCGCGAAGAACGTCTGCGACGAGGGCAGGGGAGTGGGGCCCGGCGGACAGGGCGTCTACCTCGACTTCGCCGACGCCATCCGGCGGATGGGACGGAAGGTCGTCGAGGCCAAGTACGGCAACCTCTTCGACATGTACCAGCGGATCACCGACGAGGATCCGTACGAGGTGCCCATGCGGATCTATCCCGCCGTGCACTACACGATGGGCGGGCTGTGGGTCGACTACGACCTCCAGACCACGATCCCCGGCCTGTTCGCGATCGGCGAGGCCAACTTCTCCGACCACGGGGCCAACCGCCTCGGCGCCTCCGCGCTGATGCAGGGCCTGGCCGACGGCTACTTCGTGCTGCCGGCGACCATCAACGACTACCTTGCCCGCAACCCGCACCAGGACACGGTGACCGACGAACACCCCGCCGTGCAGGAGGTGCTGGCGGAGACCGGCGACCGGCTCAACCTGCTCCTCGCCGTCGACGGGGACCGTACGCCCGACTCCTTCCACCGTGAACTCGGTGAACTCATGTGGGAGTTCTGCGGGATGGCCCGCACCGACTCCGGCCTGCGCAAGGCGCTGGAGCGCATCCCGCAGATCCGCGAGGAGTTCTGGCGCCGCATCAAGGTCCCCGGCACCGGCGAGGAGTTCAACCAGTCGCTGGAGAAGGCGAACCGTGTCGTCGACTACCTGGAGCTCGCCGAGCTGATGTGCCTCGACGCGCTGCACCGCGCCGAGTCCTGCGGCGGCCACTTCCGCGAGGAGTCCCAGACGCCCGACGGCGAAGCCGCCCGCCGGGACGAGGAGTTCGCCTACGCGGCGGCCTGGGAGTTCACCGGCACCGGCGAGGCTCCCGTCCTGCACAAGGAAGACCTGGTCTTCGAGTACGTCCACCCCACTCAGCGGAGCTACGCATGAAGCTCACCCTGCGCGTCTGGCGGCAGAAGAACGCCGACGCCGACGGCGCCATGTCCACGTACGAGGTGGACGGCATCTCGTCCGACATGTCCTTCCTGGAGATGCTGGACACCCTCAACGAGGAGCTCATCCTGCGCGGTGAGGACCCGGTGGCCTTCGACCACGACTGCCGCGAGGGCATCTGCGGCGCGTGCTCGCTCGTCATCAACGGCGACGCACACGGACCTGAGCGGACGACCACCTGTCAGCTGCACATGCGGTCCTTCTCGGACGGCGACACGATCGACGTCGAGCCGTGGCGGGCGTCCGCGTTCCCCGTGATCAAGGACCTGGTCGTGGACCGGTCGGCCCTCGACCGGATCATCCAGGCCGGTGGATACATCACGGCGCCCACGGGTGCGGCACCCGAGGCCCATGCGACGCCGGTCCCCAAACCCGACGCCGACTTCGCCTTCGAGCACGCCGAGTGCATCGGGTGCGGGGCGTGTGTCGCCGCGTGCCCCAACGGGGCGGCGATGCTGTTCACCTCGGCGAAGGTCAACCATCTGAACGTGCTGCCGCAGGGGGCCCCGGAGCGGGAGACCCGGGTCCTCGACATGGTGGAGCAGATGGACGAGGAGGGCTTCGGCGGCTGCACGCTGACGGGCGAGTGCGCGACGGCCTGCCCCAAGGGGATCCCGCTGGTCTCCATCACCAGCATGAACAAGGAGTGGCTGCGGGCGACCCGGAAGGTCGCCAAGCGCTGAGAGACGTTCGCCGACAAGGTGCGGACGGGTGGGGCCGGACGTGGTGCTCAAGGCCGGCCCCACCAGGATGTCCAGAAGCGGTCGCCTCCCCCCGGTCACCGCTGGGACACCGGCCGGTCGACGGAGTCGGAGGCTCCCGACACCTTGCCCGAGCCGTTCAACCACCGCACATCCGCGCTCTCGGAACCCGTCACGTACACGCCAACCGGCGTCGGGAGAACAGGGACAGCGGCACCGCTCGCCGCCTCCGCCTGTGACCTGGAGAGTGCCATGACCGGCGTTTCCACCCTCGACCGACCCCCGCAGAGCGTCGCCCCCACCCGCTACACCGTCACCCTGGCCCGCGACGAGGACGACGTACGGGCCGCGCAGCGGCTGCGGCACGACGTGTTCGCCGGGGAGATGGGTGCCCTCCTGGCCACCCCGGAACCCGGCCTCGACGTGGACGGCTTCGACGCCTACTGCGACCACCTGCTCGTCCGCGACACCGTCACCGGCCAGGTCGTCGGCACCTACCGACTGCTGCCCCCGGAGCGCGCCGCCGTGGCGGGACGCCTCTACTCCGAGAGCGAGTTCGACCTCGCGCCGCTCGACGCGATCCGCCCGGGACTCGTCGAGGTCGGCCGCTCCTGCGTGCACCCCGACCACCGCGACGGGGCCGTCATCGGCCTCATCTGGGCCGGGATCGCCCGCTACATGGTGGACCGCGGCCACGACTGGCTGGCGGGCTGCTGCTCCATCCCGCTCGCCGACGGCGGCGCGCTCGCGGCCGGCACCTGGGACCGGGTGCGAACCAAGTACCTGGCTCCCGAGGAGTTCCGGGTACGGCCCCTGCTGCCCTGGGAGCCCGCGGACGGGACACCCGCCGCGCACACCGAACTTCCCCCGCTGCTGCGCGGTTACCTCCGCCTCGGCGCCTGGGTGTGCGGACAGCCCGCCCACGACCCGGACTTCGGGGTCGCCGACATGTATGTACTGCTGTCGATGCGCCGGGTCAACGCCCGGTATCTGCGGCACTTCCTCTCGCTCGTCCCGGCCTGATGAGCGTCTGGCTGCCCAGCGCGCCCTGTACCCCTGGGGCGTGTGTGGAGCGGGTGGGATCCGCCACGGCCGTACCCCGGGCCGTGCTGCGGCTCCTCACGGTCACGGCGGTGCTGCTCGCCGGGATCGCCCTGCTGCCGGTCGGCCGGTGGATTCCGGCCGGCGCGGTCAGATGGTGGTGCCGGGCGGTGGTGCGGGCCTCGGGGGTCAGGGTCCGGCTGTCCGGGGCCGCCACACCCACGGGCGGGGTACTGCTGGTCGCCAACCACATCTCCTGGCTGGACATCCCGCTGCTGGCCGCCGTACGCCCCGCCCGGATGCTCGCCAAGTCCGAGATCCGCCGGTGGCCGGTGGCGGGCTGGCTGACGGCTCGCAGCGGTGCGCTGTTCATCGAGCGGGACCGGCTGCGTGCCCTCCCGGACACGGTCGCCCGCATCGCCGAAGCGCTGCGCGGGGGCGCCGCCGTCGCCGTCTTCCCCGAGGGGAGCACCTGGTGCGGCCGCGCCCAGGGCCACTTCCGCCGCGCGGTGTTCCAGGCGGCCCTGGACGCCGGGGTGCCCGTCCAGCCGGTGAGCCTGCGCTACCTGCTCGTCGACGGCGGTTCCAGCACGGCCCCCGCCTTCATCGGCGACGACTCACTGCTCACGTCGGTGTGGCGGGTGGTGTCGGCGCGGGGGCTGCTGGCCGAGGTGGAGGTCCCGGCCCCGGTCACCCCGGACATCCACCCCGACCGCCGCTCCCTGGCCCGCGCGGCACAGTCGAGCGCGTGCCACGGGCGGACGGGGGAGCACGCGGCCGTGTCGCCGACGCCGGGCGACGGCACGGGGCGGCGTCGCAGGACACCCGAGCCCGACGCCCACGCCGGTCCTCCTCGCGCCGGGGAACGGAGCCGGACGGTCACGTCGAGCGCCCGTGCCGGGCAGGGCGCCGTAACACTGTCCTCCGTCCCGGCCACGAGTCGCCCCGTAGCCCCACCGCCAAGCCCCCCGTCGCACCGACGGAGTCACGTGCCCGAGCCCAGGGCCCGTGCCAGATAGGGCGCCGTAGCGCTTCCCGCGACCCCCGCCACGTCGTTCGGCACTCCCGCCGCCACGATCCGGCCGCCCGCGTCCCCGCCGCCGGGGCCCAGGTCGATCACCCAGTCCGCGCCCGCCACGACCGACATGTCGTGTTCGACGACGATCACCGTGTGCCCGGCGTCGACGAGGCCGTGCAGTTGGCGCATGAGGACCTCGACGTCGGCCGGGTGGAGACCGGTGGTGGGTTCGTCGAGGAGGTACAGGGTGTGGGCGCCGCGGACACGCTGGAGTTCGTTCGCGAGCTTGATGCGCTGGGCCTCGCCGCCGGAGAGTTCGGTGGCGGGCTGGCCGAGGCGGAGGTAGCCGAGGCCGACGTCGAGGAGGGTGGCGAGGCTGCGGGCCACGAGCGGGGTGTCCGCGAAGAAGTCCGCCGCCGACTCCACCGTGAGGTCGAGGACTTCGGCGATGTTCCTTCCCCGGTACGTCACTTCGAGTGTCGCGGGGTTGTAGCGGGCCCCGCCGCAGTCCGGGCAGGG
The DNA here is from genome assembly GCF_040607335.1 of Streptomyces sp. NPDC005303. NCBI lineage: Bacteria > Bacillati > Actinomycetota > Actinomycetes > Kitasatosporales > Streptomycetaceae > Streptomyces > Streptomyces sp. NPDC005303. Next base: position 21,408 of record NZ_JBEXGM010000004.1, on the reverse strand, counting down.
GGCGTACGTGCTCGGCAGGAAGAGCAGCTCGACGCTCACGAACCCCTCGCCCTGGCAGGTCTCGCAGCGTCCCCCCGCCACGTTGAAGGAGAACCGGCCCACCCCGTAGCCGCGTTCACGCGCCTCCTCGGTGGCAGCGAAGACCTTGCGCACCACGTCGAACAGGCCCGTGTAGGTGGCCAGGTTGGAGCGCGGGGTGCGGCCGATCGGCTTCTGGTCGACCGAGACCAGACGGCCCACCCCCTCCGACTCCTGCGTGATCTCGCCGACCAGCGTGGACTTGCCCGAGCCCGACACCCCGGTCACCGCGGTGAACACACCGAGCGGGAACTCGGCCGTCACCCCGCGCAGGTTGTGCCGGTCGACCGGACCGACCTGCAACCGGCCGCGCGGCGAACGCACTTCCCGCCTCACCGCCGGGGAGCGGTCGAACAGGTACCGGGCGGTGGCGGACTCCTCGACCGTCGCCAGCCCGCTCACCGGACCGCTGTGCAGCACCCGACCGCCGTGCTCACCCGCCCGCGGCCCGACGTCCACCAGCCAGTCCGCGCCCCGCATGACGTCCAGGTGGTGCTCCACCACGAACACCGAGTTGCCGGCCGCCTTCAACCGTGCCAGCACGGTGAGCAGGGCCTCGGTGTCCGCCGGGTGCAGTCCGGCGGAGGGTTCGTCGAGGACGTACACCACTCCGAACAGCCCGGACCTCAACTGGGTCGCGAGGCGCAGTCGTTGGAGTTCGCCCGCGGACAGGGTGGGGGTCGGGCGGTCCAGGCTCAGATAGCCGAGGCCGAGCTCGACGACGGGCGCGATACGGGACTTGAGGTCCTCGGTGAGCACGCGCGCGGTCTCGCCCCGGCCGACCAGCAGGGCGGCCAGCTCGGTCAGTGGCAGAGCCGCGAGGTCGGCGATCGTGCGGCCCGCGAAGGTGACCGCCATCGCCTCCGGGCGCAGTCTGCTGCCGCCGCAGAGCGGACACGGGGCGGACACCAGAAACCGTTCCGCCTTCGCCCTGAGCGTCTGGCTCTTGGAGTCCGCGAACGTCTTCAGGACATAGCGGCGGGCGCTCATGTACGTGCCCTGGTAAGGGCGTTGGATACGGTCCGCGTCCCGCACCGGGTGCACGGTGACCACCGGCTGCTCGTCGGTGAACAGGATCCACTCCCGCTGCTCGGCGGGCAGCTCACGCCACGGCCGGTCCACGTCGTAGCCGAGCGCGTCGAGGATGTCCCGCAGGTTCTTGCCCTGCCAGGCGCCGGGCCACGCGGCGATGGCGCCCTCCCGGATCGACAGCGACGGGTCGGGTACCAGCGACTGCTCGGTCGTACGGTGCACGCGGCCCAGGCCGTGGCACTCCGGGCAGGCGCCGACCGCCGTGTTGGGGGAGAAGGAGTCGGAGTCGAGCCGTTCGGCACCCGGCGGATAGTCACCGGCCCGGGAGAACAGCATGCGCAGCGAGTTCGAGAGATTGGTGACCGTCCCCACGGACGAGCGGGAGGTCGGTGCCGAACGCCGCTGTTCGAGCGAGACCGCGGGCGGCAGCCCGGTGATCTCCCCGACCTTCGGCGCCCCCACCTGGTGGATCAGCCGCCGTGCGTACGGGGCCACCGACTCGAAGTACCGTCGCTGGGCCTCCGCGTAGATCGTCCCGAAGGCCAGCGAGGACTTCCCCGACCCGGACACCCCCGTGAACACGGCCAGCACATCCCGTGGGACATCGACATCCACACCCTTGAGATTGTGCTCACGGGCACCGCGGACGCGGACGTAAGGGTCGTGGGAGCCGTTCGGGTCGTGCATGACGACGACTCTAACCGGAGGTGATCGTCGCCAGCCGCCGGTAGGAGTCCAGCAGGGCCTCGCGGTCGTACGTACTGGTCGTGACCAGCACCTCCTGAGCCCCGGTCTCCTTCAGGACCGCCTCCAGCTCGTGGGCGACGTGCTCCTCGGTGCCCGCGATGTGCCCGGCCAGCCCGGCCTCGTAGAAGCCCCGCTCCTTGGCCGTCATCGGGAGCGTCTCGACGCGCTCGGCGGGCGGCAGCGGCGGGAAGGTGCCGTGGGTCCGGGAGTACGCCATCGACCAGGCCTCCGGGATCAGCAGGCGCCGTGCCTCCTCGGGAGTGGCGGCGACCGCGACCGTGCCCGAGATGACGACGTACGGCTCGGACGCCCAGGGGGAGGGGCGGAAATGCGCGCGGTAGTGGTCGATGCCCCGCTGCATCTTCTCGCGGTTCCTGAGGTCGCCGATGACCATCGGCAGGCCCGCGCGGGCCGCGATCGCGGCGCCCTCGCCCATGGCCAGCACGAACGGCGGCACCGTCAGACCCTCGGCGGGGCGGGCGCGCACCCCCGTCGGGGAGGTGCCGCGGAACCAGCCCAGCAGCTCCTCCAGCTGTACGGCGAAGTCGTCGGCGTCGTCCTTGCCGCGGCCCAGCGCCTTTCGCACGCCGTCGGTGAAGCCGACCGAGCGCCCCAGGCCCATGTCGATCCGGCCGGGGAAGAGGGACTCCAGCACTCCGAACTGCTCGGCGACGACCAGGGGTTGGTGGTTCGGCAGCATCACGCCACCGGTGCCGACCCGGATCGTGTCCGTGGCCGAGGCGACGGCGGCTGCCAGCACCGTCGGCGCGGAGCCCGCGACTCCGGGCACACCGTGGTGCTCCGACACCCAGAACCGGTGGTAGCCGAGCCCTTCCAGCTCCCGCGCCAGCCGGACGGTGTCCTGGAGAGCCTGCGCGTTCGTGCCGCCCTCGCGGGTGCGGGAGCGGTCGAGGACGGAGAAGCGGGTGGCGGCGGTCAGGGAACTCACACCCGGTTCAACGCCTGACCGGTCGAGGTATTCCGCCGGAAAACCGGATGACCGCGATCGCCGCAGGTCAGCACAATGGGCCGGGTGACCGTCCAGAACATCCTGCTCTCCGGCATCGTCGGCTCGACCGCGTACGGACTCGCCCGCGAAGGCTCCGACGTGGACCGGCTCGGCATGTTCGCCGCGCCCACCGAGACCCTGCTCGGCCTGCGCACACCGAAGGAGTCCCACGTCACCACGGCACCGGACCGCACCCTGCACGAGGCGGCGAAGTGGTGCCGGCTCGCCCTCGGCGGAAATCCGACCGTCATGGAGCTGGTGTGGCTGCCGGAAGAGATGTACGAGGTGCGCACCCCGCTGGGCGACGAACTCATCGGCATCCGCGGGTCGTTCCTGAGCGCCCAGCGGGTCCGGGACGCCTATCTCGGGTACGCCACCCAGCAGTTCAGGAAACTTCAGAGCCGCGACGGCGACCACCGCACCGCCAAGCACGCCCGGCACCTGAAGCGGCTGTGCCACCAGGGCCTGGAGCTGTATACCGCCGGGCGGCTCACGGTGCGGGTCGAGGACCCCGAGGAGTACCACCGCTTCGGGGACGCCGTCGCCGCCGACCCGGCCTCGGCCCGGTCGCTGCTGGCTCACTACGAGACCGCGTTCGCCGAGACGCCGAGCGTGCTGCCGGACCGACCGGACGAGGCCCCGGCCGAGGCGTGGCTGCGCCGCGTCCGCGCGGAGTTCTACGACACGGCCGCGTGAGCGTGAGCTTCAGTGGTCTCGTGGTCGCAGGTGGCGTCAACGGCGACGTCGGGAGCGCACCCTGGCCTCCCGCGGCGGCTCGATGAACTGCAACTCCAGCGTCAGCGGCGGCTCGGCCACCCCCGGGCCGCCCGCCGCCGCCCACTGCACGACCTCCTCGGTGCCCGCGTCGTCCATGACGAACCCGATCCACGCGGCCCGCCCACCCGCCCGGCGTCCGGCCGCCGACGGGCGCACGACGATGACGTTCGCCTGGTCGCAGGGGCCCAGGCAGTCGGTCGTGCGGACCTGGAAGCCGTGCTCGGCGGCCCCGGCCCGCAGCAACTCCAACTGCCAGGCGTGGTCGACGCCGGGGTGCTTGCGGGCGTCGCCGCAGCAGCAGCCCCGGCAGACGACGAGGGTGCAGGAGCCGGAGCCGGTCAGGAAGGTGCGGGGCGTCGGAGACATGGGAGAAGCATGCAACCGGCACTGATCGCGGAGTGCGGGCGGGGTGCTCTGGAGTCAGAAGCGCGCTCCGACGGCCGCCCCGCTCCGCGGCACCAGGAAGGAGGGGGCCGACGGCAGGGAGCCCTCGGCCGCACGTGCCCCGGTGATGGCCGTCGTGTCCGTGCTCAGCACCGACGAGGCGTTCCAAGCGCCGCCCAGATTCCAGGAGTTCCCGCTGGAGACGGTCGCCGAGCCCACGGCGGCCGCCTTGGGGTCGGCGACGGACAGGTTCGCGGTCAGGTGGGCCGTGCCGCCCACGACGTCCGCGTCGAAGCCGGTGTTGCCGTTGGCCCAGGTCGTGTCGCGGGTCAGGGTGAGGGCGCCGGAGTTGCCGTTGTCGGTGACGCCGTGCGCCGCGTTCTTGAAGGCGATCGAGTTGCGCAGGGTGTGCGCCACCGCCGGTGCCGGACTGCCGCCGCCGAGCTTGAAGCCGTTGCCGTCGCCCGCGAAGTCGGGGAAGTTCCAGCGGTTGAAACCGTTGCCGTACGCGAGCGTGTTCTCGATGAGGACCGGCGAGGTGAACTTCCAGTCGTCGAAGCCGTCGTCGACGTTGTTCCACAGCCGGGCGCCCCGCACGACGTTGCCGGTGCCCGAACCCTCCTTGATGGCGAGGCCGTCCGCGCTCTCGCCGTTCTTGCGCGGGTCGCGGTTGGCCCAACTGTCCAGGTTCAGGATCTGGTTGTCGCTGGAGGCGCCCTGGAGCTGGAATCCCGACTCGTAGTTGTCGTGGGTCCTCAGCCGAGCGAAGACATTGCCGTTGCAGCCGTCGCAGTACACCCCGTACGGGCCGTTCACGATCTCCAGGTCCGAGATCCGCCAGTAGGACGCCTCCTGGTGGATGGTCCCGCGCTCGGCCCGCGGGATGCTGCCGCCGACCGGGGTGTGGCTCGCGGCCAGTTGCTCGCCGTCGATCACGACCCGTTCGCCCTGGTAGGCGCCCAGGGTGATGGGCTGGGACGCGGTGCCCGAGGTGGCGATGGTGATGTTGTCGGTCAGGGCGTACGTCCCCCCGCGCACGGCGATGGTGTCGCCGGGCCTCGCGAGGTCGACGGCCCGCTGGATCGTCCGCAGCGGCTGGGCGAGCGTGCCCGGGGCGCTGTCGCTCCCGTTGGTCGCCACCACCCGGGTGGTCGGTGCCGCGGACGCCTCGGTCGCGGGTAAGGCCGTGGCCAGGGCCGCGCCGACCAGTGCCGCCGTCCAGATCGCCGTGTTCACACGCATGAAGTCTCCCGCCTCGGCCCTGCTGCTCTGTCGAGGGGGAGTGGTCGCCCGGGGCGGGAAGGTTGCCGGGTCTAGGGTGGGTGAGGTGACCGACAGCGACAAGCTCCCGCTCGCCGTGTTCGACCTGGACAACACCCTGGCCGACACGGCCCACCGACAGCGGTTCCTGGAGCGCAGGCCGCGCGACTGGGACGGCTTCTTCGCGGCCGCGCCCGAGGATCCGCCCCTCCAGGAGGGCATCGCGCTGGTGCTGGAGAGCGCCGAGGAGTGCGAGATCGTCTACCTCACCGGACGGCCCGAGCGCTGCCGACATGACACGCTCGCCTGGCTCACCGCGCAGGGGCTGCCCGAGGGACGCGTGTACATGCGGCGCAACGACGACCGGCGGCCCGCCCGGCGCACCAAACTGGAGATCCTGAAGCGGCTCGCCCGCACCCGGGAGATCCGGGTCCTGGTGGACGACGACGAGTTGGTCTGCGAGGACGCCCGACGGGCCGGCTTCACCGTCGTACGGGCATCCTGGACCGCCCCTTCCGCGACGCTGGAGGTGGCGCAGGAGCGGGAGGGGCGGACGTGAGCGGCTGAGGGCCGTCAGCCGCCCCGGCGGGCCGTCAGTCGGACTCGTCGAGGCGGAAGCCGACCTTCAGCCCCACCTGCCAGTGCTGGATCCGTCCGTCCTCGATCTGGCCCCGCACCTGGGTCACCTCGAACCAGTCGAGATTGCGCAGGGTCTGCGAGGCGCGGGCGATGCCGTTGCTGATCGCCTGGTCGACGCCGTCCGGCGAGGTGCCGACGATCTCGGTCACCCGGTAGGTGTGATTCGTCATGGTTCCACCGTGCCCCAGGCGGCGGCGGAGCGCGAGTGGTCCGCCGGTTCGTCGAGGGGCGAAGGCCGCCTATCTTGGGCCCATGGACGGTATGCCGCGAGACATCCCAGCCCCCGTCACCGACAATCCGCTGCGCCGGCTCACCCTGGAGCAGTTGCGACGACGTACGAGCATGAAATGGCGGACGTACCCGCAGGACGTGCTGCCGTTGTGGGTCGCCGAGATGGACGTCCCCCTGGCCGAACCGGTCGCGCGGGCCGTCCGGGACGCGGTGGCGCTGGGAGACACCGGGTATCCGGCCGGGACGGCGTACGCCGAGGCGTTGGCCGACTTCGCGGGCAAGCGGTGGGGCTGGGACGGGCTCGCGGTGGAGCGGACGGCGATCGTCCCGGACGTGATGCTGGGCATCGTCGAGATGCTCAAGCTGGTCTCCGGTCCGGGTGACCCGGTGGTCGTCAACTCGCCCGTGTACCCGCCCTTTTACCAGTTCGTCGGGAACATGGACCGGAAGGTCGTCGAGGCCCCGCTCGGTGAGGACGGCCGGATCGACTTCGAGGTCCTGGAGGACGCCTTCGCGCGGGTCCGCAAGGGCGCGGCCCGGCCCGTCTATCTGCTGTGCAGCCCGCACAACCCGACCGGCGCCGTGCACTCCGCGGAGGAACTGGCGGACGTGGCGGGGCTGGCGCAGACGTACGGGGTGCGGGTCGTGGCCGACGAGATCCACGCCCCGGTCGTGGCGGCGGGCGCGAGGTTCGTTCCCTACCTGAGCGTTCCCGGCGGGGGAAACGGGCTGTCCTTGATGTCGGCGTCCAAGGCGTGGAACCTGGCCGGGATCAAGGCCGCCGTGGCCGTCGCCGGGCCCGGGGCGGCCGACGACCTCGCGCGTCTTCCCGAGGAGGTCGGTCACGGCCCGAGCCATGTCGGCGTCCTCGCCCACACCGCCGCCCTGCGGGACGGCGGCGCCTGGCTCGACGCCCTGCTCGCAGGCCTCGACGACAACCGCCGGCTGCTGGCCGAACTCCTCGCCGAGTCACTGCCCGCCGTGCGCTACGAACCGGCCGAGGCCACCTTTCTGGCCTGGCTGGACTGCCGTGCGCTGGAGCTGGGCGACGATCCGGCGGCCGTGTTCCTGGAGCGCGGCCGGGTGGCCCTGAACTCCGGCCTTCCGTTCGGTACCGGGGGCGCAGGCTTCGTCCGGCTGAACCTCGCGACATCGCCCGAGCTGATCACCGAGGCGGTACGGCGCATGGCCGGGGCCCTCGACGGGCACTGACGGACCGTCGCTGACGGGGGGCCGGGACGAGCCGGCCCCCCCGCGATCCGTGTTACCGCACCACGCTCAGCGACAGCGCGAACCGGCCCTCGCTGTCCGTCCACCAGTGCGCCAACTCAAGCCCTGCGGCGGCCAGTTCGCTGCGGACACCCTCCTTGCGGAACTTTGCCGAGATCTCGGTGTAGAGCTCCTCGTCCACCGCGAAGTCGACGGCCAGGTCCAGCGCCGGAACCTTCACCGTCTGATCCGTACGGGAACGCAGGCGCATCTCGATCCACTCGTTCTCGGCGTCCCACAGGGCCACGTGGTCGAAGGCGCCGGGATCGAAGTCGGCACCGAGCTCGCGGTTGACGACGGTCAGGACGTTCTTGTTGAACTCGGCCGTCACCCCGGCCGCGTCGTCGTACGCCCTGACCAGCACGTTCTCGTCCTTGACCAGGTCAGTGCCGAGGAGCAGCGCGTCACCGGGGGAGAGCAGCGAGCGGACGGAGGAGAGGAACGCGGCACGCTCGACCGGCAGCAGGTTGCCGATCGTGCCGCCGAGGAAGGCCACCAGGCGCGGGCCCGGCGTCCCCGGCAGGGACAGACCGCCCGTGAAGTCTGCGATCAGCGCGTGCACGCTCAGCTCCGGTCGCTGGGCGATGAGCGCGTGCCCGGCCTGGGTCAGAGCGCTCTCGCTGACGTCGACCGGGACGTACGTGTGCAGTGCGGTGAGTGCGTCGAGCAGGTACCGGGTCTTCTCCGAGGAGCCGGAGCCCAGCTCGACCAGGGTGCGGGCGCCGGTCGCCGCGGCGATCTCGCCGGAGCGTGCGACGAGGATCTCCCGTTCGGCACGGGTGGGGTAGTACTCGGGCAACTCGGTGATCTGCTCGAAGAGTTCGCTGCCGTGAGCATCGTAGAACCACTTCGGCGGCAGTGTCTTGGGGGTGTGCGTCAGGCCCTTGAGGACGTCGGCGCGCAGGGCGGCCTCGGTGGCGTCCTCGGGCAGGGTGCGGGTCAGCAGGAACGGACTCACGTGCTCGGCTCCTTGAGTGGTTCCAAAGACTTCAGTGGTGTCAGCAGGACATCGGCGCGGCTCGCCGTGAGCAGCGTGCGGTCGGGGACCTCCCGCCAGTGCGGATCGTCGTCGTACGGCTCGGAGGCCACGACCGTGCCGGTGCCGGGGCGCTGGAGATACCAGAGGGTGTCGCCCCAGGCGGTCGCGGCGATGGACTCCCCGTTGGTCAGCAGGAGGTTGAGCCGGGAGTCGGGGGCCGCCTCGGCGACCTCCAGGACCGTGTCGGCCAGCGCCTGGCCCTGCTCGTCGCCGCCGCGCAGCCGGTTCAGGACCAGGGCCCACACGAACGCCGAGTCGTTACGGGCCTCCATGGACAGCAGCTCCGCCGCGGGAAGCGAGGCGGCCAGGGGGGCCAGTGAGCTCGGCCAGCCCTTGACCGCGCCGTTGTGGCTGAACAGCCAGGGACCGGAGGCGTACGGCGCCGCTGCGGCCTCGGCGTCGGCTCCCGCCAGGGTGGCGTCCCGTACGGCCGCCAGGACCGCCGTGCTCCTCACGACCCGTGCCAGGTCCGCGAAGGACAGGTCCGCCCAGATGGGTCCGGCCCGCCGGTACCGCGCCGGGGCCGGGTCGCCCTGGGCGTACCAACCGACCCCGAAACCATCGGCGTTGACGGTGCCGTGCCGCTGCCTGCGCGGTGCCCACGACTGGCGGTACAGGCTGTGCGCAGGCTCCACGAGGAGCCGGCCGAGCGGCTCCTCGGGCCCCAGATAGGCAAGGTGACGGCACATCAGACGGCCCCCGAGGAACGGGCCGTGCGGAAGCCGGCGAAGATCTGCCGCCGGATCGGATAGTCCCAGTTGCGGAACGTGCCCCGGCAGGCCACCGCGTCCACGGCGAACGAACCGCCGCGCAACACCTTGTGGTCGGGGCCGAAGAACACCTCCGAGTACTCCTTGTAGGGGAACGCCTGGAAGCCGGGGTAGGGCTCGAAGTCGCTCGCCGTCCACTCCCACACGTCGCCGATCAACTGGCGTACCCCGAGCGGCGATTCACCCTCCGGGTAGCTGCCGGCGGGGGCGGGGCGCAGATGCCGCTGACCCAGGTTGGCGTGCTCGGGAGCCGGGTCGGTGTCGCCCCACGGGTAGCGCATCGAGCGGTCGCCCGCCGGGTCGTGGCGGGCCGCCTTCTCCCACTCCGCCTCCGTGGGCAGCCGCCGGCCGGCCCAGCGGGCGTAGGCGTCGGCCTCGTACCAGCACACGTGGACCACCGGCTCGTCGGGCGGGACGACCTCGGTGACGCCGAAGCGGCGCCTCAGCCACTGCTTGCCGTCACGGCTCCAGAACAGCGGGGCGTGGATGGAGTGCCCGCGGATGTGCGCCCACCCGGCCGGGGCCCACCAGCGCTCGTCGTCGTAGCCGCCGTCCTCGATGAAGGCCTGGTACTCGGCGTTCGTCACCGGGGTGGTGTCGATGTAGAAGGCGTCCACCTCTCGCCGGTGCGCGGGGCGTTCGTTGTCCAGTGCCCACGGCTCGTCGGAGGTGCCCATGGTGAACGGGCCGCCGGGGACGAGGACTTCGGCCGGGCCGGTGAACAGCGGGGCCGGGGCCGGGTCGGGGGCGGTGAGGGCCTGGGGGCCCTTGCGGAGCTGATGGGTGATCAGCATCGTCTCGTCGTGCTGCTGTTCGTGTTGGGCGATCATCCCGAAGGCGAACCCGGCCTCGGTGAGCCGGGTCCCGTGCAGCGCGGATCCCTCCAGCACGTCGAGGACCCGCCCGCGTACCTCCGCCGCGTAGCGCCGGGACTCGGCGGGCGACAGCAGGGGCAGCGTGGGGCGCTCGGAACGCGGGTGCTCGAAGGCGTCGTAGATGCCGTCTATCTCGGGCCGTATCGCCTCCTGCCCGGCGACGGTCCGCAGCAGCCACTGCTCCTCCTGGTTGCCGATGTGGGCGAGGTCCCACACGAGCGGCGACATCAGCGGCGAGTGCTGGGCGGTCAGGTCGGGGTCCTCCACACAGCTGGTGAGGAGGGTCGTACGGTCCCGGGCGGTGACCAGGGTGGTGACGGCCCGCTCGCGGAAGGCCTCGGGGTCGACGGAGGGGTCGGCGGACGGGTTGGTCATGTGCGGATTTCCTTCCCGAGCGAACCGTGCGTCCGGTCCAGCAGATCGTCGGCGGGGCAGCGGCCCCGGATCACATAGCGGTGCAGATACGTTTCGACGGCGTCCGTGACCTCGGCCGTGGCACCCAGCCGTGGCAACGCCTCCAGGGCCGCCGCGAAGCACGCGATCGCCGCCTCGTGCAGCTCGGGGTCGGCGAGGCCGTGGCGGGCCGCGTCGATCCACAGCGGATTGTGCGGGGCGGGCATCGACAGGGTCCGCTCGGCCAGCGGCTTCACCACCCGGTAGGCGGTCTCGGCGGTCTCCGGGTCGTCGAAGAGCGCCGCCGTCACGGCGAGCGGGACGATCCAACCGTCCTCGCCGGGCTGGGCGTCGATCATGCGCAGTTCCAGATGGCCGCGCGGCCTGACCGGCGGGAACAGGGTCGAGACGTGGTAGTCGAGATCCTCCCGCGTCGGCTGCCGGGGCGACCCCGACCTGGCCCACTCCCGGAAGGTGAGCCCCTCCGGGACGTCCCAGGGGCCGCTGTCCCGCCGTATGCACATCACGGGCGCGTCCAGGACATGCCGGGCCCACGCGCTGCGGGGGTCGATGTCCAGGGACGGGCCGCCCGCCCGGTCCTTGCCGATCTCCGTCCACAGCAGCTGGCGCGTGGAGAGCCAGCCGGTGGGCTCGGAACCGGCGAGCGGGGAGTTGGCGAAGGCGGCCACCAGGACCGGGCCCAGCTGGTGCGCGAGCCACCAGCGACGTCCCAGGCCCAGGGGGCCGGGCTCCTCGTGGCCGGCGTCCACGCACACCTGTACGGAGGCCGAGGTGCACATCATGGCGCGCCCTGCCGGGCCGTTGCGGTCCAGGCAGGTCTCCATGGCGTCGTAGCGCGGTTCCCGCAGGTATCTGCGGGGCGGGTGCCAGGGGTCGTGGCCGAGGCCGACGAGGCCGAGACCGTGCTCGGCGAGGGCCGCCCGTACGGCGGCCAGATCGGCGGAGACGGTACCGATGCACTCCATCAGGGAGTCGGCGGGCTGCGAGCTCAGCTCCAGCTGGCCGCCCGGTTCGACGGTGAGCGCCGAGTCCAGGGGCACGGTCCGCAGTGCGGCGTAGGCCGCCGCGAGTCGTTCCGGTGTCACGGGGAGCCGCGGGCTGCGCAGCTCGTGGACGAGCCATTCCACTTCCACCCCGATACGGCGGGGTGGACCGGTCTTGAAGCAGATGCCGCGGACCAGGGCCTCGAGCTCTGCTTCGGGGAGCGAGGTACGCGGCTTCGTACAGTCGGCCGGCGTACAGTCGCTGGGGGTGTCGGACATGTCGGGATCCTCCTGAGATTCCACCATGCCACCGGTCCGGGGATCATGTGGGTCGGACCGGCAACGCTCGTCCCACCCAAGACCCTCGTGCCGTTCCGCACAAGGGGGCACATCCTCGCATTAGGGGCTGTGGATCTCCGTTCTCCCAGGATTTTCGAGGAGTTTTCCGGTTGATCCGGGCGCCGGAAACTCTGTTGCACCGCCACACCGGTATCGCTCACGATTCCAGCATGGGCACGACGGGGGAAATCGCACGGCGAGCGGTCATGGCGTCCACGGGGGTGGCGCCATGAGCGCGCGTCTGCGCGGGATCGCGCAGGAGACGGAACGGATCGTCGCGGCGGGCCACTATCGCGCGCCGGACGGGCACGAGGTCTCCGTGGCCGCCGAGATCGAGGCGGCCCGGGCGGGGACGCGGATGTACGGACCGGAGCCCGTCCAGGTGCCGGTTTTCTCCGCCGTGGACACGTGCTTCGAGGTCACGGGGGAGAGCAGCCTGGAAGCGGCCCACCGGCTCGGCGGCCGGCCTGCGGTGCTGAACTTCGCCTCGGCCCGCAATCCGGGCGGCGGCTATCTGAACGGCGCCCAGGCCCAGGAAGAGGCCCTGTGCCGCGCCTCCGCGCTGTACACCTGCCAGCTCCGGGCCCGCGAGTTCTACGACCACCACCGGGCCCACCGCGACCCGTTCTACACGGACCGGGTCATCCACTCACCGGCCGTACCGGTGTTCCGGGACGACCGCGGCGCGCTGCTGGACTCGGCGCACCTCGTGGGTTTCCTGACGGCGGCCGCCCCGAACGCCGGGGTGGTGCGGCGCACGGCCCCCGAGCGGGCCGCCGAGCTGCCGGAGGCCCTCGCGGCGCGCTCCGGGCAGGTCCTGTCGGTGGCCGTGGCGGAGGGCTACCGGCGGCTGGTCCTTGGCGCCTGGGGCTGCGGGGTCTTCCAGAACGACCCCGCCCAGGTGGCGGGGGCGTTCCGGACGCTTCTCGGGCCCGGCGGACGGTTCGGCGGGGCCTTCGAGCACGTGGTGTTCGGGGTGCTGGACCGGACACGCGGTGCGATGGTCCGCGAGGCGTTCGCCCGCGCGTTTCCCAAGGCGGGGCTGCTCCGAACGGCTTAGCCGTCAGGTCCAGCCGTACCGCTCGTGCAGCCGCTGCCTGACCAGGTTGAACCGTCCCCGGTCCAGCGCGCACGCCTCCCGGCGCATGCCCTCCTCGTGCAGACGCAGGACGCGGTCGACGTCCACCCAGGAGTCCCGGCCGGTCCGGTCCCAGGGACCGCTGCCGATCGGCACCCACTCCCGGTCGCCGTCGTGCCGCTTGCTCGACAGCTGCACGGCGAGGAAGGAGCCGGCCGCCTCCCGGGCGACCACGAGTACGGGACGGTCCTTGCCGCGTCCGTCGTTCTCCTCGAAGGGCACCCAGGTCCACACGATCTCCCCGGGGTCGGGGTCGCCGTCGTGTGCGGGGGAGTACTCGGTGCGCACCCGGCCGACCTCGCGCGGGTCGGCCTCGGTGGTGGCGGTGGCGCCGAAGCGGCCGGGGACGTTCTCATCGGTAAACGCAGTCACGGGGGCACCTTAGGCGTCCGCGGAACCGGGGCGGTAGTACGGTCGGCCGGAGGAACGAAGCGGCGGGCGCGGTCACCTTCGTATGGCTCGGGATGGTGCCGGCGATCTCCTTTCTGGAGGCGCCACTGAAGTTCCGTGCGCCGGGAGTGACGACGCAAGTCGGCCTGGGCATCGGCCGCCTGGTCTTCCGGTCCTGAACCTGGTGGAGGGCGTCCTGGCCGCCGCGGTGGTCGTGCTGCTCGCCTTCGGCGACGCGCCGCCTGGGGTCATCGCGTGGACCGTGGCTCTGCTGGTGCTGCTCGTCGGTCAACTCGCCGTGGTCCGCCCCCGGTTGAACCGACGCTCCCAACGCGTCCTGGCCGGCGAGGACCTGCCGCGCTCGCGCGGTCACCTCGTCTACATCGCCTTCGAGATCGCCAAGGTCCTCGCTCTCGTCGGCCTGGGTGCCACGCTGCTCGCACGGTGAACGCGGGTCGGTCCGGGACCCTTTGCTCCAAAGGTCCCGGACCGCCTGCCCTCTACTCCTGGACCGGCACCTTCTGGACGGGCGGCGGTGCGGCGACCCCGTTGAGCGAAGTCCCGTTCGGCGTCTGCCCGTTCTGGTTCATCGACGCCAACAGCTGACGGGCCAGACCGAGCCCGGTGCCGCCCATGGTGAGCGCCTTGGCGAGCATGTCCGCCATCCCGTCGGCGCCGTTGAGCACCACCATGTTGTCGACGTTGCCGAACGCGGACGCGCCCGCCTTGACGATCTCCGGCCAGTTCTCGGCGAGTTGCTGGGCGACGACCGCCTCCTGGTTCTCGGCGAGGGCGGCGGCACGGGCCTTGATGGCCTCCGCCTCCGCGAGACCCTTCGCCCTGACCGCCTCCGCCTCCGCGAGACCCCTGGCCTGCGCCGCGGCGGCCTCGGCCTCACCGGTGGCCCGGGTCGACGCGGCCATGGCCGTACCGTGAGCCTTGGTCGCCTCGGCCTCGGCGCCCGCGGCCGTCTTGACCCGGGTGGCCTCGGCCGCCGCGGCGAGCTCCGTCTCCTTCGCCTTGGCCTCGGCCGCCGAGATCCGCACATCGCGCTCGGCCTCGGCGAGCGTGCGCTTCTCGTAGGCCTTGGCGTCCGCCGGCTTGCGGACGTCCGCCTGGAGCTGCTGCTCCCGCCGGTGCGCCTCGAGTTCGGCGACCCGGGTCTCCTGGATGACGACCTCCTGCCGGGCCGCGGCGTCGGCGAGCGGACCGGCCTGCTGCGCCTTCGCGGCCGCCTTGTCCCGCTCCGCCTGGTACCCGGCCTGGAGGATCTCGCTGTCCCGGGTGGCCTCCGCCATCCGCGCGAACGCCTGCTGCTCGGCCTCGGTGGCCAGCCGGTTCGCCTCCGCCTGCGCGATGCGCGCGTCCCGCTGGACGGCTGCCGCGTGCGGCATCGCCAGGTTCTGGATGTACCCGGTCGGGTCCTCGATCTCATGGATCTGCAGGGAGTCGACGATGAGCCCCAGCTTCTCCATCTCCGTGCCGCAGGCAGCCCGGGTCTGCCCGGTGAGCTTCTCCCGGTCACGGATCATGTCCTCGACGGTCAACCCGCCGACGATGGACCTGAGATGACCGGCGAACACGTTGTGCACGCGCTCCGACATCAGCTTCTGCTGGTCGAGGAAGCGGCGCCCCGCGTTGGCGATCGACACGAAGTCGTCGCCCACCTTGAAGATGACCACGCCCCGCACCTTGAGCGGAATGCCCTGGTGCGTTGCGCAGTCCACGTGCAGTTCGGTCTCGTTCAGGTCGAGCGAGAGCTTGCGCACCGCCTGCACACCGGGCAGCACCAGAGTGCCGCGCCCGGTGACGATGCGGAATCCCATGCCCGCTTCGAGCCCCTCGGTCTTGTGGTTGGAGCCCGAGATGATCAGTGCCTCATTGGGCTCCGCGACACGCCACATCAGTTTGAACAGACCGATCAGAACGGCGATGGCAGCTACGGCCACCCCCGCAACGACGCCGATGATCATCGGCATACGCCCCCTTTGGATGGTGCCCTTTCGGCACCGAACGAAGGGAGTGTGCGCCTGTTGGAGGCGGGGGTGAAGACGCTGACGAATCCTTGTCGAAACCTTGATACACACGCCTCTCACCTGGGCGTGAGCAGGCTCAACTGTCGTATGCCGCCTGCACGTAGACCGTCCTCGGCGGCAGGTACTCCACCACCATCACCACCGTGCCCCGCTCGATCCGGTCCGTGCCGGTGGCGGGGTAGGCGAGGAAGTGCTCGGCGCCGCCCCGCACCCGGACGATCACCTCGCCGACGAGCCCCGGCCCGATCGCCCCCGTGACCCGCCCCATGAGCCCGACCATCGACGCATCGTCCATGGTCACAGGGTACGGGCGGAACGCTGTCAGGCGGCGGGAGAATCCACGGCGGCCTGCTCGGGCGGCCAGGCCTCGTGCCAGCGCAGCTCCGCCTCCAACTGGGCGGCCAGCGACAGGAGAAGCGGCTCACTGTTCGCGGGTCCGAGCAACTGCGCCCCGACGGGCAGCCCTGCGCCGACGAATCCGGCGGGCACATTGACCCCGGGCCACCCCAGCACGTTCCACGGCCAGGCGTAGGGACAGGCCGCGATCATCGCGCGGTCGGTCGCAAGCCCGCTCAGCTCCAGCATCGTCCCGATGCGCGGCGGGGGAGCGGCCGTGGTCGGGGCGAGGACGACGTCGTACGACGTGAAGAACGCGCCGATACGGCGGTGCAGGACCGCCTCCGCGCGCCGCGCGACCCGCAGCGGGGCCCCGCCGAGCAGTCCGCCGAGCCGGGCCGCGCCCCGGGTGCGGCGGTCGAGGAGCGCGGGGAAGGGCGCCTCACGGACCCGTTCGGCGATACCGGCCGTGGCACGCGGGATGAAGGTGAGTCCGATCTGCCCGTACGGCGGATCCGCCTCCTCGACCATGTGGCCCAAGTTGCTGAGTTTCTCGGCGAGTTCGACCACCCGCGCCCGTACCTCCGGCTGGAGCCGGGCGGGCAGCGCGGTGAACGGAGGTTTCAGGGCGAGCGCGATGCGCAGCCGGCCCGGGTCGCGGCCGACCGCCGCCACGGCGTCGACGGCGGGCGGCCGGTGCGGATCCAGGACGTGGTTGCCGCTCGCCGCGTCGAGGAGGAGGGCCGCGTCGGCGACCGTGCGGGCGAGCGTGCCGTTGACGGTGATGCCGTGGAACGACTCGCCGCGCGGCCAGGTGGAGATGCGGCCGCGCTGCGGCTTGATGCCGACGAGGTGGGTCCAGGAGGCGGGGATCCGTACCGAACCGGCCCCGTCCGAGCCGAGGGCCGCGGGCACGAGACCGGCGGCGACGGCCGCGGCGGACCCGCCGGACGAGCCGCCCGGCGTGTGCTCCGTGCTCCATGGATTGCGGGTCGCGCCGAAGGCGGGTCCCTCGGTGAACGGCCACTGCCCGAACTCGCAGGTGTTGGTCTTGCCGACGATCACGGCCCCGGCCGCGCGCAGCCGCCGTACCGCCTCGCCGTCCCGGGCGACCGCCGGGAACTCTCCCTGGCAGCCGAAGGCGGTGGGCTCACCTGCCACGTCCATGTCGTCCTTGACGGCGACGGGCACGCCGAGCAGCGGTTTGCGTACTCCGGCGGCCAGTTGGGCGTCCGCGGCCTCCGCCTCCGCGAGGGCGGCCCGCGTCCGTACGATCCGGAAGGCGTTGAGCGTGCCCTGACTGCCGAGGATCCGCGCCAGCGTCTGCTCGACGAGCGCCCGGGAGGTGGTCGTGCCGTCGGCCAGCGCCCGGGCCGTCTCCACCAGGCCTGCGGAACGGTCGTACATCATGCGGGGCACCTCCGGGACTCCGGGACGACGTTGCCTACCGAACGGTAACGTCGGAAAGCGCTTCGCGGAACGATTCCAGGTGCGAGCGGCGGTTCGGCGGACGCCACAGGCGCCTCACAGGGCTCACCAGGTCCCGCAGGTCCTGTGCAAAGCATTGACGCGTTCCGGTCACGGTCCTACCTTCTGATCGACTTTCCGAACCTTGTTCGAAATGTCGGACGTCCGGCCGCTCGGACGTCGAGAGCCGCGTTGTGTCCTTGCCCCAGGGAGAGCCGCCGTGACCACACGACCCCCCACGCCGTCCCGCCGCACCCTGCTGCGCGCGATGGCGGCCCTGCCCGCCTCCGCCGTCCTGCTGGGCGAACTGCCCGGCGCGGCCTACGCCGCCGCCCCGCCCAGCGGCTCGGCCACCCGCTACACGATCGTCCCGTTCCTCAACAGCAACGACGGCACCGTGAACGTCTACCAGTCGGACGACGCCACGGACTTCCGGCTGCTCAAGTCCTCCGCCTACACGCCGCCCAAAAACAGGATCCGCGACGCGAGCGTCTTCAAGCACACCGACGGCTACTACTACCTCACGTACACGACCCACACCTGGCAGGACGTCAGCACCACCATTGGCTTCGCGCGCAGCTCCGACCGCGCCAACTGGACCTTCCTGTACGACTACACGGTCCCGATCGCCAACCTGTCCCGCGCGTGGGCGCCGGAGTGGTTCGTCGACAGCGACGGCAGTGTGCACGTCATCGTGTCCTGCTCGCTCACCAGCGACGAGTGGATCTTCACACCGTACCGGCTGAAGGCGGCCAACTCGGCGCTGACGTCCTGGAGTTCACCGGTGGCCCTGTCCGGGATCGGCTCCAACCACATCGACACGTACATCGTGCGGACCGGCTCGACCTACCACGCCTTCACGAAGAACGAGACGACGAAGTACATCGAGTACGCCACGGCGTCGTCCCTGACCGGCCCCTACACGATCTCCAGGACCGGCGACTGGGCGGGCTGGGGCAGCTACCGCGAGGGCCCGTCCGTGATCCAGCTCGACAACGGCGGCTGGCGGATCTTCTTCGACGGCTACGGCGACGGGAACTACTACTACAGCGACAGCCACGACACCTTCGCGACCTGGTCCGCCCCGACCGCCCTGCCGGTGGTCTCCGGCACCGCACGCCACTTCACGGTCATCAAGGAGACGGTGTCCGGCGGGCCCTCGCTCGCGAAGAACGTCACCCGGTCCTTCCAGTCGGCCAACTACTCGACCCGGTACTGGCAGACCCAGTCCTCGCTGCTCAACCTCCCGGTGGTGACCGGCTCCAGCACGGCCGCCGAGAAGTCGGCGTCCACCTTCACGGTCGTCGCGGGCCTCGCCGACGCCAACGGCTACTCCTTCCGCGACGCCTCTGGCAACTACCTGCGCCACTGGGACTTCCGCGGCCGCTTCGACGCGAACGACGGCACGTCGACCTTCGCCAAGGACGCGACGTTCGTCGCCCGCACGGGTTCGTCCTCGGGCTCGATCCGCTGGGAGTCGTACAACTACCCCGGGTACTTCCTGCGCCACTACAACTACCAGCTCCGCCTGGACCGGACGGCGGGGACGGATCTGTTCCGGCAGGACAGTTCCTTTGTGCCGGTGGCTGCCTGGGGCTGAGCTGGGCTCTTGCGATTGTTCGTCTGCCGACGCCACACCCCTCGGTCGTGGGACTGCTGCGAGCGGTTGTGCCGGCCCGCCCGGTGCTACGGCGAGGTGGGCAGGTGCGGCGAGCGGAGCACGAGCAGGGTGATCTCGGTGGGGGCGAAAATGCGGAACGGCGGCTCCAGAAGCCGGTGCCACGGCTGGTGTGGAGCAGGGTGCGGGGGCCGTGGTGGCTGAGGCCGGCGAGGGCGGGCTGGTCGGTCGAGGCGGACGAGGTGGGGGAAGGCCCAGATCTGGCCGCCGTGGGTGTGGCCTGAGAGCTGGAGGTCGATGCCGGCGGCTGCTGCCCGGTCGATGAACTTGGGCTGGCGGGTCAGGAGCAGAACGGGCAGGTCGGGTCAGCGCCGTCCAGGGCCCCGGCGACGTGGGCGCGGTGACCCGCCAGGCCGGAGGACTCGGCTGTGACGTCGTCCACGCCGGCGACCACGAGCGTGTCGCCTCCGTGGTCGCAGCCGCCCTCGCCTGCCTGGACGCGGCCGCGAGCGGGTGGGCGGCCTGCGACCGGCGCTCGCCGACCGGGGCGGCAGGCCACAGCTGTTCTGTGCCGAGCGGCACGGTGCCTGGGGATTCGGCCGAAGAGGTAGCCGATGGTCAGCAAGGGGCCGTCCAGTTCGAGGTCCCGCTGCGCGGCTGCTCGGTCCGCGGCCCCGTTGGCCGCTCCCGTACCCGGTCGGACGCGGTCGCCGGTGACAGGACCTGACCTCCTCCCGCGGCAACCCCGCCCCCCTGCGCAAGCGCCACATCAAGGCAGGCATCCGGGAGAAGAAAGCCACGACGCCCATAACCAGCCGACCACCCGAGTACCGCGTCCGCACTCCTACGCCCCGGCCCGCCGGTCCAACGGCTGTTCCGGTCGCAGTGGTCGCCGACCGGACCGGGAAGGTGTCGCGGATCGGACCCGCGGGTTCGGCGTCTCCCCAGGTCACCGAGTTGTTGCCGCCCCCGGAAGGGGGATTGAGCAACAACGTCGGGCCCCACAGGATCGGAAGTGTTCCGCCCCCGCCGGCGGTCCGGCGACCCGAATACGTCGGCCTCGGCAGGGGCGGCTCCCCGGGCGGCACCCGCACACACCGCCGCGTTCACGATCCGAACAAAGCATCCATAAGGAGCTTATTCGTGCTGACCTGGTTCACCGGGCGTCCGCTTCAACGGGTGCCCATACGCACACTGATCATCACGGTGCTGGTCACCGCTCTGGCCGCCACCCTCCTCGACGCCTCCTTCGGCAGCCGCCTGTCCGACGCGGCCCGGAAGACGTCCACCTCGGTCACGCAGCTCTGCGAGGGGACGGTCGACGCGGTCGAGGCCGCCTACCGCGCACAGGCACGACCGGTGGCGAACGGACCCGTCGTCCAGAGCGCGGCCTACGACTCCGGCTCCTCCACGGCCACGGTCTCCGCCACCTCGTACGCGCTCACCGCGCACCAGGTGACGGTCCTCGCCTCCAAGAAGAAGGAGGCCGTCACCGACTGCACGGGCAAGCTGCACAAGGTGACAGAGGCCAAGTGGTCCTACCTGTCGGCGCGGGCGGTGGAGATCGCCGCTGACGCGGTCATCACCATCCTCGGCTCCACGCTGATCTGCTCGCTCACCGGTCCGGTCGGCTGCAAGTGGGGCGTGCGGTTCGCGTCCTTCGTCGGCGGTTTCGTCGGCGCGCTGGCCTTCCAGTACCTGACCGACGGCTACCTCAACTGGAAGAGCGTCGGCGGCGCCTTCTTCGACGCGACCGTCTCCATGCTGACGTTCTCCGGCCTCGACAAGCTGGACGAGTCCTACGTCGGCAAGGGCGTCCGGGCCACCCTGAAGAGCGCCGGACAGGCCCTGAAGTCCGTCGGCGCCCGCATCGGCAGCGTGGGCCCGAACATGGTCGGCAGTGTCCAGAGCGCGCTGAACTACGTCATGGGCCACAACTTCGGCGCCTTCCCGATCGCCTACAGCGGCGGCGGTTCGATCGAGCCGGTCATCGCCGAGAAGCGCGGCCAGCCGATCGCCGACGGGGTGCAGTTCCGCATCCCCTCCCACGCCTCCGGCAGCGACGTGCACGACGACCTGTACTCGGGCAACTACAACACCCCGTACTACAACTGGGACGTCGCCGAGACCCCGCACATCAACCACGACGGCGCCATCGGCTACCTGATCGGCCAGGGCAGCAGGTGCCTGACCGACACCAGCTACAACGTCGCCCTCACCCCGTGCAACTACAACGACTCCCGCCAGGTGTGGTACGCCGACGGTGACGAGCTCATGGCCTCCAACGGCAAGTGCCTGGCCGAGGACGCCACCCACCAGCAGCGGTGGGCGGTCTCCTGCGACGGACTCACCTACGCCGCGAACCCGAACAACAAGGACGACCAGTTCCTGATCACCCCGCCCGGAGGTACCTACATCCCGGACACGGTCTTCAACTGGAAGAGCCACATCTCGGTGTACGAGCACGCGTAAACCCCCGCGGTACCGTTCCCGGCGACGGAGCTCGAATCGGCCCCTCATTTCGGTTGAGGCCGATTCGGTGCTGCTTGCGTGCCAAACGCGCGCGCCCCCTCACTG